>DZAU01000133.1 GCA_022729635.1 Flavobacterium psychrophilum
ATGTAATTAGCATTACTAAACTTAAAATTAATGTTTTCATAACTAAAAAAGTTTTATTGTAAAAGTAGATATTTTTTATTGTAATATATTAAAAATCAGTGTAATAAAGAGTCCCGTAAAATTTGTGGGACTCTTTTTTGATAATAGTGCTTTCGATACCTTTTAAACCAGCTCTTCTTCTTTTTTAAATTCGGAAACTAATTTTTTCTGCATCTCAAAAGAAACCGATTCATAATGATTGAATTTTGCGGTAAATCGTGCTCTTCCTTGAGTGATGGAACGCAAATCGCTTCCAAATTCCTGCATTTCGGCAAAAGGAAGATATGCGGTAATGACCGTAAATTGTCCTTCGCCATCCATACTTTCTACATTAGCTCTATGGGTTTGAATGTTACTCATAATTGCACCAGTTAGTTCTTCCGGAGCCTGAATTTGAACACGATAAAAAGGCTCTAATAATTGTGGGTCAGCTTTTACAAAATTCTCTTTGAACGCCATCATTCCTGCAGTTCTAAAGGCTAAATCGTTGCTGTCAACGGAGTGCATTTTACCATCGAATAAAATAACTCTGACATCTCTAACATAAGAACCCGTAAGTGGACCACGATTCATTTTTTCCATAATTCCTTTTAGAATTGAAGGATGAAAACGAGTGTCGATAGCGCCACCAACGATGCAATTGTAATAAATTAATTTTCCGCCCCAAGGCAAGTCGATTTCCTCTTTTCCTCTAATATTGAATCCTTTTGGTTCATCCATTCCGTCAAACCAAGGTTCTATTTTCATCGAAACTTCGGCAAATTGTCCTGAACCACCAGATTGTTTTTTGTGACGATACGTGATTTCGGTACTTTTTTGAATGGTTTCACGATATGGTATTTTTGGATTAATAAACTTCACAGACAACTTATATTGTTTTTCTAACTTCCATTTTATGATGGCCAAATGCAATTCACCGTGGCAGTGAATAATTGTCTGATTTAGTTCTGGGGAAACTTCAACGCTGATTGTCGGGTCTTCTTCAACCAATTGATGCAACGCAATGGATAGTTTTTCTTCTTCGCCTTTTTTTGTTCCTTCAACAGCGATAGCAAGAGTAGGATTTGGGAATTTTATTGGTTCAATTTCAATATGTTTTCCTTTTTGGTGTAAGGTATTGTTGATATGGGTGTCTTTTAATTTTAGAGTAGCTCCAATATCGCCTGCGGTCAACTCATTTACGGGAGTTCGTTTGCTTCCTTCAACTTCATATAACTGATTGATTCGTTCCACTTGACCCGTATTTTCATTGGTCAATTCATCTCCAACTTTAATTTTTCCGGAAAGTACTTTGAAAAAACTTAAATCTCCAATATGTTGCTCCGAAAGGTTTTTATAAATAAATATGGCTGTTGGTCCATTTTCGATGCATTCAATTTCTTTTCCGTCAACAGTTTTTTGTTTTGGCATTTCATAAGCCGATGGGCAAACATTATCAATGAATCCCATGATTCTGCCGCTACCCATATTTTTCTTGGCAGAAACGCAAAATACCGGAAAAATCTCGTGTTTTATTAGTGAATGGTGTAAGCCCAGTTTCATTTCATCTTCATTTAATTCTCCTTTTTCGAAATAAAGTTCCATTAAGGTTTCGTCATTTCCGGCAATGGTTTCAATTAATTCCTGATGCAAATTATTAGCTTTATCCATTTCACTTTCTGGAATGGCGGCTTTTTCTGGTTTTCCTCCATTTTTTGGATATTTATACATTACCATATTCAAAACATCGATAATGGCATCAAATTCAGGACCTTGATTTAAAGGATATTGAACTACAACCACACTTTGTCCAAAATGATCTTTGGCTTCTTTTATGGTTTTATCGAAATCTGATTTTTCATTGTCCAAATGATTTACGGCTAATAATATGGGCAATTTATAATCATTTGCGTATTCCCAGATAATATCGGTGCCCACTTCAACACCCATCGAGGCATTTAAAAGCATAAGTCCACAATCAGAAACACGCATTGCTCCAATTATTTCTCCTGCAAAATCGTCATAACCTGGCGTGTCCAGAAGATTAATTTTATATCCTTTCCATTTTGTGTTTACTAATTTAGAGAAAAAAGATTTTCCTTTTTCGTGCTCGATGTCAGTATAATCAGCAACGGTATTTTTTTCTAAAATTGACCCTCGACGATTAATTAACCCAGCTTCAAATAACATAGATTCAATTAAAGTCGTCTTACCGCTTCCGGTGTGACCCAACAAAACAACATTTTTAATGTGTTTAATATCAAAATTTGCCATATATAATTAGTTTTAAATTAGATTAATGTATCAAATTTCACGAAAAATAATCACTTTAGATATGATATATATCATATTTTGAATGGGATAATAGGATTACTTTTTTTGGACATCAAGTTTGGTTGAAAAATGCTGGAATTGGCGATTCAAAATTGTAGCCATTCTAACCGAATAAAAGTAGTGATTTTTTCTTTTCTTTAAATAAAAACAGAATTAAATTATTGATGTTGAGATTTTAAAGAAAAATTAAAAAAGTTAAAAGTGTTTAAATTACAACAATTTCGTGTTTGAAGAGCAATCCTTTCACTCCGTCAAGCGAAAACAGTGCTTTTTTTATTTTGGTTTTTGTTGGGTCTATCGTGTAGTTATAGCTCGTTTTAAAATTGGCTTTGTTGGCATTAGCTTTAGCAAATTCGGAACGGTATAAATCGCAGTTGTCGAAAACTACTTCGGTTAAATCGGCGCTCATAAAATCCACGGCGATAATGCTACAATCCATAAATGTAGTTCCCTTTATTTTCAAAGTATAAAATTTAGA
>DZAU01000134.1 GCA_022729635.1 Flavobacterium psychrophilum
CTGCGATTTCAAGTCCAATAAAATTAACCGATCGCTGGATTTGGTCTTACAATGCACCAATTGTCGAAGGGGCAGATTGGGCAAACTATTTTCAATGGAATCATATCACCAGCAATGGAGCTTTGAATGTGGGTGAAGCATTTACTATGAAAGGCACAGGAGGGACAGCTCCAATTACAACTACCCAAAACTATTCCTTTATTGGAAAACCTAATTCAGGAACAGTATCACTTAATTTGGTAAAAGAAAACAGTTATTTAGTAGGGAATCCGTATCCTTCAGCACTTGATGCCAATGAGTTTATAAAAGATAATTTAAGAGATTGTATAGGATGTAGAGCAAGTTCTAATAAATTTAGTGGAGCGCTATATTTTTGGGATCACTTTGGAATAAGTGACAATCACAATTTAGCGGAATATGAAGGAGGTTATGCAACTTATACCTTAATGGGTGGAGTTGTAGCCATAAATAACAGCCCATTAAACTTAAATGATCGTGCCAATGGAGCAAACGTGCCAAAACGATATGTTCCTATAGCTCAAGGATTTTTTATCGATGGATACTTAGATTTTGAAGTTTCGGGTTCACAAATTCCAACGGTTGTAGATGGTGGTTCGATAGTGTTCCAAAATAATCAACGTGCTTTCAAACGAGAAAGTGTGGCTAGTTCTGTTTTTATGAAAAAAAGAGCTGTAACTAAAGGTACTAATGAAGCCAAACCAAAAATTAGATTGGGCTTTAATTCTGCAATTGGCGCACACCGACAACTATTAGTCGGAGCAGATTCTAACACTACCAATGGATTTGATATTGGTTACGATGCTCCAATGTACGACACCAACGAAAATGATATGTTCTGGGATGTAAATGATAGTCAATTTGTGATTCAAGGAGTTCCTAATTTTAATACTAATCGAATTATTCCTTTAGGACTTGTTGTGGCAAATGCGGGTGAAGTGACCATAAAAATTGATGAACTTGAAAACGTTTCTTCCAGTACCAAAATTTATTTACACGATACACTAACAGGAAATTATCACGACCTTAAAAACAGTGATTTTAAAACAAACCTTGCAATAGGAGATTACAACAAACGCTTCTCATTGAGATTTGAAAGTCAAGTACAAACTTTAGACGTGGTCGAAAACGAATCAACTGATGAAATTATCATCCTATATTCGAACAATTATAAAACATTAATTATCAGAAATAATATTCTGGATTCAACTGTAAATACTGTTTCTCTATACAATATGCTGGGGCAGCAGGTTACAAAATGGGACGTTGAAGAACAAGATCAAAGCAATATTCAGATTCCAATAAAGAATGTCAGTTCTGATATTTACATAGTAAAAGTCAAAACTTCGAAAGGTGAAAACAGCAAAAAAATAATTATTAAATAAAAAATCACTATAAATGATTAAGAAAATATTAACGTATTGAGTATTTTATTAATCAATATTCCTATTATATTTGCCCCATTCTGATGTTATTTCCAAAATAAAAAACAAACAATTAACAATTTAAATAAATAAAAATGAAAAAAATTATTGTTCTTTTAGCATTTGCACTGTTTTCAATTACTGTAAGTGCTCAACAAACAAAACCTGCAGTCAAAGAAACCACAAAAAAAGAATCTTGTTGTGCTAACAAAAATGTTGCCTCCAAAACGATGACTGCTGAAGAAATAGCAAAATGTCAGGCAAAATGCAAAGCAGAAGGAAAAGTTTGCACTGTAAATGAAAAATCAGCCTGTAAAAATGACAAGAAAAAATGTTGTTCTAAAAAAGTATAATCACAACATTCTACCAAATAAAAATGTCCCGAATTATCGGGACATTTTTTATTTTATTTTCGAAATGAAATTACTGTAATGCCACCTTCAAATTTTCAAAATCTAACAAAACCTGCTCTCCTGAAACTAAATTCTTCAAGGAAAATTTTTCGTCTTTCATTTCGGTTTCGCCAGCAATAACAACATAAGGAATTTCTCTTTTATCAGCATATTGAAACTGTTTTCCAACCTTTACATTATCAGGATAAAGTTCTACTTTTATTCCAAAATTTCTCAATTTTATTATCGCTTTCATCGAATAAAAGGCTTCTTTTTCGCCATAATTAATAAACAATGCCTTTGATGTTGAAGTAACTGTTTCCGGAAATAAATTCAACTCTTCGACAACCAAATAAATTCGGTCTAAACCAAAGGAAATTCCCACTCCACTCATATTTGGCAAACCAAAAATTCCTGTTAAATCATCATATCTTCCACCACCGCCAATTGAACCCATTGCAACAGTTTTTGGCGGAGCAACTTCTATAATTGCGCCGGTGTAATAATTTAATCCACGAGCGAGAGTCACGTCTAAATCCAAAATCGATTTATTCAAGCCAAGGTTTGTCACCTTATCACAAATAAATCGCAACTCTTCCACGCCTTTCATTCCATCAACCGAAGCAGCTAATAAAGCAGAAAGTTTATCGATTTTCTCCGAAATTGTTCCCGTAAAATTAAACAAAGGTTGCACTTTTTCTATCGCAGATTCTGCAATTCCTTTTTCAATCATTTCCTTTTTTACGCCGTCCTCACCTATTTTGTCAAGTTTATCCAAAGCCACCGTAAAATCGATTAATTTATCTTTCGCACCAATGACTTCGGCAATTCCCGAAAGAATTTTTCGATTGTTGATTTTAATCGTAACACCATCTAAACCCAATTGTGTAAAAACCGCATCATACAATTGCACTAATTCTACTTCTTGCCACAACGATTTTGAACCCACCACATCGGCATCACATTGAAAAAA
>DZAU01000135.1 GCA_022729635.1 Flavobacterium psychrophilum
AAACCCCACTTTCTCCATACTCATCACCACCAAAAACCGTGTAGTTGATTTGGCTTTTGCTTTAGAGTAACCAAAATTTCCTCTCAAAATCTACATCAAAATTTTGTTTTGTGGCAACTATTTTCGCAACGGATAACTAAAAATCACATAATTAGTACTATATTTGTGATTATAATCACATTTATCCCATTAAAACTGTGAAAATTATTTTCAAAAGGAGTTTAGAAACAAAATTAATGCAATGGGCTTCCGCAGCTAACCGAAAACCATTGTTGCTAAATGGTGCTCGTCAGGTGGGTAAAACCTATTTGATGAAATGGCTTGGTTCGAATCATTTTCAGAAAATAGCCTATATTAATTTTGACGAAAAACCCGAACTAAAGCAGTTTTTTGAAAACACAAAAGACGTAAATCGCATTCTGGAAAACCTCTCGATAGTAACTGGAATTGCTATAGATTCAACTACTTTATTGGTTTTTGATGAAATTCAGGAATGTCTTCCTGCTCTAAATTCCTTAAAGTATTTTTACGAAAATAAACCTGAAATTGCCGTAGTTTGTGCGGGTTCACTATTAGGAATTTCTTTGGGAAGTGGGCATTCGTTTCCTGTTGGCAAAGTGCAGTTTTTAACGCTTTATCCCTTAAGTTTTATTGAGTTTTTAGAACAATGCGACCTAAAAATGACTTCCTATCTCGATAGTATTTCAAAAATTGAGGCTATTCCCGATTTGTTTTTTTCGACTATAAAAGATCATTTTAAAAAATATTTAATCACTGGTGGTTTGCCTGCTGTGGCTTTACAATTTTTAGAAACCAGTGATTTTTCACAGTCCGAAGCTGTTCTTTCTGATTTAATTCGTTCGTATGAATATGATTTTGCCAAGCATAGTGTGATGAAAGATATTGCAAAAATTGGACTAGTTTGGCATTCACTACCTTCACAGTTGGGTCGTGAAAATAAAAAATTTGTGTATCAATTAGTAAAGCAAGGAGCAAGGGCAAGGGAGTATGAAGATGCCATTAGGTGGTTGGAACAAGCGGGTTTAGTTTATAGAATCGCCCTGAACAAAAGTCCAAAGTTGCCAATAGCAGCTTATGATGATTTGAGTGCTTTTAAAATTTATGCTTTTGATGTGGGTGTTTTACGAAAAATGTCGAAATTGGATTCCTTTGCTTTTTCCGAGGGGAATCGCTTGTTTGTTGAGTTTAAAGGAGCCTTGATAGAAAATTACATTTTGCAAAGTCTAATTCCGAATTTTGAAGTTGTTCCTCGGTATTGGACATCGGAAAACGAAGCCGAAGTTGACTTTTTGTTGCAAAATAAAAATGAAATTATTCCTATCGAAGTAAAATCAAACGAAAATGTAAGGAGTAAAAGTTTAAGTTTGTACATTAAAAAATACGAACCTAAATTAGCTATTAAATTTTCTTTGAAAAATTTATCCTATCGAGATGGATTGCTAACTATACCGCATTTTATGTCTGATTATACGCAAAAACTAATTGAAATGATTGAATGTTAATATCAAACACAAGTGCAATATAGTCTAATCGTTTTGGTGTAATGCCGCTGTATATTTCATTTAGTCCAATTTGTATTGGACTATTTTGAAATAACTAGCGGTATAAAAATAGATTTCTTGTCTTATTAATCAGTTACAATTTTAATCTCAGTCCTTACAATGCCATATTCCACCTTCCTCCATCCTTATCACCACTAAAAATCGCCTATCTGATTTGGCTTTTACATTGGAGAAAATAAAAATTTTCTCTCTAAATCAATATCAAAATTTTGTTTTGTGGCAACTATTTTCACAACGAATAACTAAAAATAACATAATTAATACTATATTTGTTATACCTGACAGTTTATTAATATAAAAGTTAACAATGCGATTGGCAGCCGAACAAAAAAAATTTATTTGCGATTACTGGAAAGAAAAATCGCCTTCAAATCAAGTCTATTTATTTGGTTCGAGGGTAGATGATACTCAGAAAGGAGGCGATATAGATATTTTGGTTTTAACCAAAAAGAAGCTTCATCATAGCGAAATGTTTAAAATGAAACAATTATTTTTTTCAAAATTTGGCGAGCAAAAAATGGATATTGTAAATTTTGAAAAATCTCAAGATACAGCTTTTAAAAGATATATATTGAGTTATGCAAAACTTTTAGACGATGAATAAATTATTTTTAGAAGCCTATAAAGAATCATTTTCTAATTTTGAAACAGCAATGAATGGATTGACCAAATCACTCCAACATTGTGCAGCTATTGGTTTAAAAACCAATTATGATTTTGAAGAAACCGAAGCTTTCGACGCATTGATTATTAAACTCACCCGAAATTCTGATGTTTTTTTTCAACAAATTGTAAAAGGGTATTTTAAGCTGAAAGGCGAAGATAATTTACTGTTTATTGATCGTTTATATTTGTTAGAAAAAATAGGCGTAGTAGAAAACGCAGAAAAATTAATGACTTTGAAAAGTTTTAGAAACCAAGCCGTTCACGAATATTCGGCAGTAGCTTTTCAAGAACTGTATCAAGAAGCATTAGAACTTGCTCCTTTTTTCATAGAAACAGTGAGCCAATTTAAGCGGTTTTTAATAAAGGAAGCCATCTTGAAAAGCTAGTATATTTAAAAACACTTTTTTTGCAATGCAAAACCCCACTTTCTCCATTCTCATCACCACCAAAAACCGTGTAGCTGATTTGGCTTTTACCTTA
>DZAU01000062.1 GCA_022729635.1 Flavobacterium psychrophilum
GCAAATTTGACATACAAGAATGGATTTTCTAAAAAGTAAAAGTAAGGAATAATATGCAGTAGTTATTTTAAAATATAAAAAAAGTTGTTTCACCTTTTTTAATATTATTTAAAAGAAATTATCCAAAAAGCGATTTTATAACTTCAAAAACAAAACTATCTTTGCTCACTCAAACAAAATTGAATGTCCCAACACCACCATTTCATCCTCCACAAACCTTACGGTTATTTAAGTCAATTTATTTATGAATTGAAACGCAAGAAAAAACTCTTGGGCGAATTACACGATTTCCCAACAGGAACAATGGCCATTGGTCGTCTCGATGAAGATTCGGAAGGCTTACTTTTATTGACTACAGATGGAAAAATGAGTGAAATTGTTCGAAGCAAAAAAGTGGATAAAGAGTATTATGTTCAAGTGGATGGGATTATAACTCAAGAAGCCATTGATCAAATGAAAAAAGGGGTCGAAATTGGTTTCAACGGCACAAAATACATTACTAAACCTTGTGAATCTTTTATCATCGACAAAATTCCTAATTTTGGACCAAGAGGGAAAAAAATCAGAGACGAACGCCACGGTCCAACTTCTTGGGCTTCAATTACAGTCAATGAAGGGAAGTTTCGACAGGTTCGCAAAATGACCGCAGCCGTTGGTTTTCCTACTTTACGATTGGTACGAGTTCGAATAGGAAACGTACATTTGAATGATTTAAAAGCGGGAGAAATTTTGGAAGTCGATGACTTTTTTTAACTTCCCACTTCCCCCTTCTAACTTCTAACTTCCCACTTTATGTTAAACATCGTCCTCGTAGAACCCGAAATCCCTAACAATACTGGAAATATTGGTCGGTTGTGTGTAGGCACTGAAAGCCGTTTGCACCTTATTCATCCTTTTGGATTTGTCATCAATGACAAAAATCTGAAACGTTCCGGACTCGATTATTGGGTGCATCTTGATGTTACCGAATATCAAAATATAGAAGAGTGGATGACAATTATTCCTGACAAATCCCGTGTTTTCTTGATGAGTTCTAATAACGAAAAATCGATTTACGATGCGGAATTTCAGGATGGAGATTGGTTGGTTTTTGGTAAAGAAAGTGTTGGTTTGAGTGAAGAAGTTTTGAATCGTTTCGAAAATCATTTGACTATTCCAATGTCGAAATTAATTCGCAGTTTTAATATTGCCAATTCGGTTGCTTTTGTGGTTGGTGAAGCGAAAAGGCAGATTTCAGTATTAAGATAAGAGTATTAAGTATTAAGACTTTGCGAACTTTGTGTGTCGAAGGACTTCGTGTCTTCGTGGTTAAGAAGAAATCACAAACTTCCCTTTTTCCTTATCAAAAACAATATGTTCATCTTGGAATAAAGTGTTAAAATTCCCTTTTGAAATCAAATTACAGGGTTCGTCCTGAACTACATTTTCGGGAGTCATAAGGATTATTTCGTCGCTCAATTGTATTGCCAAATCAATGTCGTGAGTAGAAAACAAGATGCATTTGTTGGTTTCTTTCGTTAGTTTTTTTAGCAACTTAAAAACCGAAACTTTATGCAATAAATCTAAGTGAGTCGTGGGTTCGTCCAAAATTATCAAAGGTGTATCTTGTGCCAAAGCTCGTGCAATAAGAGCGATTTGCAATTGTCCGTCACTAATTTCGAAATGTTTTTTTGATGATAAATGCCCAATTTGTGTCAGTTCTATTGCTTCGTTTATTTTGGCAATATCATTATCGGTTAATGTTCCAATCCAATTCGTATAAGGTTGTCTTCCCAAAGCGATGAGTTCCCAAACAGTCAAGTTGCTTGGAGGCAATTTTTCAGTCAAAACTACGCTTAGATTTTGAGCCAAATCCAAAGCATTTAATTCTTGAATGTTCTTATCGTTTAAAAAAACTGTTCCCGAAATGGGTTTCTGGATTCCTGTAATGGTTCTTAAAAGTGTTGATTTCCCGATGCCGTTAGCACCGATTAAAGCGATTAATTTCCCTTCCTGCAAATTCAAGTTGATATTTTTGGCAATGGTTGTTGTCGAGACTTTGGTTTTGTAACCAATACTTAAATTTGAAGTTGAAAGAATGTTTTTATTGCTCATTTTTATTTAGATTTTTTAAACGCACTTCGACTTCGCTCTGTGCAGGCTCGGAACATAGTATTATGATTCTATAAAAGAATTTATAGTTGAAACTTTGTTTCAAACATAGAGAATTAGTTTATTTTTCGGGTAAGTTTTTAAAATATTCGTTTACAAAAGTTTTCTGACCTTCTTTGAAAATATTGAAACAATTAAAATTAATTAAAATTCCTTTCGGTGCTTTTAAAAGCTTCATATAAGTCAGAAGTTGAGCTTCAAATATAGGATTTGGTTGCACTACAGATTTTAACTCAACAACTAAACAGTTTTCGATGAATAAATCACATTTAAAATCTATCTTGAGTTCTGTTGTTTTATAAACTAATGGGACTTTCATTTCTGTAGAAAAATTTATTTTTCTTTGCAATAATTCCTCTTTCATACACTGATGATAAACACTTTCAAGTAAACCTCTGCCCATTATTTTATGGACTTCAATGGCAGAACCAATGATTTCATAAGTTAAGTCATCTAAATATTTTTGTGTTATCATAGCAGCGTTATTTTTTTAAAATAGTAAGCGTATAGAAACATATAAAAAAAAGTTAAATAGTTAATTCTTTGGATGCATAGCTATGATTTTCTTTAATCCAGCGAAGCGTCTATTATAAAATTAATAAAAACTATGTTTCTATGTGTTTAAAAAATCAGTTCATCATTTTACGTTTTCGAATGAGCAACCAAATCACGATTGGTGCGCCAAAAATAGAAGTTACCGCATTAATTGGCAACGTCAAATCACTTCCTGGAAGTTGCGAAATACTATCACAAATCAGCATAATAATCGCTCCCAAAAGCAAAGTACTCCAGAATAAAATCGTGTGATTACTGGTTTGAAAAACCAATTTGGCAATATGTGGAACTGCCAATCCAATAAAGGCTATTGGACCTGCAAAAGCAGTGATGCTTCCTGTTAAAATACTGGTGGCCAAGATGATAATCATTCTCGTTTTCTTGTAGTTCATTCCCAAACTTCGGGCGTAGTTTTCGCCAAGTAACAAAGCATTTAAAGGTTTGATGTTTAAAAGACTTAAAAACAAACCAATCGCAACACAAATCGACAAAATTACAATCGACGACCAAGACAAATTTCCAAGGTTTCCCAATGACCAAAAAGTGAATTTTTGCAACTGTTCGGCGGAGCTTAAATAGGTTAAAGTTCCCACAATTGCATTGGTTAAACTTCCAAACATCAAGCCTACGATCAGGATTGCCATTGTGTTGCGCAAACTTTGTGAAACAGACAAAACGGCCAATAAGACCAAGAAACTACCCAAACTCGAAGCCAAAATAATTCCATAAGAAGAAAGTAAAAACGAAGCCAAAAAAGGAGGTAAAAAAGCCACTCCCAAAATAACAGTTGCCACGCCCAAACTAGCTCCGGAACTTAACCCTAAAACATCTGGTCCAGCCAATGGATTTCTAAACAAAGTTTGCATTAACAAGCCACTGATGGCGAGTCCCATTCCCACAAGAATTGCCGCAATAGCCTTTGGTAAACGATAATTTATGATGATATAATCCCAAGTTTCCTTGCTTGCATTTCCTCCAGTCAAACTGTTGAAAACGTCTTTTATTGGGATGGGAACCGAACCCAAACTGATGTTCAATAACAATAGCAATAGCAATGTCAATGTTAAAAGGGAGAAGAGGAGAGTATTTCGGTTTTGGAACATTTATTTTCAAGTATCTAGTCATTTCGACGAAGTTGATAAAAAATTAGTGATAATTAGTGAATTTTTCATTGGGAGAATTCAATTAATACAACAATTTTTAATTTTTCATTCGTAATTTTTAATTGGTTACTTATTCTAATTTTTGATAAAAAAATAGGTTATAATTAGGCAATAATTCCGGATGAAAAATTTTGATTAAATCTTTCAAAACCAAATCGGGGCGAGTAGGAGACCATTCGAAATAAAGAATCCCGCCTTTTGCTCCTTTGTTTACGGCATACGAATATACTTTTTTATTTTTAAACGAAGCAAATTGGTTGTAATGCGGATTGCTGTTGCTCATTTGTTTCAAGGATGAAAAATCTCCTGGAGCTATCCAAAAATGGGCATTTTTTGCGGATTCCAATACTTTTTCAAAAGGCAAGGATAAACCACCGGTTCCTTTGGTGTTTTTCCATAAATAATCGGATTGAGCATCGTTTAAAAACAAGGCAGCCCAACTTTCGCCTTGCGGAACGTACCATTGTCCCTGATACATTGCGCCACTGAGAACTGTTGGTTTTGATGTTACTTTTTTGGCTAAAGCCAAAGTATTTTTATATTCTTTTTCAATTTCTGAAAACACTGCATTTGCTTTGGAATCCAGTCCGTATAACGCTCCGAAAAACTTGATCCATTCCGCTTTTCCCAATGGTGATTGTTCCGTCCAATCGCCGTTGAGCATTACTTTCAAACCACTTTTTTGGAGATTATCCAAGGTTGGATTGCTATTGTTCAAACCAAAACTGACTATCAAGTCTGGGTTCATATCGATTAAAACTTCGGTGTTCAGATTTTCATTGACTCCTACTTCTCGAACTTTTCCAGCATCAATTAATTTTCGGGTTTTCTCCGAAGAAATATAATCAGTATTAGGAAAACCAACCAAAGTGTTTTCAACTCCCAATAATTCTAATGCCGGAATGTGAGTTGTTGAGGTTACAACTATTGATTTTATAGGAATTGAAATTGTTATGAATTGCTTTAAACTATCCGGGATAATTCCGTTTTTTTCTTGGAGAATATAGGTGAAACTTTCTTTGGCTTCAGGCCAAGGATTCATTATTTTTAGGATGGAAAAGCCTTGGTATTTGTAGAGTTCTAATCCTTTGGCATATTGAATTTCATTTTTGGAGTGAAATATCAGTTTATCTTCTTTTGTTTCATTTTTGCATTGAATAAAGAATAAAATTATGAAGAAGAACAAAAAATAGTTGCGAGCCAATTTCATTGTATGAATTTTTACAAAAGTATAATATTGATTTTACAAATTTAGGCTTGTGTAACTTTTGATGCTTTATTTTTTTTAAAATTACTTAACTTTGGTTTAAATTTAAACAAAATGAGAGACAATTCGAACACATTTATGTATATCGTGGCAGGAATAATTATTCTGCATTTTTTGGTTGGATTTATTTGGTTGGTAATCAAACTTTCTAAGAAAAAGGACGATAAGAAGGAGTAAGATTCGTTAATAATGACCTTTTAGGGAATGGACTTCAATAATTTTTTTTCTTCCAAAGCACGATAAACTAAGCGATGTTCGTTGTTTATTCGTCTGCTCCAAAAACCAGTAAAATTGTATTTCAGTGCTTCGGGTTTTCCTATTCCAGAGTACGGAGTTTCTGAAATTGCTGCTAAAAGTTGGCGAATTTTCTTCAGAATTACGGGATCATTAATTTTTTTGAAATAGTCTAAATGTTTGATTGCTTCTTTGGTAAAATCTATTTCCATATATCATCAAGTTTGATTCTAGTCACCTTTCCTTCTTTTGCATCTTGGATACTTCTTTCCATAGAGGCAACAAATTCAGGGTTATAATCACTTTGCTTCGCCAGTTCGCTATCGCTCGTGCGTTCCGATTTGTTTTTAAGATTTTCAAACTTGATTTTCAATGCTTCCAGAAAAGCTTTTATCACTTTTTGTTCTTCATTGTTTTTTGGATGAACGATGATTGTTTCCATAATTCTATTATTTATACAAATATATAAATAAAACTTTAATGATTTTGATTTCAAATATCCTATATTTGCCACCGTATTGAGGTTGCTGTTTTTAATTTTAAAACCGCATTAAAAGGGAATCAGGTGAAAGATTTCAGATTGTAGATTGTAGATTTCAGATTGTAACAAATCCTAAATCAAAAATCCTAAATCGATATTCAAAAATCCCGAGCTGTACCCGCAACTGTAAGCTATCAAGCTTGTTGTTATCTACAAAACCACTGTTCTGTAAGTTGGAGGTCAGAAGGTAGAGGTTAGAAGTTAAATACTTCTTACTTCGTATTTCTAATTTCTAACTTTGAATGGGAAGGTAAACAACAAGACGCAAGCCAGGAGACCTGCCTAGTACATCGAGTATCAAACTTTCGGGAAAAAAGGTTTGGGTATGGGTCATTCTATGCTTTTCTCCCATTTCTATCATTAAATGTTTTATTAAAATGAACAACAAAATCGTTCGTATTAGTGCGCTATTCGTGCTGATGACAACTTGTGTTTTTGCACAACAAAAAGACAGCATTGCTTCACCAACTCCATTAGATGAGGTGGTAATTTCTGATTCTAAATTTGCTTTGGCCAAAGAAAAATCAGGTAAAGTAATCACAAAAATCACTTCCGAAGACTTAAAAAAGAGGGAAGGACAAACTATTGCATCTGTTTTGAATTCCGTTGTGGGTTTAGAAATTAACGGTAGCCAAAGCGTTGCGGGGAAAAATCTTGGATACTATATTCGAGGTGGAAAAAGCAGCCAAGTGCTTATTCTAATTGACGGAATTCCTGTGACCGATGCTTCGGGAATTAGTTTAGAATATGACTTGCGCTTGCTTCCCGCAGAGCAAGTGGAAAATATCGAAATTATGAAAGGTGCCGCCAGCACTTTGTACGGAACCGGCGCAGCGACAGGGGTGATCAATATTACTTTGAAAAAATCTGGAAAAAGAGCTGTTCAAGGAAACGCTTATTTTAATGCCGGAACTAATACTACTGCAACGGATAAAAATACAGATTTGGAAAATTTCAACCAAGGATTTTCAGTAAACGGAAGCACAAATAAAGTCAATTATTTTGCTTCGTTAAACAGTGCTGAAATCAATGGAATGTCTCAAATTGCTCCACCAAATGAAAACATAAAATATGAAGAAGACCGTTTTTCGAGAATCAATTATTTGGCTAAATTGGGTTTTAAAGCCAGCGATAAATTGACATTGGATTTCTTTGGTAATTTTGACAAAATCAACAATGATTATGACGGTGGTTTTGACAATACGGGAATAAACGATACGGATTTGAATCATTCAAAAACGGAGCAATTTCGTTTTGGTTTTTTACCAAAATACAAATACACTAAAGGGGAATTTATACTGAATTCGAGTTTCAACAAATTAACTCGTTCTTACGATGAATTGGACAGTTATTCAGGGACAGTTGGGCTTTCGCAATATGATTCAAGAAGTGTGAATGTTGATGGATTCAACAAATATGAGTTATCTAAATCCTTGTTTTTGGTAACTGGCGCACAATATCAGTTTCACGATATGAGTAGCGAAACTCCTTATGGTGATGTTGCGAAAGAAAGTGCCAAATTCAATATGATTGATCCTTATATTACGGGAGTTTATATTTCGGAATTTGGGTTGAATATCAATGCTGGAGCGCGATTAAACATTCATAGCGAATACGGAAACCAGTTGGTTTATAACCTGAACCCTTCCTTTGATTTTGAATCACTTCCTTTGAAGGTTTTGGCTTCTTACAGCACGGCTTTTGTGACGCCAAGTTTGTACCAATTGTATTCCGAATATGGAAATACTGCTCTGACTCCTGAAAAAAACAGTACGATTGAAGCCGGTTTTGAAACCCAACTTTTCGACAAAAAAATCCGAGTTTCTGCTGTTGGATTTTACCGTGAGCAAAATAATTTTATTGGATTTTATTTCAATCCTGTGACTTATAAGGGAAATTATGTCAACATTGATGGAACCAATAAAGCAAAAGGAGTTGAAACCGAAATTACTTTTGCCATCACCAAAAACATCAAATGGATTTCCAATTATACTTTTACACAAGTCGATGAAGCTTTGGATAGATTGATACCAAAACATAAATTAAATTCATCTTTGGATTTTCAAATGACTGAAAGGGCTTTTTTAAACGTAAATTATCAATATGTTGATGGTAGAAAAGACGCTTTCTTCGATGGTAATTCTTATACGACGCAAAATGTTGTTTTGGGTTCATATCAATTGGTAAATGCAACTACTCGATATGAATTGGTGAAAAACAGATTGTCTGTTTTTGGTACGGTAAACAATATTTTAAATGCAGATTTTGTTGAAAATATTGGGTATTCCACTTTGGGAAGAAACTTCAAATTAGGGTTGACTTTTAATTTGTAAAATAACAAAACCTATAAGGTTTTAAAACCTTATAGGTTTAATTTGTTACTCCAAAGCCTTCAATAAACCTTCGGGAGCTTTGTCAAGATACATTTGGTTTTGTCCTATTATGGATTTTACATCTTTAAAATCATCAAATTCAAATCCCGGAATTGGTTTCGCCATTTTCGCTGTTCCGGTAATTTTTCCGATAGCCAAATATAAATAAGGTTCTGAAGGATCTCCAAGGATGCCCAAAGTACTTAAAGTTTCTTTTTGCTGATATGTTGGTGTTAATCCATTATAATAATCTCCAAAACCTGCAGCGTTTGTGATTTTCAACACAATAGGTTGCATCGCATATTTGTGATTTGGATTTCTATTTTCTTTACCAAAATCGGGAGAATCATATAAAGTAACAGAGCCAACATTTTTTCCTGTGGTAATATCTCCAATTTGAATAACATCCATATAGGATTTTAAGCCATTGATTATTAACTCACTTGCCGAAGCAGTGCTTTTTGTGGTAAGGATGTATATTTTTGTTAAGTTCAAACTGTTAATAGGAGTTGTACCTATTTTATCAGTAAACAAATTCAATAATGAACTCGGATCATTGGCATTAAAATAACTTTCAATCTTGCTATTCCATTGCTGTTTTGCAAAAACTTTACCGGTATGTTGCCCTGTGATCATACTTGCTAAGTAAGTTGCCGTTTGTACAGAACCACCGGAATTATATCGTAAATCAAGCACAAAATCTGTAATTCCTTGATTTTTTAAAGCGCCAAAAGCAGTATTGAGCTGGTTGTCAAAATTTGGATAAAAACCATTGTACATCAAATAACCAATTTTATGAGTGCCGGATGTTATCACTTTGTTTATAAAAATAGGATTTTCGTCTAAAACTGTTTTTGTCAATGCAACTGTTTTTCCGTTTGGAGTAATGTTTCCAGCGTTTAAATCAGCCATATTTAAGGTGTAATTTGAATTTGATCCTAAAAGTAAATTTTCATAATTGCTGAGAGTAAGTTGCGTGCCATTTACACCTGTAAATATATCGCCACGTTTAATGTTTTTTGTTGAAGCATCAGAGTTTGGAACAATATAACGTACCCAACCAAAAATATTAGTTGTGCTGCCCGGCATATAACTCAAACCAAAATCAACGCCGTTGTTGTCCGTTGTTCCCTGCAATAATCCTTCGAGGTGAGTATAATCGCTTTCAATCCAGCTAAATCGGTCAATACTAGGATCTACTCTCAAGGCATCAAACAATTCTTCTGGTTTTGAATAGTTACCCAAAAAAATGTTTAGTTGTTGTTGATTTGCAAATTTGTTGTCTGCCAAATTTGGAACATCGGCTTGCCACAAATAGTAAAGATTCATTCCTTTCCAGATAAAATCATTGACTTCCAGATTAGTAGGTGTTGTAATATCGTCCTGATCCTGGCAACTTTGGAAAGAAAATGCGGCTAATAGGAAAATGAGGATGAACTTGAATGTTGTTTTCATATTTTGTGTTTGGTATATTAATCGTAAAAGTATTATTTTAAAATTTTATATTTATCTTTATCAGCAAAAGTTATTCCAACTTATTACGAAAGTACAAATTTTTCATAATTTTATTGCATTGGCACACCCTTTGTTATGGGTTTGTAAAATAGAATTCAATTAAACAGTATTAAACAAAAAAAAATGAGATATATTTTATTAATAGTACTATTTTTAGTTTCCAACACTTTTCTTGCCCAATCGGCTTTCGATAAATATGACGGACAAGAGGATGTGACTTCGATAGTGGTCAACAAGAAAATGTTTCAAATGATGGGAAACGTAAAGGTTGATGCCAATGACAAAGAGACTCAACAGTATTTAGACTTGATGAAAAAGCTAGACAGTCTTAAAGTGTTTACGACTACGAGTACAAAAGTTTCGGCCGAAATGAAATTATCGGCTGAAAAATACATTAAAACTGCCGGTTTGGAAGAATTAATGCGCATCAATGATGGAGGAAAAAACATTAGAATTTTAGTTAAGTCTGGAGAAACAGAAAGTCAGGTCAAGGAACTTTTAATGTTTATCGAAGGAGCAAATCCTGAAAATGAAACCGTATTAATGTCGTTATTAGGTGATTTTAGCCTGAATGAAATTTCGATTCTTACAGACAAAATGAAAATTCCGGGTGGTGATGATTTGAAAAAAGCTACAAAAGGGAAGGGATAAACAATCCAGTTTTTATCCTATTACAAAAAAAATGTCTCACAATTATTGAGACATTTTTTTTAATAATTTGATTTCTACAGTTCTAAAGAGTTTTATAAAGTGCTATACTTTTTGGCGAAATCTGGGATAATTTGTATTTTTTGAATAAGATGTCAAAGTACAATTTTGATTTTTCAAAATCTTTGCTTTGGTAGTAATAATTACCTAAATATTCAAACATTTCAATAGAAACATAACCCTTCTCTATAACTCTCTCGTAAGTTTTATGAACATCGATCAAGGCATATTTCTGTTTCTGGATGGAATCATAAAAAACAGTTTGCGAATGTACTCCGAGAATTCCCAAAAACATAAATGAAAAGATAAAAAATACAGATGAATTTCTTTTTGGTGTCGCTATAACTTCTTTCATATTTATGTTAGCTATTTTGGTAATGGGAGGCTAATATACACTTTTGGAATTAACTTTCAAATTTATTTATTATTTCTATAGAGATAACATTCTTATTCTTAGTTTATTATTTGGGTTTGAAAAATAACATTAAAAACTCGATTAATTATCATCTAGATTTATCCCAGATTTAAAACCAAGGAATGCCATCACTTAATATACAATAAATTAAGTAGTGTATTAAAAGTGATCATAGTGGGATTGATTTCATCTTTCCCAACAAAGCTCCGCTTTGAAAAAAGAACTGCCCATAAAATAATTTCAAGCAAGCTTGATTATTTTACGGGCTGTTCTTTTTATTCGTGACCACGGCGGGATTTGAACCCGCACGCCCTTTCGAGCACCAGCCCCTCAAGC
>DZAU01000063.1 GCA_022729635.1 Flavobacterium psychrophilum
TTATTTATTTCCCAAATATATAAATAATTCTTTATAAATCATCAAATGGGCTTTTATTAAAAAACATTCTAAATGTCTAATTTCAACTGTTCTGGTAGCAGCCTAAAACTCATCCTGTGGTATTTGGTAACTCCATATTTTTTGATGGCTTCGCGGTGTTCTTGTGTGGGATAACCTTTGTTTTGTTTCCAATTATACATCGGGAATTCTTCGTGAATGGCGTTCATATAGTCATCGCGATAGGTTTTTGCAAGCACCGAAGCCGCAGCAATACTCAGGTATTTTGAATCGCCTTTTATGATGCTTTGGTTTGGAATTGATTTCAATATTTCAATTTCAGTTTTCGAAAATTGTTTCCCAAAATGGGTAACTAACCCTAATTTTGCATTCAACAATCGGTTCCCATCCACAATTATAAATTCAGGAATTGGATTCAGTTTCAAAACACATTCTTGCATTCCTTTCATCGAAGCATTCAGAATATTGATTTCGTCAATTTCGTCAGGATGCAAATGCGTTACAGAAAATGAAATTGCCGTTTCTTCAATAATGGGTCTTAGTTTTTCTCTGGTTTTTTCGGATAATTGTTTTGAATCATTAATAAATTCGTAAAGATATTTTTCGGAATCAGTTTTAATTCCCCCTTCGGGGGTTAGGGGGTTTAGAATAACCGCTGCAGCCGTAACTGGTCCGGCAAGACAGCCACGTCCGGCTTCGTCGGTTCCAGATTCTAAAGTGAAATTTGAAAAATTGCTTAGGAGCATTTGTTGCTATTTGAAGGCAAATATTATCAATTTTTGCGAGATAATAGGATTTAGATTGGACAACTTATTAGAAGTTGTCCAATCTTTTTTTGCGTGAGGGATGGAAGTGGAGCTCTTTTTTGAGGCGATTTTTTTTCGCCTCAAAAAAAGCGGGAACGAACAGCCCGACCCGAAGTTGCGAGGAGGCACGACGAAGCAATCTGATGGGTCACGCCCAAAAATTGATTTTGGTTAAAATATCGGGTAGTGTTTATTGCTATAATTAAAGCGTTTTTTTATTTGTATGTTTTTTCATTTACCTTTGCTTGGTTAAATTTCTAGAATAATTGCCTAATTATATATCTTTCCAAATGAGGATTCTCTTTTTCTTATATCTTTTAGTATTGCCCATTTTCCTGTTTTCTCAAGAAAAAAAGACGAATGAAATTGATTTTAATAGTAAATACAATAGGTCTGATTCTATAAAAAAACCAAAAAAAGTAGCCACAATCGATATGTATCGAGTGATTACTTTGGAACGCGACACTACTTATATCGACACTTCGTTAACGGTAAAAAAACTATATAGTTTTAACTATTTGCGTAAAGACACTTTTGGATTATTGCCTTTTCCTAACGAAGGGCAAACGTACAATACTTTGCAATACAGTTTAAACAGTTTTTCGCCTTATCCTGAATTTGGTTTCAAGGCAAAGCATTTTAATTTTCTCGAAGCCAATCAAATTCGATATTGCTCGGTGGCGACTCCTGTTACCGAATTGTATTTTAAAACGGTGATGGGAAAAGGGCAGAATCTGGATGCGTTTTTTACTGTAAATACTTCGCCACGGTTCAATTTTTCTATTGCTTATAAAGGATTGCGTTCTGAAGGAAAATATTCTAATCAATTATCGAGTACTGGAAATTTCAGATTTACAACGAGTTATAATACTAAAAACGAACGTTATTTTGCCAAAGCACATTTTACAGGGCAAGATATTTTAAACGAGGAAAATGGCGGAATCACAACTATTGAAGATTTTGAAAGTGGCAATTCGGCTTATATAAATAGAGAAAGATTAGAAGTTTATTTGACCGATGCAAAATCGTTTCTGAAAGGGAAACGTATATTTTTAGACCATTTTTTCAGAGTCAACTCGGTTGCGGGGAATAATAATTTATATGTAACGCATCAATTTAACTACGAAAATAAATATTTCGAATACAATCAGGCAACAGTTCCTTCATCAGTTGGTGGTGAAGAAATCTATAGATTTGGCGATTCCTATAAAACCACTGGGATAAATGACCAAACGCATTACAATAAAACCTATAATAAAGCGGGGCTTGTTTACGAAAACACAACCTTGGGGAAATTCCAATTTTTTGCCGACGATTTTTTTGATAATTATTACTATAGTCAAATTTTAGTTTTGGACAATCAAACCGTTCCAAGTTCCATTAGCCAAAGAATAAACAGCATCGGCGGTCAATATGATTATCAAAAAAACAAATGGAACGGCAAATTTTTATTTTCAAGATCGGTTACCAATCAATCCTTGTCTCATCTGGAGGCAAAGATGCAATATGATTTGAACGAGGAAACACAAGTGTCATTTCAGTATCAAAACATCAATAAATTGCCCAATAACAATTATAATTTGTATCAAAGCAGCTACGTAAATTACAATTGGTCGAATGATTTCAAGAACGAAAAAATAAATTCCATTAGCGTCAATGCCGTTACACCTTGGGTGGAAGCGTCTGTCCAATATTCGACTTTTAATGATCATTTGTATTTTGCTGATGTTTCTACACCAGAACAAATCGCTTTGCAGCAACAAATAATTGCTCCGACACAATATGCAAATACCATCAATTATTTGTCGGTGAAAGCGAGTAATGAGTTTAAGTTTGGGAAATTTGGATTAGACAACACGATTTTATTTCAAAAAACAGATCAACTAGATAATGTGCTCAATGTTCCTGAATTTCTTACCAGAAATACCCTAAGTTTTTCACAGGAAATGTTTCATAAAGCCTTGTTTTTTCAAACAGGAGTGACCTTTAATTATTTCACCAATTATTATGCAAATGAATACAATCCGGTAATTGGAGAGTTTTTTGTTCAAGACAAAAAGGAAATCGGCAATTTTGCCAACTTTGATTTTTTCTTTAATGCCAAAATTCAAAGGACCAGAATATATCTCATCGCCGAACATTTTAATTCGTCATTTTCGGGATATAATTTTTATTCGTCTCCCAATAATCCGTATCGTGATTTTATGATCCGATTTGGGTTGGTTTGGAATTTTTTCCAATAAATTTAAAATTTTTACAAAATGCAATATTCAGAAAATATATTAGGAACAATAGGAGGAACGCCTTTGGTAAAACTAAATAAGGTAGTTTCGGGAATTTCGGCTTTGGTGCTTGCCAAAGTGGAAACTTTTAATCCTGGAAATTCTGTCAAAGACCGAATGGCAGTAAAAATGATCGAAGATGCCGAAGCTGATGGAAGTCTGAAACCCGGAGGAACTATCATAGAAGGAACTTCAGGAAATACAGGAATGGGATTGGCATTGGTAGCCATAATTAAAGGATACAAACTCATTTGCGTGATTTCAGACAAGCAATCCAAGGAAAAAATGGATATTCTTCGTGCTGTTGGTGCAAAAGTAGTGGTTTGTCCCACTGATGTGGAACCTTCAGATCCACGATCCTATTATTCGGTTTCCAAAAGATTAGCCGAAGAAACTCCTAATTCCTGGTATGTAAACCAATACGATAATTTGTCTAATTCATTGGCTCATTACGAACAAACAGGACCGGAAATTTGGGAACAAACCAATGGAAAAATCACTCATTTTGTTTCGGGTGTGGGAACCGGAGGAACAATCTCGGGTGTTGGAAAATATTTAAAAGAGAAAAATCCAAATATTAAAATTTGGGGAATTGATACCTATGGTTCGGTGTTTAAAAAATACCACGAAACAGGAATTTTCGACGAAAACGAAATCTATTCCTATATCACCGAAGGAATTGGCGAAGACATCTTGCCAAAAAATGTCGATTTTTCTATAATTGATGGATTTACAAAAGTAACCGATAAAGATGCCGCAGTTTATACCCGAAAAATTGCGCTCGAAGAAGGAATATTTGCTGGAAATTCAGCTGGTGCGGCGATAAAAGGGTTGTTGCAACTCAAAGAATTTTTTAAACCTGAAGATGTAATTGTAGTTTTATTTCACGATTCGGGAAGCCGTTATGTGGGCAAAATGTACAATGACGAATGGATGCGGGAACGTGGTTTTCTGGACGAAAAAATTACAAAAGCCGAAGATATTATCAAAGACAATCTTGCCAGACCATTGATTGTGGTTCGCACCGAAGAATTGGTTTCGCATGCCATAGAACGAATGCGAAAACACAAAATATCTCAAATTCCGGTGATTGACAGTTCCGGTTTTGTAGGTTCGGTTGACGAAACTGATTTATTTGAAAGTTATGTAAACGACAAAAATTCGGCAGAAAAACCCATCCGTGAAATTATGGGAAAACCGTATCCCATTGTAAAACTGGGAACCACAATCGAAGAAGTTTCCAGATTGTTTACTAAAGAAAACCAAGCTGTTTTGGTCGATTTAGAAAACGGACGCCACCATATTATTACCAAATCGGATATTATTGGATCGATAAAATAGAGTTATAATTATACATTTACATTGGAAGAAAAAACAATATACATTATAGCAGGATGCAACGGAGCGGGCAAAACCACACAAGGTGTTACTACTATTTCAATGGAGGTTTTAGATGAAAAGAATTGGAATTTATTTAAAAAATAACCGATGAATACGCAAAAAAGAAAACAAACTGAATTTTCAGAAAAAATAAGCGAAGGGCTTAAATTGGTTTCAAAAAAACTAATTCAAGAAAAAATCGCAAAAGATCAATCGGTTGTGATAATGCACAAAGGAAAGATGATTACTATTAAAGCTTCGGAATTGAACAAATTGTAATTATTCCGTTTTTATATAAATACACCTGCAAGGTTTTTGAACCTTGTGGGTTTTTTGTTTTATATTTGTAAAGTAACTACGCCATCAATGAAAATAATCCCAGAAATACTTCTTGAAGATTATAAAAAAAATTTCCCTCACGGATTAGAAAAAAAATTCAGTGCCCTTTGTGATGCCGAAATTTCTACTGAATCGTTTAGTTTTTACACTTCGGTTGCATCAGTGTTTTCAAGCAAAATCGAAGGGGAAGAAATAGAATTAGATTCTTACATTAAACATAAAAAATTTGGAATAGCATTTCTCCCAGATTATACAAAGAAAATTGACGATTTGTATAACGCCTATTCTTTTGCAAATTCGAATCCGTTAAACGAAAAAACCATTTCTGAAGCGCACAAACTTTTAGCAAAGAATATAGTTGCCAAGAACCAGCAGGGAAAACATCGCTCCCAAAATATGTTTATAACCAACGATGAAGGGCGAATAGAATATGTTGCTGCTTTGCCAAATCAAGTAAATAATGAAATGATTCAATTTTATGAAGATATTGAAACTTTGCTTCAACAAAAATTAAATTTTCAAGAAATTTTTTATTTTGCCAGTATGATTCACTTGGTTTTTGTAAAAATTCATCCTTGGAATGACGGCAATGGACGTTCAGGACGAATGTTGGAAAAATGGTTCTTATCGGAAAAACTTGGCACCAAAGCCTGGTTTGTTCAAAGCGAAAAACACTATTATCAAAACCATCAATTGTATTATGATAATCTTAGGAGGTTAGGTTTTGAGTACGAATCCTTAGATTATTCTAAAGCAATGCCTTTTCTTGAAATGTTACCAAAATCATTGTTTTTGTAATTTCAATTTCAATGGCAATAACAATTTCAATGTCAAAATTCTGCAATCTAAAATCTGCAATCTAAAATCTTAAATCAAAATGACCTTTACCGCCATAGATTTTGAAACAGCCACAGCATTCCATCCTTGTGCTGTTGGGATTGTAACTGTTGAAAACGGGGTGATTGTGGATGAATTTGTGAGTTTGATAAAACCTCCAAATAATCAATATTCCCCATTCACAATAGCGGTTCACGGCATTTATCCACACCACACCATTAATGCAAAATCTTTTTTACAGGTTTATCCCGAAATACAAAAACGCCTTCAAAACAGAGTAGTTGTGGCTCATAACGAAAGTTTTGACCGAAATGTTTTGGCTAAATCAATGGCATTGTACGGTTTGAATTATGCTGATTTGAATATTGGTTCTCGATGGGAATGTACGGTAAAAATATACCGAGCCAAAGGATTGAAGCCAACTAAATTAAGTGATTGTTGCTACAAAATGAAGATAGATTTAAATCATCACGAAGCCTTATCCGATGCTCGGGCTTGTGCCAAATTGTATTTGATGAGATAAATTGCTTCAGTTGCAATTTTTTACTACTTTAGTATTTCGGCACGAGTCTATTATCTATTTTCTCTTCTCTATAATCTAAAAAAAAATGAAAGAAGATTTTCTCCATTATCTCTGGAAATTCAAGAAATTCAATACCCTGAATTTGAAAACTTTCAATGGAGAGGAAATCACGATTGTCAATATTGGACAATATCTAGAACTCGCTGGACCAGATTTTTTTAATGCCCAGATTATTATCGGAGACCAAAAATGGGCAGGAAATGTCGAGATTCATCTTAAATCTTCGGATTGGTATGTGCATCATCACGAAAGAGATTCGGCTTATGAAAACGTAATTCTTCACGTAGTTTGGGAACACGACACCGAAATTTTTAGAGGCAATAATACCGAAATTCCAGTTTTGGAATTAAAAAAACATGTTGATGCAACTACAATTGCCAATTATCAATCCTTAATAACTCCAAAATCCTGGATTTTTTGTGAAAAACAATTAAAAGAAATAGAGGATTTTACTATAAGAAACTGGCAGGAACGCTTATTTTTCGAACGTTTGGAAAGGAAATCAAAACCCATTTATGAGTTATTGGAACAAACTAATAACGATTGGGAAGCAGTATTGTTTTGTCTTTTGGCAAAGAATTTTGGTTTGAATACAAATGGCGAAATATTCTTAAAAATCACTCAATCAATCCCATTTTCTATTATAAGAAAAGAAAGTTTCGAGGTCGAAAATCTGGAAGCCTTGCTACTTGGAGGCGCGGGTTTATTAGCTATTGAAAAAGAGGATAATTATTTCAAGGATTTGAAATTCAGGTATTTTTACTTACTGCACAAATATCAACTGGAGAAAAAAATCGTTGAACCCGTTCAGTTTTTCAAACATCGACCAGATAATTTCCCAACGATTCGATTGTCGCAATTGGCAAATTTATATTACGATCAACATAATTTATTTTCGAGAATTATAACTTCTACTTCGGTGAAAAGTATTGATGAAATTTTTGAAATTTCAGTATCCAATTATTGGCAAAACCACTACCAGTTTGACAAAGAAAGTCCAAAAAAGAAAAAGCAGTTTTCTAAATCATTTATAGATTTGATAATAATAAACACTATAATTCCGCTTCGATTTGCTTATGCAAAAAGTCAGGGAAAAGAGATTTCAGAAGATTTGATTCAATTATTGAATGAAGTTGCCTCAGAGAAAAACGCAATTATAGACAAGTTCAGTTCTTTTGAATTAAAATCAAAAAATGCCTTTGAATCTCAGTCTTTATTGCAACTCAAAAACGAATATTGCAATAAAAGCCGTTGTCTGGATTGTGCCATTGGAATGGAATTATTGAAGAAAAGTTAATTTGTTGATTCGTTGATTTAAGAATTATATATTTTCGTAATTTTACCCAAAATTCAAAGAATGAAAAGCATACTACAACTTAAATATTTTTTTGAAAAATACGGTTTTCATGTTTCTTCGCGTCTAGCCGATAAACTGGGAATGCGGGTTTCAGATGTGAGATTGTTTTTTATTTACATCTCGTTTGTTACCGCAGGTCTGTGGTTTGGAGTGTATTTAACATTGGCATTCTGGATTCGTTTGAAAGATTTGTTTCGAGCTAAACGCAGTTCGGTTTTTGATTTGTAACGAAAGATTGTAAATAAAAAAGGGATTATAAAGTTTTGAAAACTCTATAATCCCTTTTTTATTTTAAGACATTATTTATCTTGCTTTTTTGAAACTATAAGCATAAATTAAGGCATGAATTGCCGCGAAAATCAAGGAAAAATAAAATAAGAAATGATCATCTATTTCTGGGTCGTTATGATGAATAAAAGCAATGACAATTAATGCCAAAACCATGCCTAAACCTGAGCTAGCGACGGTTTTATAGCTTTTTAAACTAAATTCACCTTTATTTAAAATACTGTTTTTCATTCCGTAAAATAAGTATAAATCAAAACCAATCATCATCCAGACTATAAGTCTAATCCAAGTGTCTAATGGTAAAAAAACCATCATAAACAAGCATACCGCAACACCGGCAATTGGCACAAAAGGAACTAATGGGGTTCTGAAAGCTCTTGGCGCATCGGGCATTTTCTTGCGCATAATCAAGACGCCTATACAAACTAAAATAAAAGCGAATAATGTTCCAATACTTGTCATTTCTCCAACTACTCTTGCAGGAACAAAGGCTGCAAAAACGCTAACAATTATCATAAATAATAAATTGTTTTTGGCTGGAGTTCTAAATTTTGAATGAACTTCTGAAAATACTTTTGGCATCAAGCCATCTTTACTCATAGAGAAAAACACCCTGCTTTGACCCATTAACATCACTAAAATCACTGAAGAATATCCTCCTAAAATAGCCAGCAAAATGGCATTGTTTAACCAAGGATATGCGGGTGTTATCATTCCATTTGAACCAACATTTCCCATTGATTCAACCGCAACTGCAACAGGAGCAATCCCATCTTTTCCTGCAAATGCTTGATAATTTACAACTCCCGTCATCACGTGGGCAAATAAAACATAAAGGATGGTGCATATTGCCAATGACAATAATATTCCGATTGGCATATCTCTTTTAGGATTTTTAGCTTCTTGTGCTGCCGTAGAAACAGCATCAAAACCAATATAAGCAAAAAATACGATTGCGGCTGCCCTAATAATTCCTGAGAAACCAAATTCGCCAAATTTTCCGGTATTTTCTGGTATATAAGGGGTGTAATTTTCTGGTCTGATGTATTGCCATCCAACGGCAATGAATATCAAAACAACAGATACTTTTAATAAAACTATGATTCCGTTTACAAAAGCTGACTCTTGTGTGCCACGGATCAAGAGCATCGACATTGTTACCACAATTAAAACGGCTGGAATATTTATAATTCCACCTTCAAAAGGGGAAAGCATATATGCATCATTTATATGAATTCCATAATTACCTAAAAATTTTCCAAAATATCGTGACCAACTTATCGAAACTGTTGCGGCTCCAACAGCATATTCTAAAACTAAATCCCAGCCAATAATCCAAGCGACAAATTCGCCCATTGTAGCAAAAGAATAAGTATAAGCACTTCCTGCAACAGGAATCATTGAGGAGAATTCTGCATAACATAAACCAGCAAATACACAACCAAATGCAGCAACAAGGAATGAAATGGTTATTGCGGGACCAGCATTTGCCGATGCCGCAAGGCCTGTAATCGAAAACAAACCAGCTCCAATTATGGCTCCGATTCCTAATGCGACTAAACCAGAAGCAGTTAAAGTTTTCTTCAATCCTTTTTCAGAATCGGCGGCTTCAGCTAAAAGTTGAGCCAGTGGTTTTCTTTTCCAAATTGACATATATTTATGGTTTATTGTTAATAGTTTTCAAATATAT
Source organism: Flavobacterium psychrophilum (assembly GCA_022729635.1). Classification (GTDB taxonomy): domain Bacteria; phylum Bacteroidota; class Bacteroidia; order Flavobacteriales; family Flavobacteriaceae; genus Flavobacterium; species Flavobacterium psychrophilum_P. The sequence goes on from DZAU01000063.1 coordinate 9,581, forward strand.
TGTTTTTTTAATGTTACAACGATATAGAATTCTTTATTTTTTTTAAATTATCTTTTTTTTTATTTTTGATTTTTTTTTCGAAGAATGAATCAATTTATAAAATATTTCTTATTTTTAAGGCTCAAAATTTAATTCGGCAGCATTAATTCAAATTCAAGGGAATGACTTTCAGTACCATAAAATCCTATTTTGCGTTTTCTAGAAACCAGCGATCAGGTATTTTTCTATTGTTTTCCATCATCATCATTTTACAACTGCTTTATTTTTTTGTAGATTTTAGTGCTGTTGCCAATGATTCTCCCGAAAAGGAAAAATGGCTTTCGTTACAATCCGAAATCGATTCGCTGAAAGAGCAAAAACAGAATTATATACCAAAAATTTATCCGTTCAATCCTAATTTTATTTCAGATTATAAAGGCTACAAGCTAGGAATGTCAGTTGCCGAAATCGACCGTTTGCTTGCTTTTCGAAAAGAAAATAAATACATTAACTCAGTCAAAGAGTTTCAAGCTGTCACAAAAGTTTCTGATTCGTTATTGAATACTATTGCTCCTTATTTCAAATTTCCGGATTGGGTGCACCAAAAAAAGAAATTCGCAACCTATAAAAAATATCCAGATGCGGCTTTCGCCAAAAATGAAAAAATCGTTCTAATCGACATTAATCAAGCTTCAAAGGAAGATTTAATCAAAATTTATGGAATTGGTGAGGCAATTTCGCTACGGATTTTGAAATTCAAAGAAAATATTGGAGGTTTTGTTTCGATGGAACAAATGAATGATATTTGGGGATTGTCACCAGAGGTGATCGAAAATTTGAATACTCATTTCAAAATTTCGGCTTTGCCAACGGTTAAAAAAATTGACATAAATAATGCAAATATAAAAGAACTTTCTTTGTTTCCGTATTTTAAATATCCCATTTCTAAAAATATAGTTACTTATCGAAGTATGAATGGTGATATAAAAAATAGTGAAGATTTAACAAAAATTAAAGGCTTGTCTATTGAAAAGGCAAAAATTATAGCCTTATATTTGGACTTTTAAAATTCTTACCCCTTTTACAATGAACTTTGACTACAGCGAGACACAAGTAATGATAGCACAATCTGCAAGGGATTTTGCAGAACAATATATTAGACCACATATTATGGAGTGGGACGAAGCTCAAAAATTTCCAGTTTCATTATTCAAAAAAATGGGTAAAATGGGATTTATGGGGGTTTTAGTTCCTGAAGAATTGGGCGGTTCAGGTCTGGGATACCACGAATATATCGCCGTTATCGAAGAAATTTCTAAAGTAGATCCTTCAATAGGGCTATCAGTTGCAGCTCATAATTCTTTGTGTACTAATCATATTTTAAGTTTTGGAAACGAAGAACAAAAGAAAAAATGGATTCCAAAATTGGCCACAGCTGAACATATAGGTGCTTGGGGATTGACCGAACACAATACCGGTTCAGATGCCGGAGGAATGAACACAACAGCAGTTAAAGATGGCGACTATTGGATTGTGAATGGTTCTAAAAATTTCATCACTCACGGAAAATCCGGAGA
>DZAU01000012.1:0-20692 GCA_022729635.1 Flavobacterium psychrophilum
CAAAGATTAAAAAGTTTGAAAAATTTAAAGAAGCATATCAAACCGATGTAAAAGTAATTCATAAAAAAAACTTTAGAGATCTACTTATTTGAAACCGCCATATCGGTTGTCGGTTATGGGTTATCAGTTAGATTTTTGTGGTCAACCTATATCAGGGATGTACAGCCACCTGCTGTCTGCAATCTAATTCCTGCTAACTTCCTTTCTTCGCCTTAATCATCATTTCCAGTTGATCCCAAAGTTCCTCCGGAATAGCTTCCAACATATTAAATTCTCCGGCACCTTTCAACCATTCACCACCATCAATCACAATCACTTCGCCGTTGATGTATGCTGAAAAATCAGAAACCAAATAGGCTGCTAGATTAGCCAATTCCTGATGATTTCCTACTCTTCCCAAAGGTACTTTTTTAGACATATCAAATTTTTCGGCCAGGTTGCCCGGCAATAATCTGTCCCAAGCGCCTTTGGTAGGAAATGGTCCCGGTGCAATGGCATTAGAGCGGATTCCGTATTTTGCCCATTCTACTGCAAGACTTCTTGTCATGGCCAGAACTCCAGCTTTGGCAGTAGCACTTGGCACCACATAAGCCGAACCGGTAAAGGCATAAGTGGTTACTATATTCAAAATAGTGGAATTGGTTTGCTTGGTGTTTATCCAATGTTTCCCAAAAGCGAGCGTACAGTTTTTAGACCCTTTTAATACAATATCAATCACGGTATCAAAAGCATTGGCCGATAATCTTTCGGTTGGGGAAATAAAATTTCCTGCTGCATTGTTGAGTAACACATCTACCTTTCCATAAACTTTCAATACCTGTTGCAACATAGCTTCGACCTGGTCATAATGACGCACGTCGCATTGCACCGCCAGACAGGTTCCGCCGGTTTCGGTTTCGAGTTCCTTGGCTGTGGTTTGTAGTTTTTCGAGGTCACGAGAACTGATGGCTAGTTTCGCACCGAGTTCCATAAAATATTTAGTCATGGCTTTGCCTAGACCGCTTCCGCCACCAGTTACCACAATCACTTTGCCCTTTAAGGCATCGTCCCGAAGCATTTTTGCTGAAAAATCCATAGTCTTGTTTTTTAGAATTATAAATATAAGGAAAAATAATTAGTAGGCATGCATAGTAAAAAGATTTATATGAGTATTAATCAAATTTAAGTTTTATTTTTTAAACATTAAGGGATTAAGCTCGCTTCGCTCGTGTCAGTGAGAAAGATTGTAGTGACGGTGTGTGGTGAGGATGATTTAGGTGGGGGACTATTGATAGGACTATTGTGGTGAGTTCAACAGATTGCCACGCTTCACTGCGTTACGCTCGCAATGACATTAAAGGGTACACAATCTTTTTGCAGCTTCTTCTAGTGTGGCATTGTCTTTGGCAAAGCAAAACCGAATTAGTTTTTCATCTTTAGCATTGCCATAAAAAGCTGAAATAGGAATGGCAGCAACACCGAATTCGCTTACTAATCGCTTACAAAAGTCCAAATCGTTTTCGTTTGAAATGGCCTTGTATGACACGGTTTGAAAATAAGTTCCTTCGCAAGGCAATAATTCGAAACGGCTATTTTGGAGTAATTTTCTAAAATAATCTCTTTTTTCTTGATAATAAGAACCAAGGTTTTCTAAGGAAACAACCTCCAAATAATCACTGATGGCAGCTTGTAAAAGACTACTCACATTAAAAACCACATACTGATGCACTTTTTTTATTTCGGTCATTAAATATTCTGGTGCAACTAAATAGCCAATACGCCAGCCTGTCACGTGAAATGATTTGCCGAAAGAAGAAACAATAATGCTTCTTTCGATTAATTTTTGCCTGGAATGGATAGAGATATGTTCCTTTTCGAATGTAATAAATTCATATACTTCGTCAGATAATAGTAGGATATTTGGATATTTTTCCAGTAAATTTTCCAAGGAAATAAAATCGTTTTCAGACCAAACCTTCGAAGTAGGATTATGCGGACTATTGATGATTAACATTCTGGTTTTTGGTGAAATAACTTTTTCAATTTGTTCCCAATTGGGTGAATAGTCTTTATTTAATTCCACTCGAATGGCTTTGGCATTGCACAATAAAGTTGGTGCTTCATAATTATCAAAACTTGGATCCAAAATAATGACTTCTTCTCCTTCTTTTATCAAGGCGATTATTGTTGTAAACAGTGCTTGGGTTGCACCGGTTGTAACCAATATTTCGGTGTCGGGCGATACTTTTCGATGGTAGTGTTTTGAAATTAGTTTGGAAATATTATCCAAAAGTGGTGAATAACCGGCTATTGGTAAGTATTGGTGTACCTGTTTTTTTATAACATTTGCAGTAATTTCAGCTAAAGTTTCATCAATTGGAAAATTAGGAAATCCTTGGGCCAAGTTTATTGCTTTATGTTCGTTTGCTAATTTGGTCATTGTGGCAAAAATACTGGGCGTTACATTGGGTAATTTAGACATATTTAGGGTTCTGAAAGTTAGAAAAAAGAGAGGTTTTTGACTAAAGGCGGGTTCTATAAATTAGTTTTCATCACTTTTTAAAATATTTACCGATATTCTTTTTGTTTTATTTTGTCATCTTTTCCCCATTTTTATATTCAAATAGCCTGCTATTTGAATATAAAAACAGAAAAAATCTATCCAAAATAAATTCAAAAATAATTATCGTCTAATTTATAGAACCCGCCTAAAACAAAAGCACTCCATTTGAAGTGCTTTTGTTTTAAAATGGTAGTTTTTTAGCTGTTATTTCTCAGGAGCTGGTTCTGAATTGCCCATATCTCTAACGCAAACATATTTGCCATCTCTTTTTTCAAACAGACTGAAGTAGTTTCCGCTTCGTAATTTTGTGCCTGTGGAATCTTTAAATATAAATGCTCCGATTTCTAATACATGATTTCCATTATCAGCCACATACACTTCTTTGGTTTCAAAGGAAATTTTATCCCCTTTTGTGAAATTTGCCAATTCTTCATTCATAGATTGATGAATGGCTTCTTTACCCATTAAAGGCATTTTTCCATTGAAATAACTGGTAGCATCGTCTGCATAATAAGTAAGAGAATCTATATTTCCAGTATTGTAAACGGATGCAAAATTATCTTCAATTGCCTGGATTTCTGTCTTGAGTTGTTCTTTGTCGATTACTGGAACAATCGGGGTTGTCTCTTCCTTTTTTTGATTGCAGGCTATCGATACACTTAAAAGGACTACAAGTAATCCTCCAATTAAAATTTTGTTTTTCATAGTTTTTTTGTTAAAAATTATCAGTGATGGGGTTGATTATTAAGTTTTAAAGGATAAATTTAATTAAAAATATTGAATATCTTGATGTTTAATGATTTTTTTGGTTTGGCTACTTAAATTTGACAGGTTTATGATTTGAACGTCAGTTTAGTAATACCTCCAAAATAGTTATTGCCGCTTCGCTAATCTTGGTTCCTGGACCAAATACTGCAACTGCTCCTGAGTCAAATAAAAACTGGTAATCCTGTGCAGGAATTACACCTCCAACAATGACTATAATATCTTCACGACCGTATTTTTTGAGTTCGGTGATGACTTGTGGCACTAATGTTTTGTGACCTGCAGCCAATGAGGAAACGCCAAGAATATGCACGTCGTTTTCTATGGCTTGTTTGGCGGCTTCGGCCGGAGTTTGAAAAAGAGGACCAATATCTACATCAAAACCTAAATCGGCATACCCTGTGGCCACGACTTTTGCCCCGCGATCGTGTCCGTCCTGTCCCATTTTGGCAATCATAATTCTAGGGCGACGACCTTCTTTTTTTGCAAATTCGTCAGCAAGTTGTTTTGCTTTTTCAAAGCTTTCGTCGTCTTTTATTTCTTTGCTATACACGCCACTAAAGGATTTAATTTGTGCTTTATATCTTCCGAAAACCGTTTCCAGTGCAGTACTTATTTCGCCAAGAGTCGCACGGTTTCTTGCGGCTTCTACAGCAATTTCTAGTAAATTGCCTTCGCTGGTTTGGGCACAAAGGGTTAGTTTATTGAGTGAAAGTTGTACTTTTTTGGTGTCACGGCTTGCTTTAATACGTTCTAATTGTTCGATTTGCTGTCTGCGTACCATTTGGTTATCGACATCGAGAATTTGCAAGGGATCTTCTTTTTCTAATCTGTATTTATTGACGCCTACGATAATATCTTGATTGCTATCAATTCGGGCTTGTTTTCTGGCTGCGGCTTCTTCGATGCGCAGTTTTGGAATTCCAGATTCGATGGCTTTGGTCATTCCGCCAAGTTCTTCGATTTCTTCGATGAGTTTCCAGGCGTTTTGGGCAATTTCATTGGTCAGGCTTTCTACATAAAAACTGCCCGCCCAAGGATCGACAGTTTTGGTAATTTTAGTTTCTTCCTGCAGATAAATTTGGGTGTTTCTGGCAATTCTGGCCGAAAAATCTGTTGGCAAAGCAATGGCTTCGTCTAAGGCGTTGGTGTGTAGTGATTGGGTTCCGCCAAAAGCTGCCGCAGCTGCTTCAATGGTGGTTCGTGCCACATTATTAAAAGGATCTTGTTGGGTTAAACTCCATCCCGAGGTTTGACAATGGGTGCGTAATGCCAAGGATTTATCGTCTTTTGGATTGAATTGTTTCAGTAGTTTTGCCCAAATCATTCGACCGGCACGCATTTTGGCAATTTCCATAAAATGATTCATTCCAATTGCCCAGAAAAAGGAGAGACGAGGCGCAAATTCATCAATTTTCATTCCTGCTGCCAGTCCAGTTCTGATGTATTCCAAACCGTCGGCAAGAGTGTATGCCAGCTCAATATCGGCGGTGGCTCCGGCTTCCTGCATGTGATAACCCGAAATGGAAATGGAATTGAATTTTGGCATTTTCTTGCTCGTGAATTCAAAAATATCGGCGACGATTTTCATCGATTGAGCTGGCGGATAGATATAAGTATTTCGCACCATAAATTCCTTCAAAATATCATTTTGTATCGTCCCTGAAAGTTGTTCTGGTTTTACGCCTTGTTCTTCGGCAGCGACAATATAAAATGCCATAATGGGTAAAACGGCACCGTTCATGGTCATAGAAACTGACATTTCTCCTAGTGGAATTTGGTCAAACAGCACTTTCATGTCTTCGACCGAATCGATGGCAACGCCTGCTTTTCCCACATCACCCACGACGCGTTCGTGGTCTGAATCGTAACCTCTGTGAGTCGGTAAATCAAAGGCAATAGAAAGTCCTTTTTGTCCTGCGGCAAGGTTTCTTCGGTAAAAAGCATTGCTTTCTTCTGCGGTAGAAAATCCTGCATATTGACGAATAGTCCAAGGTCGGCACACGTACATTGTGGTGTATGGACCGCGTAAATTTGGCGCAAAGCCAGCTCCAAAGTCAAGATGTTCGAGGTTTTCGATGTCGCTTTCGGAATAGTTTTCTTTTAGTTCGATGCCTTCGGCGGTGAGGAAGGGTTTTCCTTCTGACTTCTGACTTCCAGCTTCAGACTTTTTAATTTTTATATGTTGGAGGTTTTTTCTCATAATGTTTTAATTACTAAAAGATTCAGTAATCATATCGGCTATTGAAATTAATGGAATAACTATAGAAAGTATGCAAATTGCAAAGCAAATCAGACTAGATTTTATATAGAAGAAGTCTTTTTTAAATATTCCTTTTATTAAATAAATAAGTCCAAAACAAAAAGATACAATGAAGATTAAGATGCAAATAATAAAGAGTAAAGACATAATTTATTTTAAATTAAATTCCTAGAATCTCATCTCTATTTCTTTTAAAAAATCGTCAATGTCTGTGGCACTTTCCGGATTTTTTAAATATTTTTCTGTACGCTCTCTAACCTCATCTATTTGCCATTGAGGAATTGTATATTCTGCTGATGAAGGCATAATGATAACATCAACTTCGTCAGCATTAAAATTATCCGGCAACGTAATATTTATTTTATGATTTTTAACCTTTACAGTTTGCCTAATTGCTTCCATAATTCTTTATTTTGTCTTGTAAATATAATCGTTTTATTTTGAAATTCTAACGGTCGTTTTTTGTAGGTTACATATTTTTTTCTTCATTTTCCATTCCCCCTATTATTTACAAATCAGATTATTTTTGCTTCTCCAGTTCTTCTTTCAGGCTCGGGTTGACAATTTTAAACATCCATTTATTATTAGTATTATTTGCATTCAGTCCTTCGAGAAGTCCGGCACTTATGGTTACACCAGAACCCACTGTAAACAGTAAAAAGGCTGCGTCGTTCCCACCAGTTGCTGCAATTATTGATGCTCCAACAATTACCAGTCCAGAAATTAACACCACGGTTTTGACTGTTCCCAAAACTTTTGGTTGGTTTTTTATGCTTTTTAAACTGTCTATTTTCACAGATTGATTGTTGACTGTAAAGTTTAGACTGTCCAAAATTTTTAGGTTTCCAACGTGTTTTTTTCCGTCTAAAGTTCTGATTTTGATGCGTTGGTTTTCTTCAAAAACTTTTACTTTTCCGGTTTTAATGTTTGTGATTTCAATTGCTCTGTGTTGGGAGAAAACAGAAAACGAAACCAAAAAAACTAGTGCTACTATTATATTTTTCATTGTATTTAATTCAATTAATTTTCCTCTTTGATTCGGTCTTGTTCTATTTTTTCAGCCAAGCGTTTTCCGATTATGGGCGTAATCAGGGTTTTTCTTGGTTTTATTTTTACGAAAGGGAACAATTCTAAGTTTTCTTTCATGCTGTCTTTTTTGTTAGGATATTTGTTGGTTCCCAGCAGGATTTCCTTTCCGCAATCGAATAATTCCTGTTCCTTGTCAGCGCTTTCCTGAATTTTTCTTTTGATGATTCCTTCGTTGAGCTGTTTAAGGAAACCGCCGTTGGCTTCAATATCTTTGAATAAGATCAGTGCTTTTTCGGCTAATTGATTTGTCAGGCTTTCGATATAATAACTTCCATCGGCCGGATTATTGACCTTGTCGAAATAACTTTCGTGTTTGAGAATCAATAATTGATTTCGAGCAATTCTATCTCCAAATTCATTGTCTTTGTGGTACAAGGTGTCGTAAGGCAGGTTAACAATGGCATCGGCTCCACCAAGAATTGCACTCATGCATTCGGTTGTGGTGCGCAACATATTTACGTTGTAATCATACAATGTTTTATTGCGTTTTGTGGGCGAAACCAATAGATGACAATCGGATTTGTGGTTGTATTCTTTGGCAATCAGATTGAAAAGCATTCGCAAAGTGCGAAGTTTAGCTATTTCGAAAAAATAATTGGTTCCTACTGAAACTTCGAAAACGATGGGTTTATTAATGGTTTTGATTCGGTTGAAATATTCGTTGGCCTGAGCCAAGCTATACCCAATTTGCTGTACCATGTTGGCTCCGGCATTTTGATATAAACCTGCGTCAATGCTGACAAAAGAATTGTTTGAAGTTGCTGCTGAAATTAAATTCAGAGTGTCAAAATTGTTTTTTTCCGGGATTGTAAACCAATTTCCTTCTTTGGCTAATTGCCCAATTGGGTCAAGGTTGCAGAAGAAAGTTGCCTTTTTATTTTTGGCAATCACATCTAATTTTTTTGCAAAATCAAGGGATAGAAAACTCAGGTTGAAATAAATTGAAATTCTATCCAAAGGAAGATTTTCAAGCAGTTTTTCGATATCTATTTTTTCGTCTTCAATAGTAAAACGAATGCTTTGCGCACCACGATTGATACTGTCTATGGCTCGAAGGTTTGATTTTGCGAGGTCGTGAACAAAGATATTCTGGCAAATTTTAAACTCAGATGCTCTTGTATTTACGCTAGATGCTCCCTGAAATTCGTCATTATGGTAAAATGGTTTTACCTGAATGTCTTCGGGAGAATTCCAGATTAGGGTTTCATTATAGTCGGCGCCATTGAGTTCAAACTGGATTCGTTGTTTCCATTGTTTGGAGGAAATGGAAGCCCATCCCCAGCCCTTCCCGAAGGGAAGGGAGGCTTGATTTTGAGCTGTTTCTTGATTTTTTTCTCGCTTCATATTTATTATCGAAATGGATAAAATTAGCTGTTATATTAAATCATAAATCTGCTGTTCAGGGTTTATATTTATTATCTCAAAAATCTATTTCTTAACGTCTTTTTCGATGGTATCGCCTTCGAATTCTATGATGTAGATGTCTTCGCTGTCTTTTTTCATATAGTATTTTTCGCGAGCGTATTTTTCTATAAAGGCCGGATTTTTGAGTTGTTTTATTTTTTCCTGATCTTTTTTGATTTCCTGTTGGTAGTATTCCTTATTGTCTTCGAGTTCGTCGATTTGCTTGTCTAAAAAGCGATGATCGAAATAGGAATAATTATCCAGAAAAATCATCCAAGTTGAAAAAAACAACAAAACCCAAACGTATTTGTTGCTTAAAAATTTGAACCAAGGTTTGTCTTTGAAAGGATTTGTCATAGGATTCGTTCTGCTTTTAAGAGAATTTTGTATTGAAACCAAATGCCCTAGCCCTGATAGCAGCGACATCCTTGTTGTTGTGAGATTGCCGCGCAAGCTCGCAATGACAAGATAGAGCGGATAGCAGGAAATAGCTTCAAATAATTATTGTTATAAAGTTACAAAAAAATTATAGAATACGTTGATTTATAACTGCTCTTACCACATCTATTGCTACGGTATTGTATTTGTCGTTTGGTATTATTATATCGGCAAAAGCCTTTGTTGGCTCTATAAATTGTTGATGCATAGGCTTTAAAGTAGTTTGATATCTATTTAAAACCTCTTCCATATCTCTTCCTCTTTCCGAAATATCTCTTTTTAATCGTCTAATTAATCTTTCGTCAGAATCGGCGTGTACATATATTTTTACGTCGAATAATTCTCGAAGTTCTGGATTGGTTAGTATTAAAATTCCTTCGACAATCATCACTTTTCGTGGATGTGTTACAATGGTGTCGTCAGTTCTATTGTGAGTAGCAAAGGAATATACGGGCTGATTGATGGTTTTTCCTTCTTTGAGATCTTTGAGGTGTTGAACCAACAAATCAAAATCGATAGCTCTAGGATGGTCAAAGTTGGTCTTTGCACGTTCTTCATAACTTTGATTCGTCGATTCTTTGTAGTAAGAATCTTGAGCGATAATTCCCACTTCGGTATGAGGCAATTCATTCATTATCTGATGCACCACAGTTGTTTTCCCGCTTCCTGTTCCTCCTCCAATTCCTATTATTAGCATAAAATGGTTGTATTAAGTTTTTGATTGAACAAAAATAGGAATTTTATTGATGAGTTTTGTTTTTGATGGTATTCTTATTAATAAAAAAAGCCGAACATTTCTGTTCAACTTTTGTCGGGGTGGCTGTCCCGATCTATCGGGAGAATTTGCAGCCTTCCCGCATTGCGGGATGCGATTACTAATATAATTTTTAAAAAAAAATGCACAAAAAAAGCCGAATATCTCTATTCAGCTTTTGTCGGGGTGGCAGGATTCGAACCTGCGGCCTCCTGCTCCCAAAGCAGGCGCGATAACCGAGCTACGCTACACCCCGAAAGCGACTGCAAATATAAAACTAATTTTGAGTTTTACAAGTGATACCATTAAATTGAATGCTATTATTTTTAAATAATTAAAAGTGATAGTTTTTGATTCTAAATTTTATTAAAAAAAACAGCTCATTACAGCAAAATGGATATATAGCTTTTTTAGGTAATGATGACAAGCAATTTATCTTTAATCAGTTCTTAACTATTCATAAAAAAAGGGTTCAACTTTAATTAAAAAGTTAAACCCTATTATTTTTAAATCACACATTTTTAGGATAGTGTTATTTTTTCTTTGCTTTTTTCTTTTTGTCAGCTGCTTTTTTCTTTGCCTTTTTTTCTTTTAATTTCTTTTTGGCTTTTTCCTTTTTAGCTTTTTCTTTTTTCTTTTTTTTAGCTTTTTTTTCTTTTTCTTTTTGCTTCTCTTTTGCTTTTTTTTCTTTTTCTTTGATTTTGTCGCTCATTTTCTTTAATTTTTTAAGATTCTTTTTATCCAATTTTTTTATGTCCTTATTTGTTAAATCCTCTATCTTATCTGTTTTATCAATATTTAGAGTTTCATTTTTTATTATTTCTGTATCAACAGGAACTTCGACAGGAACGGTTGCAGGCTTAATTTCAGTTTTAACTATTGGCTTTCTTGCAACAGGCTTTCTTACAATAGGTTTTCTTGCAACGGGTTTTCTTTCAGTAATAACTTTTTTAGATGATTCGATGTTTGGAGTTACTAGTTTTTTTTCCTCTTCGTTGCTATTATTGTGTTGTTTATTTTCTTCCATATTTATTAATTTAATATTAATTTAGTGTTAAGCAAATGTAAATCATTAATTTAATATGGCAATGTTAAGTTTTTGGTTTAGTCAAAAACTTAACATTGAAAATAAATCATTCTAATAAAATTAAACAGATAACGTATGAAATTTCAGCTATTTTAAACGTTGATAGATAGATTAATAAATTCTTCTAAATTTAATGATGAAATTGTATTGCTGTTACAGGTAAAAGATTGAAGGTTAATCAATGGGATTTACATTTATCAAATTAAATTTGTTATCACTACAATTTGCGGTTAATAGATTAGCTTGACAATATCTCTTTCTACTTTTTTCAAAAGGGATTTTTTTATTAAAGGATAGCAAAAAATGATAATTCAGAGTTTATAATCCAGCAATTTTGACTTATTTTTGTGCTAACTTAAATTATATTATAAATCGTACTATGTCAACAACAATCGAAAAAATAAAATGCCTTATTATAGGTTCCGGTCCTGCGGGTTATACTGCTGCCATTTATGCCGCCAGAGCTAATATGAATCCTGTTTTATACCAAGGAATGCAGCCTGGAGGACAACTCACTACGACAAACGAAGTCGAAAATTTCCCTGGAAATCGGGAAGGAATTACCGGACCCGAAATGATGATTGGCTTGCAGGAACAAGCTCAACGATTTGGAACGGATGTTCGCGATGGTTGGGCTACAAAAGTTGATTTTAGTGGCGACATTCACAAAGTTTGGATTAATGACAGCATCGAATTGCATTGCGAAACGGTTATTATCTCGACAGGAGCTTCGGCAAAATATCTTGGATTGCCTTCAGAACAACATTACCTAAAAATGGGTGGTGGCGTTTCGGCATGTGCTGTTTGTGATGGATTTTTTTACAGAAACCAAGAAGTAGTAATCGTTGGAGCGGGAGATTCAGCTTGCGAGGAAGCTCATTATTTGTCTAAAATGTGTAAAAAAGTAACGATGTTGGTACGTAGCGAAAAGTTCAGAGCTTCAAAAATTATGGAAGCCCGTGTTCGCAAAACCGAAAACATCACAATTTTAATGAATCACGACACGGTTGAGGTTTTGGGAGATTCTCAGGTGGTTACAGCTGTGAAAGCAAAGAATAAAACCACTGGCGAGACTTTTGATATTCCAGCTACCGGTTTTTTTGTGGCTATTGGACATAAACCCAACACCGATATTTTTGCAACCTATTTGACTTTAGACGAAACTGGTTATATTTTGAATGTTCCTGGAACTTCTAAAACAAATGTTCAAGGTGTTTTTGTGGCAGGCGATGCTGCAGATCATGTGTATCGTCAGGCAATTACTGCTGCCGGAACAGGATGTATGGCTGCCTTGGATGCCGAAAGATATTTGGCTGCTAAAGAATAATTTTCAATAAAATTGTATAAAAAAGTCCCAATTTGCAAAAATTAGGACTTTTTGTTTGGTATCACTTTGTTGGTTTTTTACCCAATGTGGCATTGTCGATAAATCGTTTCATTTCGATTTTTTGATCTCCATAGAGTTGAATTTCTGAATTTCCTGAAGCATCGATACTAATATTTGAGTTGATATTGACACTTGCTTTCGAATAACTTTCGGCAGTTAATTCGGCATTGGTGATGAAAAGATTATTTCCGGTAAATTCAGCATTGTTATCCAGACGAATGACGGCATTGGTCACGTCGCCTTCCAGGTTTGATTTCGATTTTTGGTATAGGTCGCATTTTAAATCAGCAGAGGTAATCAGGGCTTTCAACGTGGCATTTTTACTTACTTCGATTGTTGCCTTTTCGGATTTTAAATTGAGTTCGGTTTTCGAATTATTGTCAGACTGCAAGATAAAATTCTTTGAATTTACATTCAAATTGAGTTTAGAATTATCGTAGCTTTTAAACGTAATTTCGTTCAATAGAATTTCCTGAATGGCATTTATAACGGCATCATTTTTTGCGGTTACCATTTTCAAATCATTGGTATAGGTTACTCTTACTATCAGTTTTTTGAAATTAGCTACATTTTTAGAAGTGGAAATTCGGACTGTGTTTAGGCTTAAATCGATGTTGATGATTTCGTGAAGATTATCGTCGGCTTCGATTTTTAATTCACATTTTTCGCCTTTATCCAGATACACTTCGACGTTGTCGGTTACTTCAAGTGCTTCAAAATCGCCAATTTCTTTTTGTTCTACCGTCACTATTTTAGAACCTTTTATTTTTTCGTTTTTTTGTGCCAATGCAAAGTTTGAAAAGAGCAGGATGAGCAAAAAGAGGGTATATTTTTTCATTTTTAATTGAATAATTGGTATTACAAATATAAAAAAATCATCCACTTTTGATGAATGATTTTTGTGATTTTTCGGCAAAAAGAGCGATTTATTCTTCATCAACACTTCCGCCCGATGATTCTTCTTTTATCAGTGTTTTTGGGGCTTTGTGATAACTGATTGAGCTTCCGCTTGAGGCTTTTGCGTCTAATTTTACGATTGGATAAACCTCCGTGCTGCTTCCGCTTGAAGTTTGTGAAATCACTTCGTTTGCCATTAAGTTTTCGGCATCAATTTCACTTCCGCTTGACGATGAAGTTTCTAATTTTAACGCTTTTCCGCTTGCTTCAATACTGCTTCCGCTGGTGCTTTCTATATTGATGGCATCGGCTTCAACATTAATATTTATTTGACTTCCGCTATTGGATTTTACATTAATGTTCTCGGTTATTAACACATTCGAACTTGTAATTTCTGAACCGCTGCTAGCGTCCAATCCATTAATAATAGGCATTTTTACATTCACGATTGGCGTTTCTGTCGAGTTATAATTTTCATCTGATTTGATTTTCAGAACCCCATTTTCTATTTGGGTTAAAATGTGTTTCTGCAAATTGTCATCTGCTTCGACAGTGATGGATTTTTGATCAGCTTGTTCTACAATTACTTTAATTCCGTAACTTACTTCAATGTTTTTGAAATCTTGGTTCGCAGATCTGGTTTCTGTTGTAATGTTTCCGCTTCCTTTTATACCATTGTTAAAATTATAAGAATGTCCGCAGGAAGAAAATAGTAATGCCATTACTGCGGCAATGATAAATTTTGTAATTATGGCGATAATTTTTATCATGGTTAATTGTTTTTAATTATTTCTCCGTTTTTATCTATTGTTAATCCTTTTTTTGTGCCCGTTTTATTGACTGTTACAGTCTCTCCGTTTACAGTTACTGTTGTGGTAACAACGCTGTCATTTTCTTGAATATTCTCAACATCATCGTGTTCGTTTTCATCTGCCGGACAGTTCAGGCATTTTATTTTGTCGATTTCAACTTTGAAAACTTCGTCTCTATTTTCTGGATTCCATAAAAAATAACCACCATCAGTTTGGTCATATCGACTCATAGATTCGTCCATTTTTAATAAGGTGCCTAAAGGTAAGAATAAAGTTATTTCAATTTCCTGATCACGGAACTTTTCTTTTAAATCAGTCAGTAAATAGTTGTCAAAAATGATTTGATTTCCAATAATTTTATAACTATAGTTAATTTTTTTGGCTCTTTCTTTGGCTTCGAATAATGTTTTTCCTTTTGCTTCTTTTTCAATTTGAACGTAAGCCGTTTTTTCATCAGTTTTTGCAATTCTAAAGCTTACGTTATTAGAATACATTACGTCTTTGCCTGTTGAATCAAGCATAATTTTGAAATTATCATTATCATTAATGCTTTTGGAAAAATAATCATTGTGTTTGAATTTTATCAAAAGCGTATCAGCAGGATTCAGTTTCAGGATTTCTTTTTGTACGACTCTTCCATCCACGGCAAAGGCTGTAGCCTGTTTTATTCCAATGGAAATTGCCAATGAAACCGAGATTAACCATACGGCAAGCAAAGTATATTTTGCTATATTTCCTATTGATTTCAGGTTGGGTGACAATAATTTGAATCCCAATAATGACAAGAAAAAGAACGGAATTCCAACGGCAAAAAACATTAGTAATCCAAATGTCCAAATAGGATAATCGGTAAAATTTCCTGCTTCGATAAAGCTTTGCCACGGCACATCAATTACAGATGAAGACCCTAAAGTGAAAACTCCGATAAACAAAGCAGCTAATACAAACAGTCCGATAATTATCAAAATCACGCCAAGAAATTTAGAGAAAGCTCTTAAAACTGCTATGATAAAATTTCCAAATGAACTGCCAACTTTTTCGGCTCCAGTTTTTACACGATTTCCCATTTCGTCATAATTTGCATTTTTGAATTTTTCGGAAACGTTTTCAAATTCCTCCCGAACTTTTTTTTCGATGTTCGAAATAGTTACCGGTTCACCTGTCATTTCTAGTTTTTCGGTAGTAGTTTTTGCTTCCGGCATCACAATCCAAAGAATGATATATGCCAAGAAACCGGTTCCCCAAGCAAAAATCATGATTAAAAGAAATATTCGAAGCCAAACTTTATCTATTCCAAAATAGTGACCCAAACCTGCAAGAACACCTCCAACCATTCCGTTTTCAGTATCTCGGTACAGTTTTCTTGTTTTTGAGGAAGAGAAATTCGTCGAAGTATTTTCGGTTCCTTCCTCATCAATTCTATAATCTTCCGGCTGACCCATTACGGCAATTACTTCGTCCACGTCTTTTAAACCTACAACGTGCTTGTCAGTTTTTTGCTTTTCGGTCAATAATTCTGAAACTCGCATTTCAATATCTTTAATGATTTCGTCTTGCCCGGATGAGTTTGATAAAGAACGTTTTATGGCATCAAAATAGCGTGTTAGTTTTTGGTACGCATCTTCGTCAATATGGAAGAATATTCCGCCTAGATTTATGTTTACAGTTTTGTTCATGACTATAGTTTTTGTGTTGTGATTAAGTTTACTGCATCAGACAATTCAGTCCAGGTGCCATTTAATTCGTTTAAAAATGTGTGCCCAATTTCGGTCAGGCCATAATATTTCCTTGGCGGACCAGATAAGGATTCTTCCCAACGATAGTTGAGCAATCCGTCATTTTTTAATCGGGTAAGCAGCGGATAAACTGTTCCCTCTACAACCAGTAATTTTGCGTTTTTCAAAGTGTCTAATATTTCCGAAGTGTATGCTTCTTTGTCTTTTAATACGGATAAGATGCAAAACTCAAGAACACCTTTGCGCATTTGGGCTTTTGTGTTTTCAATGTTCATGATTCTTTTTTTATTTTTTTTATTTAATTGAACTGTTCATTTTTTGATTGCTTCGCCAGTTCGAGCAAAGCTCTCGTGTGATGTTTTGTCATTGTAATGCCAAGGTTATATTTAAAGTAAAAAGGGAAATAAAGCTTTTGTCCCATTCTTATATTCTGTATATTGATTTCCAAAAGTTTCTATAAGTAATTTTTCCTCTTTTAAGAGTTTGAACCAGAACGATATAAAAACAAGTAATACTGCAATTATTCCTCGATAATCACCAACAATTATCATGTTTCCAATAAAAAGCAACAATAATCCTGTATAAATAGGATGGCGCAAAAGTTTATAAATCCCATTCTGAATTAATTCGTGGTTTTCTTTTCTTTGTACAGATAAACTCCAGTTTTTACCCAACAAATATCTGGACCAACAGGCAATAAACGCACCAATTACACAAAACACCAATCCAATATTTCCAACTAAATCTGAATGCGGAACGAAGTTTTCTCTTAATAAACTATCGCCAAACCATTCCCCTGGACCTAATAATATAATTGCAATAATTAAAGGCAACCAATATTGAACAAAACGTTTAAAAAAAGACTCCTGATTTTTCAATTTTTTAACACTTAACCCAGAGATAAACCAATAAGTTATTACAATAAACCAGCAAAGTTTTAAGCCAATTTTTATATATTCACTCATAATTTTTACGTATTGAAAAAACTTACAGTTTTTTATTTAATAAAAGGTATCGTCAGCGGATACTTGTATTTTTCTCCATTCGAGGCTTTTACCGATGCATAAATAATTAAGAAAAATTCTGCCACTTTCAAACCAATCAAAAGTAAAACTGCCGTAATACCAATGGCTAAAACTCCTGTAATATTCTCGATGTTCAGATGATTAATAACAAAATCGTGATGATTATTGACAACAGCATTAAGAGGAATGTTATTAAAAACAGTGAAAATAAAGATGGGAATGCTAATCATTGCCAGAAGGAGTGTGTACAATAACATACTTAATTGAAAGTTAAGCACTTGCTTTCCGTGGTAATCTATAAATTCTGAACTGTCTTTTTTGGAACTCCAAATCAATATCGGGAAAATATAATTTCCAAATGGGATACAATATTGACTCAAAGTACTCAAATGAGTGAATGTAGCCAGGTTTTTTTCGTTAGTTGTTTCCATAGTATAAAAGTATATAGTAATTTCTTATGCAAATATATATCTAAAAGATGGTATCTTGTATCACATAGTACCATATATTAACAAAATATTAACATTTTAAATTTAGAAAACAAGAAATTTTTTATGTTAACTGTCAAAAAAACAGTGATTATATGTGTTTAAATAAAATTGAAACACTAACCTATATTTTATGCTACTATTTATTATTTTTACAGAACTAATCTCAATATAAATGAAAATTTCAGCATCAAGTCTTAATAAATTCTTATTTTTCAAGTTGCCATCAGCATTTATTTGCGGAGTCAGAGCAAAACAAATTGACGAAAATAAATGTGTAGTAACGGTCAAACACCGTTGGATGAACCAGAACCCGTTCAATTCGATGTATTTTGCCGTGCAAGCAATGGCGGCGGAACTAGCAACAGGAGCTTTGGTGATGCAAGAAATTCAAAAAAGCGGCAAAAACATTTCGATGTTGGTAGCCAACAATAAAAGCAATTTCTCCAAAAAAGCCACCGGAAGAATTACCTTTATATGCAATGACGGTGCATTGGTGATCAAAGCAATTCAAGAAGCCATAACCACTGGCGAAGGACAAACATTCTGGATGAAATCTATCGGAACCAACGAAAAAGGCGAACAAGTATCAGAGATGGATTTTGAATGGAGTGTTAGAATAAAAGGCTGAATTCTATTATAAACAGCAAAAGTACCATTTGGGCGTGTCCCTCCGTAAACTACGGGTCGGGCTATTCGTTTCAATCTTTTTTGCCAAAAAAAAATGGCAAAAAAGGATTTTCACTTCTATCCCTCACGCAAAAAAAACATAAATTAAGGAAAATACTGTTCTTTTTAGAATATCGCCAAATAAAATTGGTTAACTAAATTTATTCCAATAAAAAAAGCTTCGTCTATTAAACGGAGCTTTTTTTAATATAATACAAAGTGAATTAATAATAATTTAAAGCCAGAATGCTAACCTTACGTTTTATTAAGATATAATCTTGAACAAAACTTTTACAAAGTTATGCAAACGAAATCCTGAAGGTCTTAAAATTATATTAAAATTTCATTATGAAATGATTCTGTTTTTTTTTTGAATCTAAATTCTAAAATAATAAATAGTGACAATTTGACATTTTAGAAGATTTGGCAGTACTTTTGCAATCAATAGAAAAGAATAAAAATGAAGATTAAGAATTTTTTTAAAAATAACACAAGAATGACGACTGAAAACACGCTAAATGACGAAATTGTTAATCAAACCCCAATTGAAAACAATGAAACTGATTCCGATATTTTGGACTCAACAATCGAAGAAAGAGTAGAGGAAATATCAAAAGAAGAACAATTATCTCAAGATTTAGCATCGGAAAAAGACAAATTTCTAAGATTATTTGCCGAATTCGAAAATTACAAACGAAGAACGGCAAGAGAGCGTATCGAGTTGTTTAAAACTGCAAATCAAGAAGTATTGCTAGCGATGCTTCCTGTTCTGGATGATTTTGACAGAGCTTTAACCGAAATCAAAAAAACGGATGATAATATCTTAATTCAAGGTGTCGAACTCATTCAAGAAAAATTAAAAACCACCTTAGTATCAAAAGGATTAGAACAAGTCGATGTAAAAGTAGGCGATGCCTTCGATGCTGATTTTGCCGAAGCAATTACCCAAATTCCAGCTCCATCGGCTAAAATGAAAGGAAAAATTGTTGATGTAATAGAAAAAGGATACAAATTAGGAGACAAAATTATTCGTTTTCCAAAAGTGGTAATCGGTCAGTAGTAGAGACGCGATTAATCGCGTCTGAATATTACGATTAATCGCGTCTGAATATTACGATTAATCGCGTCTGTATCATACAAAAAAATAAAAATGAAAAAAGATTTTTACGAAATACTTGGCATTACTAAAAATGCCGATGCTGCCGAAATAAAAAAAGCATACCGAAAAAAAGCTCTCGAATTTCACCCTGATAAAAATCCGGGAAATGCAGCTGCGGAAGAAAATTTCAAATTGGCTGCCGAAGCTTATGAAGTACTGAGCGATCCTAATAAAAAAGCCAAATATGATCAATATGGTCATCAGGCATTTGATAATGGCGGTGGTGGTTATGGCGGTCATCACATGAATATGGATGATATTTTCAGTCAATTTGGAGATATTTTCGGAAGCGCTTTTGGCGGTGGTTTCAGTGGCGGCGGTGGCGGCTCACGTCGTGTAAAAGGAAGTAATCTTCGCATCAAAGTAAAACTGACTCTTGAGGAAATTGCTAATGGTGTCGAGAAAAAAGTAAAAGTAAAAAGAAAAGTTCAAGCCCAAGGCGTTACTTATAAAACTTGTTCTACTTGTAATGGTCAAGGACAAGTAATGCGTGTGACCAACACGATTTTGGGACGAATGCAATCCGCAACAACCTGCCCTACTTGTGGCGGTTCAGGACAAATATTAGACAAAAAACCTTCCGAAGCCGATTCGCAAGGAATGATTCTGGAAGATGAAACCGTAACCATAAAAATCCCCGCAGGAGTTGTTGACGGAATGCAGCTAAAAGTTTCCAACAAAGGAAATGATGCACCCGGAAACAGTATTCCTGGAGATTTAATTGTGGCTATCGAAGAAATCGAACACGAATTTCTAAAACGTGAAGGCGAAAATTTACATTTTGATTTGTACATCAGCTTCTCCGAAGCGGTTCTTGGAATTTCAAAAGACATTTCGGCCATTAACGGAAAAGTAAGAATAAAACTCGACGAAGGAATACAATCCGGTAAAATTCTGAGATTAAAAGGAAAAGGAATTCCAAACATTAACGGATATGGAACCGGAGATTTATTGGTTCATGTCAATGTTTGGACACCAAAAACATTAAATAAAGAACAAAAACAGTTTTTTGAAAACAATCTCGAAAACGAGAATTTTATTCCAAATCCCGAAAAAAGCGACAAATCCTTCTTTGAGAAGGTAAAAGATATGTTCTCATAATTTTTAATTATGCGAATTTTTTCCCATCCTTGTGAAAATAAGGGTGGGTTTTTTTGTTTTATTTAACAGCTTATTAGCGCTATTTTTCTATTTTTACAAACTCTATATTGAAAGGTCAAACATGTCTTCCGATTGGCAGAAAATTGAAATTAATCAAAATTCAGAATGAGTAATATACTTGAAGTAAAAAACGTTCTCAAGAAATACGGCGATTATGTTGCCCTCAACGAAGTCTCGCTTACCGTTCCTAAAGGAAGCATTTATGGGCTTTTGGGTCCAAATGGTGCCGGAAAAACCTCACTTATCCGCATTATCAATCAAATTACAATGCCGGATAGTGGCGAAATTATACTTGACGGTGAAAAACTAAGTCCAAAACACGTTCAATATATAGGTTATTTACCCGAAGAAAGAGGTTTGTATAAAACTATGAAAGTAGGAGAACAATGTTTGTATTTGGCCCAAATGAAAGGACTTTCAAAAGCCGAAGCCAAAAAACAACTTGAATATTGGTTCGAAAGACTGGGAATTCAAGGTTGGTGGAACAGAAAAATCCAGGAGCTTTCAAAAGGAATGGCGCAAAAAGTCCAGTTTGTGGTTTGCGTTTTGCACAAACCAAAATTATTGATTTTTGACGAGCCTTTTTCGGGTTTCGATCCCGTAAATGCAAATGTCATCAAAGACGAAATCCTAGAATTGCAAAAACAAGGAGCCACCATAATTTTCTCAACTCATCGGATGGAAAGCGTAGAAGAATTGTGCGACCATATTGCATTAATCCATAAATCGAACAAACTTTTAGAAGGAAGATTAGACGATATTAAGCGTAAATTCAGAACCAATAGTTTTGAAGTAGGTATTTTATCTGATAATGTTGAAGGTTTAATGTATGACATTACCCAAAAATTTAAAGTGGGTCAAACGAATTTCAAATCACTCAACAACGAAATAAAACTCGAAATTCAACTGGGAAATGCCACGCCAAATGAATTACTGAACACTCTTACCCAAAGAGGACAAGTAACCCATTTTGTCGAAAAAATCCCAAGTGTAACCGATATTTTCATTCAGGCAGT
>DZAU01000012.1:20792-27283 GCA_022729635.1 Flavobacterium psychrophilum
TAATAATAAAAAGAGAATTTGTTGCCAAAGTGCGCAATAAATCCTTTGTAATAAT
Source organism: Flavobacterium psychrophilum (assembly GCA_022729635.1). Taxonomy (GTDB): domain Bacteria; phylum Bacteroidota; class Bacteroidia; order Flavobacteriales; family Flavobacteriaceae; genus Flavobacterium; species Flavobacterium psychrophilum_P. The sequence goes on from DZAU01000012.1 coordinate 20,848, forward strand.
GACTTTTTTGAGTCCACTTCTCATGGTAGGAATCGCAACTTTTGTTGGTTACTTGAGTACGTTGAAAGCTGACACAAAAAGAGTGGCTGTTCATGATGAAACCGGATTGTTTGTTAATGAATTTAAGGCATTAAACAGTCAAGGAGCCGAATATATTTTTCAAGATTTGTCTTCGATTGATATAAAATCTCTTAAAGACAGCATCTCGAACGAGAGTTCTCAAGGCTTGCTTTTTATTCCAAAAGTGAGTAATGCTAAAGATTTTGAAAATAAAATCCAATTTATTTCAAACGAAAGTCCCAGTATTTCATTTATTGAAAATGTTCAGGATGTCATTGCAAAAAAACTCACCAAAGACAACTTCGAAAAAGCTAAATTAGATACGATGGCCATAAAAAATGCCCAAGCCAATGTAAACATAAGTTTGGTCAAAGCCTCGGGTGAACAAACTGTAAAAGGGCTCAACGAAATCAAGATTGCCATTGGTGGCGCATTTGGTTATCTCATTATGATGTTCATCATCATATACGGAAATATGGTAATGCGCAGCGTCATCGAAGAAAAAACAAACCGAATTGTCGAAATTATTATTTCCTCAGTAAAACCATTTCAATTGATGATGGGTAAAATTATAGGAACTTCATTGGCAGGATTGTTGCAATTTTTTATTTGGGCGATTATTGGGTTGATCTTAATGGTTGCGGCATCCGCTTTTTTTGGTGTCGATACTAGTCCAGCTACAAAAATACCACCGTCAATTGTAAAAGTTGCTCATCAAGAATTTGCTATGACTGCACAAATGTACATCAATGAATTATGGGGGTTACCCATCGCCACAATTCTTATTAGCTTTGTGATTTATTTCATTGGTGGTTACTTTTTATACAGTTCGTTTTATGCCTCAATTGGAGCTGCAGTCGATAACGAAACCGATTCGCAACAATTTCTTTTGCCTATCATTATGCCTTTGGTTTTGGCCGTTTACATCGGATTTTTTACAGTTATCAATGATCCTCATGGAACAATCGCCACCGTGTTTTCAATGATTCCGCTCACTTCGCCCATCGTGATGCTGATGCGAATTCCGTTTGGCGTGCCTTGGTGGCAACTCGCTATTTCCATTACTTTGCTTTTTGCGACTTTCATTTTTGTAGTCTGGTTTGCCGCAAAAATTTACCGAGTAGGAATATTGATGTATGGCAAAAAACCGACTTGGAAAGAATTATATAAATGGTTGAAGTATTAAATTCCAAAAAATAAATTCCAAAATTCAACTATTGGAATTTAGAATTTTTAAAATTTGAAAAATACGAAGAATGAGCAAAATACTAATCATAGAAGACGAAGCCGCTATTCGAAGAGTACTCACAAAAATACTTTCCGAAGAGAATGAATCGTATCAGGTCGAAAATGCTGAAGATGGTGTTGTAGGGCTTGAAAAAATAAAAAATAACGACTACGACCTCGTTTTGTGCGATATCAAAATGCCAAAAATGGATGGTGTTGAAGTCCTTGAAGCAGTAAAAAAAATAAAACCAGAAATCCCGATGGTAATGATCTCTGGTCACGGAGATATGGAAACCGCTATTCAAACGATGCGTTTGGGTGCTTTTGATTACATCTCAAAACCGCCAGATTTGAATCGGTTACTGAATACGGTTCGCAATGCCTTGGACAAAAAACAACTCGTTGTCGAAAATAAAATTCTAAAGAAAAAAGTCAGCAAGAACTACGAAATAATTGGCGAAAGCGAAGCCATCAATCACATCAAACTAATGATTGACAAAGTCGCTCAAACCGAAGCCAGAGTTTTGATTACTGGATCAAACGGAACTGGAAAAGAACTCGTTGCGCATCAATTGCACGAAAAAAGTCAAAGAGCCAATTTTCCGTTAATCGAAGTGAATTGTGCCGCAATTCCCAGTGAATTGATTGAGAGCGAATTGTTTGGTCACGTCAAAGGTGCTTTTACCTCGGCTGTGAAAGATCGTGCCGGAAAATTTGAAGCCGCTGATAAAGGAACCATTTTTTTGGATGAAATTGGCGATATGAGTCTTTCGGCTCAAGCCAAAGTGTTGCGGGCTTTACAAGAAAATCTTATTCAAAGAGTGGGCGCTGAAAAAGACATCAAAATTGATGTTCGCGTGATTGCAGCAACCAATAAAGACTTGAAAAAAGAAATCGCCGAAGGTCGTTTTCGAGAAGATTTGTACCATCGATTGGCAGTAATTCTGATAAATGTTCCTTCGTTAAACGAGAGAAGAGACGATATTCCAATGTTGATTACTCATTTTGCCGAAAAAATCGCTTCTGAACAGGGAAATGTAGTAAAACATTTTTCAAATGAAGCTGTAAAATTATTACAGGAATACGATTGGACAGGAAACATTCGCGAATTAAGAAATGTGGTCGAACGGTTGATAATTCTTGGTGGAAATGAAATTTCCGAAAATGATGTGAAGTTATTTGCCAGTAAATAAGATTAGCCACGAATTACACGAATTATTACAAATTAATTCGTGACAAGAAAATATAAAATGACAAAACAAAAGAAAACAGCATTGATTATTATATTAATTGCAATATTATTTTTTGGATTTAAAATATTCCGATTTATTCAAATAGATAATTGTTTAGACAAAAGTGGAAGTTGGAATTATGAAAAGTGTGAATGTGAAAACAAGTAATCTTTGTTAGTCAAATCCTAAAAAATGAAATTAAAAAAATTAAACGAAAATCTTCAACAAGCACTCATCGAAAACGGTTTGACCGAAGCCAATGAAATGCAGCAAGAAACCTTTTCGCCCCTGAAAAGCGGTGCCGATTGTATAATTATTGCACCTAATGGCAGCGGAAAAACGACAACAATTGTTATCAACGTGATTCAAAAATTGGCAGGAACCAATGAGGAATCACCACGAGCTTTGATTGTTGTTGAGGATAAAACAAAAGTTTTAGAAATGGTGGCTCTGTTTGAAACTTTTGGAAAAAATGCTGGTTTAGAAATTTACGGTGTGCACGACAAAGGCGATATGGATTATGATAAAAATTATATTTCCACAGGCATCGATGTTTTGATTGGTACTCCCAATAAACTCAATGATATGTTTTCCTCAGCGGGTTTCAATGTCAACCGATTGCGGATGTTTATTATAGATGATGCTGATGCTGTTTTAAAAATGCGTCACGAAACCCGGATTATGCGTATTTCGAACAGCATTGCCAAAACCCAACGCATTATTTTTTCGGAAGGATTTACAGAAAGAGTCGAAATTCTTGCCGATAAAATGTTGGTAGAACCTTTTGAATTTGATTTTGAGGAAGAAGAAGAGTAATCAGTATGCAGATTCAGTCTCGGTTTGTCATTCCGAAGAATGAGGAATTTCAATAAATTATCAACAACAAACAATAAACAACAATATGGGATTAATGAAAGTCTTTTCGGGAAGTGAAATTTTAGCTTTGGCATTGCAACAAAAAATCGAAGAAATTGGTGTAGCAACAGTTATTAGAAATAACAATCAATCTAACGTTTTACCTAGTATTGAAAATAAAAAAGCAGTGGAATTATTCATTCAGGAAACCGATTTCTCAAAGGTAAGTCCTGTGATTGAGGAGTTTAGAATGAGTATTTAAAATTTGTATATTTGTTTACCAACTCGAAATTCCGAAAGCAATTCTAATCTATATAAAATTTATCGGTGTAAATCCGAATAATCCGCATCATCTGTGGCTAATTTTTTGTTTTTAAGCAGAGGATGTAAAACAAATCTACATTCCTAAATTGCCCAATTCCTTATTTAAGTTATATTTGCCACTTTTAATTTTTTAGCAGTTTGTCACCTTGAGCTTGTCGAAGGGCTGACTTCTAACTTCTAACCTCTAACCTCTAACTTTAATTAATGATTACAGTAAACGATATTTCCGTTCATTTTGGCGGAACCACTTTATTTAGCGATATTTCTTTTGCCATAAACGAAAATGACAAAATTGCCCTTATGGGTAAAAACGGAGCAGGAAAATCAACACTTTTAAAGATTATTGCTGGTCAAAGCAAGCCTTCGACAGGTAATATTTCGGCACCAAAAGAGGCAATTATTGCTTATTTGCCGCAGCATTTATTGACTTCGGACAGTTGCACTGTTGTTGAAGAAACTTCAAAAGCATTTGGTGAAATTTTTAAAATGAAAGCCGAAATTGACGAAATCAACGAACAATTAACCATTCGTACCGATTATGAAAGCGATGCGTATATGAAATTGATTGAAAGAGTTTCAGACTTAAGCGAAAAATTTTATGCCATCGAGGAAGTGAATTATGAAGCCGAAGTGGAGAAAATTCTGATTGGTCTGGGTTTTCTTCGTGAAGATTTTACGAGACAAACCTCGGAGTTTTCGGGCGGTTGGAGAATGCGAATCGAATTGGCCAAAATCCTTTTACAAAAACCAGATTTGATTTTATTGGATGAACCTACGAACCACATGGACATCGAAAGTATTCAATGGCTAGAAGATTTTCTCGTCAATTCAGCCAAAGCAGTTGTCGTAATTTCGCACGACAGAGCTTTTGTCGATAATATTACCAATCGTACTATTGAAGTAACGATGGGACGAATTTATGACTACAAAGCCAAATATTCTCATTATTTAGAGTTGAGAAAAGACCGTAGAATTCATCAACAAAAAGCTTATGATGAGCAACAAAGATTCATTGCCGATAATCAGACATTCATTGATAGATTTCGTGGTACTTTTTCTAAAACAGATGCGGTTCAATCTCGAGTAAAGATGCTCGAAAAGTTGGTTTTGGTAGAGGTTGACGAAGTAGATAATTCGGCTTTGAGATTGAAGTTTCCGCCGGCGGTTCGTTCGGGGCAATATCCGGTAATTGTAAAAGATTTGACAAAATCTTATGGCGAACATGTCGTTTTCAAGGACGCAAATATTGTGATTGAAAGAGGCGAAAAAGTAGCTTTTGTGGGTAAAAATGGAGAAGGAAAATCGACAATGATTAAAGCCATTATGAAAGAAATTGAAATTAATGGAGGAAGTCTAACCATTGGTCATAATGCACAAATTGGTTATTTTGCCCAAAATCAAGCCTCCTTATTAGATGAAAATGCGACTATTTTCGAAACCATTGATGATATTGCTGTGGGAGATGTTCGTACCAAAATCAAGGATATTTTAGGGGCTTTTATGTTTCATGGCGATGATGTGACCAAAAAAGTGAAAGTGCTTTCGGGTGGAGAAAAAACGCGTCTGGCAATGATAAAATTATTATTGGAACCCGTAAATTTATTGATTCTCGATGAGCCTTCGAATCACTTGGATATGAAAACCAAAGATATTATAAAAGATGCCTTGCGAGATTTTGACGGAACTTTGATTCTAGTTTCGCACGACCGTGATTTTCTTGACGGATTGGCGACTAAGGTTTTCGAGTTTGGAAATAAGCGTGTCAAAGAACATTTTGAAGACATTGCCGGTTTCTTGGCACACAAAAAAATGGAAAACTTGCGAGAGATTGAAAAGTAGAAAAATATTTTTGTAACTTAGCATTTCTATTCGTTTATAGAATTAATTAATTTAAATCAATATTATGAAAAATAGTTTTATGGTAATTTCGATAGCACTTGTTTGTTTGTTGAGTACGCCCGTTTTTTCACAAACAAAGGACGAACCTGTATCTTTAGGTTTGCCAGGTGATAATCTTGACCTTTATGCTGTCATGGAAGTTTTTCAAAAATCAAAAACCATTGAAGATTTTGAAAAATCGTTAAATTCAGAAAAGTCAAAACTCAACAATCTTGATTTAGATAATGATAAAAAAGTTGATTTTATTAAAGTAATTACGAATAAAGATGGTGATTCTTTTTCTTTTATACTTCAAGTGGCAGTAAGTAAAACAGAGAATCAGGATGTTGCTGTTATCTTTGTGTCAAAAGATAAGAGCGGAAAAGTTTCTATGCAAATTGTAGGAGATGAAGATTTGTATGGCAAAGATTATGTTGTAGAACCTAAAGTTTCGGGTGCTGGAAGCACAGCAAATCCAGGTTATACTGGAGGAAGTACAGAAACCATGAATCTTCCGGCTCAATCAACCACAACCACGGTAGTTGTTCAGTCAGCACCAATTGTGCAATACGTGTATTCACCTGTTTATGCACCGTATTACCCTCCGTATTATTATGGATATTACCCACCTTATTATCACCCATTTGTACCGTTAGCGTATGGTATTTATTGGTCTAATCATTTTTATTGTCATGGAGGTTATTATGGAGGCTATCATGGTTCTGTAAATATTAATGTTAATAATATTAATCATTATAATAATTATAATAATAATTCCAGAAATAGGTCTAATACGGTGAATAATAATAAAGCCAATGGTGCTTATGGAAATAGACCTCCTTCGGGGAATAATATGAATA
>DZAU01000012.1:27383-37513 GCA_022729635.1 Flavobacterium psychrophilum
CCATAATTTTTTTGAGTAAATCTGAGATAAATTCTTCGTCATCAAATGTATCCGGAACATTAATTTTTGTTAAAAATATTTTTTTCTCCTGAAATGAATATTCAACGGTAACCATACCTTTTTTGGTAATAGTTTCAAATTGTCTGGCAAAAGCATTGTCCTTGATTTCAATGATGGTTGGAGTTTCCATATTATTTGTTTTGGTGCATTTTAGTCTAAATAAAATTGGGCTAAAATTGATTTTCATTTCAAAGTTGAAAAGAAATTAGTTGTTTTATTTTGGGACATTGATAAGGCATACAAAGGTATTGAATTGATTTTCAATTTTAAACGATTATTATGACTATAATGATTTGGTATTCAAATAAAATAATTAATTTTATGGTTTTCCATGAATCGTGTGGGTATTTCCAAATAGAGATTATCTTGAAAAAAATCTCTATTTAAACCATTATTAAGGATTAATGACACTAAATCCCTTAATGGTTTATTGGGTAAAATTTAATATTGGAAATAGAAACCCACACAAATGGGGGTAGAACCTCAAAAACTAAACTCAACAGTAAATGAAAAATATAAAAACACAAAATAGTAATTCTCGGAGAAATTGGGCTGATGTATTTGGTTTTCTTTTGGGATGGTTTTCTATCATTGGACAATTTATTTTAATGATACAAAACAGACAGACCGATGTTGTTGAAACCATAGTTCGATTTTTTAGTTTTTTTACTATTCTTACTAACCTATTAGTTGCTCTTTATTTCACTTCTCGAATTCCCATATTCCATAAAATATCCTTCCAAAAAATAGCGAGCAAAGGAGCTATAACTGCATTGACAGCTTTTATACTTGTGGTGGGTTCAGTGTACCATATAATTTTACGCAACACTTGGGAACCAAAGGGATTCCAATTAATTATTGACGAACTTTTGCATTCTGTAATTCCTCTTTTTGTGTTAATTTATTGGATGCTATTCGCAAATCTTGACGATTTAAAATTTCAGCATATTAAAAAATGGTTGTGGTTTCCCCTAATCTATTTTTTATATATAATTATCAGGGGACATTTTTCTGATTTTTACCCATATCCATTTATTAATGTTTCCGAAATTAATTATTCTCAAGCTTTAATTAATTTTTTGATAATAAGTAGTTTTATGATGTTAATAATGGGTATTTTAATTTTCATTGGACATAAAATAAAAAAATAAACTTTTAACCTTAAATTATTCAAATTATGAAAAACAATGCATTATTATTCGTTCTTTTTTTAGCACTATTCATTGGTGCTTGCTCCAACCTGAAAAATACTAAAACCACAAACAATCTCTCAAATGCAACTTGGGGATTGGAGTATATTTCTGGACCAAAAATTTCCTTCGAAGGTTTATATCCCAACAAAAAACCACAAATCACATTCAACACGACTACAAATGAAGTCAGCGGAACTGCAAGTTGCAACGGATATATGGCAAAATATACCACTGAAGGAAAGTCAATTTCATTTGGTGAACCTGGGCCAACAACAATGATGTTTTGTGACGGCGGAGGAGAAAAAGTGTTTTTACAAATGATGAAAAAAGTCGACAATTATACTATAGATAACGAAGGAAAACTCAATTTGAATATTGGCGAAGTGCCAATAATGCGATTTAAAAAAATCAATAATTAATTTTACATTTCACCGAAATGAATAAAATAGCCTATTTCGGAATTATTATTTTAACAGTTTTAAGTTGCAAAACTACAAAAGTTTCAGTCAACAAAAATTCAAAGTCAAACAAGCTTAAAGTGGATGACTTTGAAAAAATTGATACTGTGGAAAAAGCACCCTATTTTAAATCAAGCGGAACAGAACCTTTTTGGAATTTAGCCATTTCAGATGATAAAATAGTTTTCAAAACGATAAACGACTCGATTGTCACACCTCACGCTGATCCAATTTTGGTGATGGATGCTAATGTAAAGTCGTATAGAATACAAGCCAAAACTGCTCAACTCAATATTAAAATTTTACAACAAAAATGTGTGAATGCAATGTCAGGAAAAGAATTTCCTTATGCTGTTTTTGTTGAATACAAAAAAAGTGCAACTGCTGAATTAGAAAAAGTGAATGGATGTGGGCAATATGAAACCGATTACCGTTTGCACGACATTTGGGTATTAGAAGAACTCAATGGTGAAAAAATTAAAAAAGAAGATTTTAGCAAAGAGTTTCCGCTGTTGGAAATTTATGCAAATACCAATAAGTTTTCAGGCTTTGCAGGTTGTAATCAAATGAAAGGTTCGTTGTTTTTTGAAAAAGGAAAACTTCGATTTACCAATTTAGCGACCACAAAAATGATGTGCGAACCTGTAAACAAAGAAGCAGAGTTCATTACAGCCCTTCAAAGTAGTAGCGTTTATAAAATTGAGAACAACAGACTAATTTTATCAAATTCAACAGGAATAAAAATTATATTTAAAAAAGTAGATTAAATCTAAAAACTAAAATTATGAAGAAATTAATAATACTATCGTTCGTCGCTTTAACTATGTTAAATTGCAAAAACAAAGAACAAAAGCCAGAAAACACAAACGCTTATTCTCAGGAAGTTACAGTCGAAAAAACGGTTGCATTAGATTTAGGATGTTATGTTTTTAATGACAATAAAAACAACGTGTCCTTAGAAATTACAGAAAACGGAGAAGTAATCAAAGGAAATCTAACCTATACTTTGGCTGAAAAAGACAAAAATTCAGGGAGTTTTACAGGAGAATTAAAAAACGATGTTTTAATAGCAAATTATACATATCAGTCAGAAGGAAAAAAATCGATTAGACAAATCGCTTTTAAAGTTGACGGAGATAAAATTATTGAAGGATATGGTGATTTAAATAATGAAGGTACTGCTTTTAAAGACATCAATAATATTAATTTCACATCAAAAATGCCTCTAACAAAAACCGAGTGCAATAATCAAAAAGAGACCTGTTTGTTTGAAAACGGAAAAGCATATTCCGAGTTGAAACAAAGTTGTGTAGAATTATCAACACTAAAAACCAGACTAAATCCTTTAAAAAATGGATCTAAAATTGATGGAAATCCTGCCATTATATTATTCAATTCAGACAATTCAAAAGCTGAAGTTTTTCTGCCAAAGTCAAACAAAGGAATTGTCTTGGAAAAATCAAAACAAGGCAATTGGGTTTTTGAAAATTACACTTTAATATCTTGGAAAGGTTATGTTTTACAAGAAAAAGGAGTAGCAATATATGGTGGATAATTTTGTTATCCTAAACAAATAGATAATAAAAAAAAGCCCAAAAAACAGGCTTTTTTCTTAATACTCAAATCTTAATACTCTATTTACTCAAATACATTTTTCTTCGAGAATACAATTCATAAAACTGGTCGTCTTTCAAATCGTCAATAAACAAGATGCTTTCTCCAGTCGATTTCATTTCTGGTCCCAATGCTTTGTTCACATTGTGGAACTTGCTGAAAGAGAAAACGGGTTGTTTAATCGCAAATCCTTTCAACTGCGGATTAAATTTAAAATCGGTTACTTTATTCACGCCAAGCATTACTTTTGTTGCATAATTTACATAGGGTTCGTTGTAGGCTTTTGCAATAAAAGGCACCGTTCGTGATGCTCTAGGATTGGCCTCAATGATATAAACGATATCGTCTTTTATGGCAAATTGTATGTTGATTAAACCAACGGTTCGCAAAGCTAAAGCAATTTTTTTGGTATGATCTTTTATTTGTGTCATCACAAATTCGCCTAAATTAAATGGTGGCAAAGTCGCATTACTATCGCCCGAATGCACGCCGCAAGGCTCAATATGTTCCATTATTCCAATGATATAGACGTTTTCACCATCACAAATCGCATCGGCTTCAGCTTCGATGGCGCCGTCTAAATAATGATCTAAAAGCAATTTGTTGCCTGGAATTTGTTTCAATAAATTGATAACGTGTTCTTCTAATTCTTGCTTGTTGATGACGATTTTCATTCCCTGACCGCCCAAAACATAAGAAGGACGAATCAATAAAGGAAAATCTAATTTGTCTGCCAAAGCCGAAGCTTCGTCAGCAGTTTCGGCAATACCAAATTGTGGAAAAGGGATTTTTAAATCGGTTAAAAGTTCTGAGAAACGCCCTCTGTCTTCGGCTAAATCCAAAGCATCAAAGCTGGTTCCTATAATTTTGATTCCGTATTTAGCCAACTTCTCCGCAATTTTCAAAGCCGTTTGTCCGCCCAATTGCACGATAACACCTTCCGGTTTTTCGTGTTGGATAATATCGTAAATATGTTCCCAAAATACAGGCTCGAAATACAATTTATCGGCAGTGTCAAAATCAGTCGAAACCGTTTCCGGATTACAATTAATCATTATGGTTTCATAACCACATTCTTTGGCTGCCAAAACGCCGTGAACACAAGAATAATCAAATTCTATTCCTTGCCCAATTCTATTTGGACCTGAACCCAAAACAATTATTTTTTTCTTTTCGGTTACAATGCTTTCGTTGTGAACATAGCGTTCTCCGTTTGCTTTTTCGATTTCGGCTTCAAAAGTGGAGTAATAATAAGGGGTTTGCGCTTTGAACTCTGCTGCACAAGTATCAACCAATTTGAACACACGATTGATGTTCATCGAAGAACGTAAATTGTGAATTTGGCTTTCCAGACAACCCAACATGTGAGCAATTTGTCTGTCGGCAAAACCTTTTTGCTTGGCTTCCAAAAGCAATTCTTTTGGCAATGTTTCCAATTTGAAGTTGGATATTTCTCTTTCCAAACTGTACAATTCCTCGTATTGTTTCAGGAACCACATATCAATTTTAGTGATTTCGTGAATTCTCGAAAGCGGAATTCCCAAGGCAATCGCATCATAAATCACGAAAACACGATCCCAACTCGCAAAAGTCAGTTTCTCGATAATTTGTTCGTAGTTTTTATATCCTTTTCCATCTGCTCCTAGCCCATTTCTTTTGATTTCCAAAGATTGAGTGGCTTTGTGCAAAGCTTCTTGAAACGAACGCCCAATTCCCATTACTTCTCCCACGGATTTCATTTGAAGTCCCAAAGTTCTATCTGCTCCATCGAATTTATCGAAATTCCAACGCGGAATTTTTACAATCACATAATCCAAAGTCGGTTCAAAAAGTGCTGAAGTTGATTTGGTAATTTGATTTTGCAATTCATCTAAATTATATCCCAAAGCAAGTTTCGATGCAATTTTAGCAATAGGATAACCTGTTGCTTTTGATGCCAAAGCCGAAGAACGAGACACTCGTGGATTAATTTCAATCGCTACAATATCTTCTTTTTCGTCTGGCGAAACGGCAAATTGCACATTGCAACCTCCAGCAAAATTTCCGATGCTGCGCATCATCAAAATGGCATAATCGCGCATTCTTTGGAAAGTCGTGTCAGACAAAGTCATAGCTGGTGCAACCGTTATAGAATCTCCGGTATGAATTCCCATTGGATCCATATTTTCGATAGAACAAATGATAACTACATTATCATTTTTGTCCCTCAAAAGCTCTAATTCGTATTCTTTCCAACCCATTAAAGCTTTGTCTATCAACACTTCATGAATTGGAGAAGCTTCTAAACCTCTGGTCAAAAGCTCATCGAAATCTTCTTTTTTATAAACAATAGCCGCGCCTGTTCCTCCTAAAGTAAACGAAGGACGAATTACCAAAGGAAAGCCATATTCTTGTGCAATTTCTTTACCTCGAAGATAAGAAGTGCAAATTTCCGCAGGTGCAGAAGGCACATTGATCTTTTTTAAAAGTTGCTTGAATTGCTCTCTGTCTTCAGTAATATTGATAGCGTTTACATCGACACCAATTAATTTTACTCCGAAATCTTTCCAAATTCCTTTTTCTTCAGCTTCCAGACAAAGATTCAAAGCAGTTTGTCCTCCCATTGTAGGTAAAACAGCATCTATCTGTGGATGTGCTTTCAGGATTTCGATAATCGATTTGGTCGTCAACGGTTTCAAATAAATATGATCGGCCATCGAGGGGTCGGTCATAATGGTTGCCGGATTCGAATTAATCAAAATCACTTCAATTCCTTCTTCGCGAATGGAACGTGCAGATTGTGAACCTGCATAATCAAACTCGCAAGCTTGACCTATAACGATTGGACCGGAACCTATTATTAAAACTGATTTTATGGAGTTGTCTTTTGGCATTGTAATATGAGATATAAATAGTTGTGTTTTTTTCTTAAAAAAAAGCCGTTACTAAAAAATAGTAACGGCTAATATTTAATTTATTAGGAACATTATTTTTTGTGTCTTGGTTCGCAAGAAACAGTCAATTTATGTCTTCCTTTAGCTCTACGACGAGCAAGCACTTTTCTTCCATTAGCAGATTCCATTCTGTCCATAAATCCGTGCTTATTTCTTCTTTTTCTTTTTGATGGTTGAAACGTTCTTTTGCTCATTGCTTTGTATCTTTAAAAAATGTATTTACGATGTCTAATTAGTTTCGAATAATCGTTATTCTAAAACCGAGTGCAAATATACAAAGACTTTTATTTCTGACAAGTGGTTTTATAATTTTTTTTTTAATTCCTTTTGCTATCTTTGCTGATATAAATTTACTCACTATGTTTCATAAAAATATCAAACTTATTTTCGCCGTACTTATTGTTGTTGCTGCCGTTTGGCAATTTACCGAATCTAATATCGGCAACGGTATCTTCCTTATAGTATTGACCTCAATACCAATTTTTCTTTATTTCAAAAACGAATTTATTTTATTGGCCTTCCTGAAATTACGAAAACAGGATTTTGAAGGCGCCAAAAAATGGTTGGCTTATATCAAAAACCCTGAAGCTGCTTTGGTTAGAAAACAACAAGGATATTTCAATTATTTACATGGAATTATGCTTTCGCAAACGAATATTAATCAAGCCGAAAAACATTTCAAGAAAGCAATCGAATTAGGATTATCAATGGATATGGATTTGGCTGTTGCCAAATTAAACCTTGCCGGAGTTGCAATGACTCGAAGAAGAAAACTGGAAGCTACTAATCTGTTGAACGAAGCTAAAAAACTGGATAAACAGAATATGCTTACTGACCAGATTAAAATGATGAAGGAACAAATGAAGAAAATTTAATTTTGTTACCGAAATATCTAACATCTACAATTACGAAGCACGACTTGTTCGCCGTGGCGAAAGCAATCTAAAGTAGAGGGAACTAAAAACAAAAAAAGCCACGAATTACACAAGTTTTACGAATTAAATTAGTAAAAATTTGTGTAATTCGTGGCTAACTTTTTTATTCCAAAATAATCTTTGGTAAATTTTTGTTCAGCCACTTGTACTTAACTAAAATCATCGCATGAGTTCCGCCTTTTACCACAATACAATTCTGGATGTATTTTATCGGGAAAACCTCATCGGCATCACCGTGAATGTGGATAACTTTTTCGTCAACAACAGTTCTTTCCCATAATATTACTTGTTCGATTGCCCAATCTAAATAACGTTTATCCCTCACACGAAGAAATTTTTCATATAATTTAAGTCGCTGATTTATCCTGTTTCCAAAAGAAAACTGAACCAAAGTTTCGACATTTGCAAGCAAATTTGTTGGGATCAGTTTATACGCCTTGGTGGTTCTGGCTATTTTCATCCTTCGAGGAAATTCTAAATTAGATTTTACACTCGAAATAATAATCAACTTTCTGACATCGATAAATTTTGCCATTTCCTGGACTAAAATCCCTCCAAAAGAAACTCCAATCAAAACCGGATTAGAATGCGTAATTTTTTTCGAAATACGTTTTGCATATTCGGGTAAAGTCTCTCCATTCAATGGAATTTCCCATTCTAATAAATGTATTTCAAACACTTCTTCAGGAAAAATAATCCGTTCAAAAATAGTGGAACTAGCGGCTAAACCTGGCATAAAATATACTGGAATTTTATTCATTTTATATTTGATATTACCCTCTTTTTTTTATAAAATTATACGATTATCCGTTTAATGACCTATAATTCATTCCATTGATGATTAACTCCAGCAAAGATTAGTCTTTCCGTTGTTTTATTTTGAAAACACCTTCGGTTGTATTTGTAACAAAACTCATTTTAATAATTTTCCAAAAATCATCATCAATTCGATGATGTACATCTAACGAGGCTGCAACCTCTTCGAATAATGGAACAGATGCTTCAAAATGGATGGTTCCAAAAGTAGTAATCAACTCTTTTTGTGCATAGGAAGTATTGAAAAGAATAAAAATTAAAACATAAATAATTTTTTTATATTGCTACGAATTTAATTACATAAGTTATGTAATTTGTCAGATAAATTGAACTTTAAAGTTAATTTTTATTGTTTATTTACTTTAAAAGGAGAATCTTCTTTTTTTGCATCCTTAATGAAGTATTTTGAATCTCCCCACCACGGAAATGTTTTATAACGTTCTATATAGGTCAATTTCACATAATGTCCTTCTAATGCTTTCAAATCGGAGATGACCTTTTCGTCACTATCCAATACGGAAAAACTAAAAATTTGGGCACCCGAAATCCCTTGACTCAATTCTCCTTCATAAGTTTTGAACACGATTCCTTTACTACTAAATTTGATTAATTCGCCTGAGCGAACGCCTTCACTATAACTCACTTTATACAAAAAAGTAAAATACACAACTGCAGATAAAACAGCAATTCCAAAAATAATCACTAAAAATTTTTTCATATTTAATATGTTTAATTTAATTCTAAACTATCGTCTTTCCCTGCTCTAGTTAAGATATTTTCCGGAAGTGCTTTCTTTGCTTTAGCTCCCATTTTTTTCAATTTTTCAACACTTGTGATAAGGTTTCCTTTTCCATCCACTAATTTGTTCATTGCTCCTTGATATTCGACTTTACTTTCGTCTATTTTCTTTCCAATTTTGATTAAATCAGCCACAAAGCCCTCGAATTTATCATATAAAGCTCCAGCTTGGCGTGCAATTTCAAAGGCATTTTCCTGCTGTTTTTGATTGGTCCACATACTGTCAATGGTACGCAAAGTTGCCAAAAGAGTTGAAGGTGTCACAATCACAATGTTTTTCTCGAAAGCCTTATTGTATAAGTTCGTGTCTTCGTTCAATGCCAATGCAAAAGCGGGTTCCATCGGGATGAAAAGCAGTACAAAATCAGGACTTTCTATCTGGTATAAATCTTGGTAATTTTTTTCGCTAAGTTGCTCGATGTGACGTTTTATCGACATGACATGTTCTTTTAAAAACCCATTTTTCAAACTATCATCTTCCTCGTTGATGTATTTTTCATAGGCTGTTAGCGACACCTTCGAATCGACAATCATCTTTTTCCCATCAGGTAAATTGATGACCACATCGGGAAAAACTCGATTTCCTTCGGCAGTGGTGTGGTTTTGTTGCACAAAATATTCTCGGTCTTTTTCTAATCCTGATTTTTCGAGAACTTTCTCCAGAATAAGTTCACCCCAATTTCCCTGCATTTTGCTGTCGCCTTTCAAAGCTCTAGTCAGGTTAATGGTTTCCTTGCTCATTTGAAGGTTCATTTCCTTTAAACCAAAAATTTGTTCCCGTAAAGTTGCATGATAACTGATGCTTTCTTTGTGTGTATCTTCTACCTTCTTTTCGAATAATTGTATTTTATCTTGCAAAGGTGACAAGATGTTTTTCATGTTTTCCTTATTCTGCTCGGTAAATTTGCTTGATTTTTCGTCCAGGATTTTATTGGCCAGATTTTCAAATTCTTTGGTGAATTTTTCCTGTAGTTTTTCTACTTCCTCTTTTTGTTCTTTGTTGCGTTGCCAAAGGTTTTCAAAATCGACTTCTTTCTTGGTTAATTGAATGTTGATGGCTTCTTTTTCGGTTCGTATGCTCTCTTTTTCTTGAAAAGCTTGTTGAAGTTGTTTGTTTAATGCTGTTTTTTCATTGTCAGATTGCTCCTTTAAACTGTTCAATTTTTCTTCTAGAAAAGCTTTTTCAGATTGGGATTTGGCTGAGAAAATGAGTTTTCCAATGAAAACGCCAATGGCGAGAGCAATGATAAATACCAATAAAAACGAAAGCAAATTTGACATACAAGAATGGATTTTCTAAAAAGTAAAAGTAAGGAATAATAT
>DZAU01000013.1 GCA_022729635.1 Flavobacterium psychrophilum
CAGTATTATTATGACAAAGGCGATTTCGAGAAAGCCAAAATCAGTTTCGAAGAATTGTTAAAAGCAACGCCTCAAAACTACCAGTATTTCCAAAAAACTATCGATTGTTATCAGCAATTGCAGCAATTTGACGTGGCCGAAAAAGCCATTCGAGAACGTTTGGATAAATACAAACAAGGCAATCTTTTGGTCGAATTGGGTTATAATTTTCAGTTGCAAAAGAACGAGGCTTCCGCAAAAAAATACTACGACGAAGCAATAGAAAGGATCAAGAAAAATCCAAACGAAGTGTATGGAATTGCGAATTCTTTCGAGAGAAAAGTGCTGCTGGAATATGCCTTGAAATCCTATCAAACAGCAATGGCACTGCAACCCAATTTCAATTTTAATTATCAAATGGCGTTGCTTTACGGACAATTGGGCAACACCGAAATGATGATTTCTACTTTTTTGGACGAAGCTTACGCCAATTCCCAGAATTCGATACAAATCCAAAATCAATTGGCTCGTTTTATGGTAGAAGAAGGCGATGAAAACTTCAACGAAACCTTGCGAAAAGCATTAATTATAAGGACTCAAAAGAATCAAGATGTTTTTTGGAATCAATATTTGAGTTGGTTTTATGTCCAACAAAAAGAGTTTGGTAAGGCTTTTATCCAAGAAAAAGCAGTGTATAAACGCAATCCCGAATCGCTTTCCAGTATCGTCAATTTAGCGCAACTCGCCATTGAAGAAGACAATCAAGAAGCAGCAAAAGAAATTTTGGGATTTGTTCTGGAAAATACCAAAGATTTGGAATTGCTCATTCAGGCGCATTCTTATTTGATTGAAATGAAAATTGATTCCGCACAGGAAAAAGATTTTACCGCCATTAAATCAGAATTGGAAAATTTATTGACCGAATATGAAATAAGTTCATTAACGCTGCCTTTGCAACTGATTCAGGCGCATTTTGTGACTTTTAATTTGAAAAAACCCGATGAAGGAAAAGCCATAATCAAGAAAGCACTCGAGTTGCAATTAAACAATTTTGAAGCGGCTCAAGCCAAAATGAAATTGGCTGATATTTTGCTTTTCGAAGAAAAATACAATCAGGCGTTGCTCTATTATTCGCAAATCGAAGAAGATTTAAAAAACGACGAAGTGGCACACGAAGCCAGTTTGAAAGCCGCCAAAACCAGTTATTTTCAAGGAGATTTTGAGTGGGCATTGAAACAATTTAAGGTTTTGAAAGCCGCCAATTCCGAGTTGATTGCCAATGATGCTATGGAATATTTTCTTTTAATCAACGACAATACCGTCGCCGATTCGACTCAAACGGCCTTGAAACAGTTTGCCAAAGGCGATTATCTCTTGTATCAAAACAGAAATCAGGAAGCGATAACACAATTTCAAATGATTTTGAAAACCTTCAAAGGACAAGAGATTGAGGCGGTAACAATGTTGCGATTGGGTAAAATTTATGAAAAACTAGGAGATTTTAATTTGGCTTTGGCCCAATATCAAAATATTATTGCACAACACAGCGACGGAATTTACATAGACGAAGCGCTTTATTTTTCGGCAGAAATTGAGAACAATAAATTACAACAACCCGAAAAAGCAAAACTGCTTTATGAGAAAATAATTTTTAATCATCAAGACAGTATTTATTTTGTGGAAGCTCGAAAAAAATACAGGCTTTTGCGTGGAGACAAAGAATTATAATTCGAATTAATTAATTTTAATGCCCAAAACCCAACACCTAAAATGATTATTTATAACGTTACCATAAACATACACGAAAGTGTTCACGATCAATGGATGATTTGGATGCAACACAAACACATACCAGAAATGCTGGCAACTGGCAAATTTACATCGGCAATATTAGTGCGGGTTTTAATCGAAGAAGAAATGGGTGGAACAACCTATTCTGTACAATTTATGACGGACAGCAAAGCCACTTTAGAAAAATATTATCAAGAAAATGCACCAAAATTAAGAGCCGAAAGTCAGCAGCTTTTTGGAGACAAAATGCTAGCATTTAGAACGGAATTGGAGTTGATTTCAGAACATTAGCACTGGTAATACTGTCTTCCCGAGCGCAGTCGAGGGATTTTAATGAACAATAAAAACACTTTGTGCCTTAGTGCCTTCGTGGCAAAACAAACAATATGGAAAAAGTAAAAGCCAAAAAACATCTCGGACAGCATTTCTTGAAAGACGAAAGCGTCGCCAAAGCCATTGCTGATACCTTGAGTTTAAAAGGATATGAAGACATATTGGAAATAGGACCGGGAATGGGCGTTTTGACCAAATATTTGTTGGAAAAACCAATCAACACTTACGTTATCGAAATCGATACCGAATCTGTAGAATATTTAGATAAAAACTATCCAAAATTACATGGGAAAATCATCTCTAAAGATTTCCTAAAATACAACATCAATGAGGTTTTCGAAGGGAAACAATTCGCTATAATCGGGAATTTTCCTTATAATATTTCGACTCAAATCGTATTTAAAGCATTGGAATACCGCAACCAAATTCCAGAATTTGCGGGAATGTTCCAGAAAGAAGTCGCCGAGCGAATCTGCGAAAAAAAAGGAAGCAAGACTTATGGAATTCTATCCGTTTTGGTTCAGGCTTTTTATGTTGCCGAATATTTATTCACCGTAGATGAACACGTTTTTATTCCGCCACCAAAAGTAAAATCGGGTGTTTTGTGTTTGCGAAGAAAAGAAAATTACTGTTTGCCTTGCACTGAGAAACTGTTTTTTACGGTTGTAAAAACCGCTTTCCAACAACGCAGAAAAACCTTGAGAAATAGTTTAAAAACACTAAATTTGTCCGATGGTTTACGAGAAGACGAAGTTTTTAATCTTCGACCAGAGCAACTTAGCGTCGAACAATTTATAGCACTTACCCAAAAAATAGAAGCCGATGGAGTTTAAAATCAGCAAAGAACTAATTCAGGAATTAGAGCAACTCATTCAAAATAAAGACGACCAACAACTGGAAGTTTTATTGAATGACTTGCACCACGCTGATATTGCCGAAATTCTCGACGAACTCGATTTTGAAGAGGCAACTTATATTTTTAAGGTTTTAGATAGCGAGAAAACCGCTGAAATTCTTCTGGAATTAGAAGATGATTTACGAGAGAATATATTGAGAAGGCTTTCGCCAAAAGAAATCGCAGAAGAACTTGACGAGCTTGAAACCAATGACGCTGCCGATATTATTGCCGAACTTTCGCAGAGCAAAAAGCAGGAAGTAATCTCGGAACTTCAAGACGTGGAACACGCCAAAGACATTGTTGATTTATTGCGTTACCAAGAGGATACTGCTGGCGGAATTATGCACAAAGAATTGGTAAAAGTTAACGAAAACTGGAATGTTTTCACTTGTATCAAGCAAATGAGAGTTCAGGCCGCAAATATTTCGAGAGTACATTCGATTTATGTGGTTGATGACGAAGACAGATTGTTAGGACGTTTGTCGCTCAAAGATTTATTGACAACATCAGCTAAAACTCCTATTAGCGAAGTTTACATCAAAAAATTGAATTCGGTAAAAGTCGATACTGAAGATGTTGAGGTAGCTAGAATTATGCAAAAATATGACCTAGAAGCCATTCCAGTAATTGACGAATTAGGAAGATTGGTTGGGAGAATTACCATCGACGATATTGTGGATGTAATCAAGGATGAAGCCGATCAAGATTATCAATTGGCGGCGGGTATCTCACAAGACGTAGAAGCCGATGACAGCATTTTGGAGTTAACAAAAGCGCGCTTACCTTGGTTGGTTTTAGCACTTTTAGGAGGTTTTATATCTGTAAAAGTCCTCGGTTTGTTTGGTGACGCTATGTTGCAACACGGGAATTTGTTCTTTTTTACGCCACTTATTGCTGCAATGGCAGGAAATGTGGGCGTTCAATCTTCTGCAATTATTGTTCAAGGTTTGGCAAATGATTCCCTAAGTGGTTCTTTGTTTAATAGATTGATAAAAGAAGTGTCTTTGAGTTTGTTAAACGGACTGATTCTAGCAACTATATTATTTTTAGGAAGTCATTTTCTTTTAGACGTTGAATTTATTGTAGGAATAATAGTAACCATTGCATTGATTTCAGTTATTATTATTGCATCTCTTATCGGAACATTTGTCCCATTATTACTGGATAAATTCGGGATTGACCCTGCACTGGCAACAGGACCATTTATCACAACCAGCAATGATATTTGCGGAATTCTTATTTATTTTACAATAGCAAAACTGATTTTAGGATTTTAATAAAAATGCCACGAAGGCACAAAGTCACAAAGAAAAAATATTTTCAGAGGATTCTAATAAAGCTTTCTTGTAAATTTGTGCCTTATAAAAACACTTTTTAATTAAAAATTTACGCCTTAGAATCTTTGCGGCAGAAAAACACATATATAAAATGAAAATACATATTATTGGAGGAGGAAACTTAGGCGTTGCTATAGCAAAAGGATTATCAAAATTTTCGAAAAAAAATCAAGTCACCGTAACCAGAAGAAATACTTCAAGCATTCTTTATTTAGAACAATTAGGCGTTACGGTTTCTACGGATAACAAACACCAAATTCAAGAAGCGGATATTATCATTCTCACCATAAAACCCTATCAGGTAAGTACAGTTTTGGCCGAAATTCTTCCGGTAATTTCCAATAAAATAATTGCTTCTGCGGTAAGTGGTTTGTCTATTGACGCGCTTCAAAACAAGATTGGCGACACGCATCACGCCATAAGAATTATGCCTAATATTGCAGCTCAATTTGGCGCATCGGCAACGTGTATTGCTTTCAATGAAAAAGACAAAGACAATGCACAAAACGTGGTGGCTCTTTTCCAGGATTTAGGAACGGCGCCAATTATTGACGAAAAATTAATGGATGCAGCTACGGTTTTGGCGGCAAGCGGAACTGCCTTTGCGTTGCGATATATTCGTGCTTCGATGCAAGCCGGAATCGAAATAGGATTTGATTGGCAAACCGCTTTGGCTATTTCTGCCCAAACCGTAAAAGGCGCTGCCGAAATGCTTCTCGAAGAAAAAGGACATCCGGAACAATTAATTGACAGAGTAACAACGCCTCAAGGCTGCACCATTGCTGGCTTGAACGAAATGGAAATGCACGGATTCAGTTCATCGTTGATTAGAGGAATCAAGACTTCTTTGAAACAGATAAAGGGATAAAAATTTCTATAAAAAATACAAAAAGGGAATTTAGTTTAACGCTAAATTCCCTTTTTGTATTTATTTCGAATGAAAATATTCTTTGGGATTGTTATGTTTCTTGAGTCGGTTTTTTCAATGCAAATTTCAACCAAAAGAAGCCCATCGTTCCTGCAATAAACGAAGCAATCAAAATAGCAATTTTAGAATAGGTAATCACTTCTTCGCCATCATTTTTAAAGGCAAGAAGTGTAATAAAAATAGACATCGTAAACCCAATTCCACCCAACATTCCGGCACCAATAATGGTTTTCCATTTTAAATCTTTGGGAAGCCCACAAAGTCCTAAACCAACTCCAAGGAGTGAAAAAAGGAAAATTCCCAACGGTTTTCCAATGACAAGACCCAATAGAATTCCAAGCGAATTAGAATGACTCAACCCTTCGCTCCAATTTGAATCTATTGCAATGCAAGTATTGGCAATGGCAAATAAGGGTAAAATTATAAATGCTACAGGTTTGTGAAGAAAATGTTGAAGTCTATACGAAGAAGTTTTTTTGCTCCCGTCACCAAAAGGAATTACAAAAGCCAATAAAACTCCGGTAATCGTAGCGTGAACACCAGAATTTAACATAAAATACCACATTAATATTCCGCCAATTAAATACGGAATCAGGTTGTGAATTTTCATGCGGTTCAAAACAAATAAAAGTCCCATAACACCAAAAGCAATCCCTAAATTCATCCAAATAATGGTTTGTGTATAGAAAATTGCGATTACCAAAATAGCTCCCAAATCGTCAATTACGGCGAGTGCTGTCAAAAATATTTTCAAGGAAGCCGGCACACGACTTCCTAAAAGAGACAAAATTCCTATGGCAAATGCAATGTCTGTCGCCATCGGGATTCCCGCACCGTTTTGAGTAATGGTTCCAAAATTTAACAACAAAAACAATCCGGCAGGTACAAGCATTCCGCCAATGGCACCAAAAATAGGCAAGGAAGCATTTTTAATATTAGACAATTCACCCTGATATATTTCGCGTTCTAATTCTAATCCTATCAACAGAAAGAAAATGACCATAAGACCATCGTTGATCCAATGTGTGATGGAATGATGACCTATTTCTGTATTCCAAAATTGGATATATTCGGTTTGAATGCTCGAATTTGCTAAAAAAAGAGAAACAATAGTTGCAAAAAGCAAAAGCAGTCCGCCTGATTTTTCGCTTTCAAAAAACTCGGTAAACATTTTGGTTCGTTTCATATATCTTTTTTAAAATGAATTATACAAACTTACACAATTGTAATACAAAATCCTTTAGGCAAAACGATAAACCGCAATTTTTTTGTTAATTTGGTATGTCAAATATTGAAACACTTTTTATGGACATCAAAATCCTTCATATCGATAGCAATCATCCGTTGCTTTGGGAACAATTGCAACAAGCGGGATTTATAAATCACGAAGATTTCACTTCTTCGAAAACCGAAATTGAAGCAAAAATCCAGAATTATCAAGGAATTGTTATTCGAAGTAGATTTAAAATTGACAAAACTTTTCTGGACAAAGCCACAAATTTGCAATTCATTGCACGAGTTGGTGCTGGATTGGAAAGCATCGATTGTGACTATGCTTTATCTAAAAATATCCAACTTATTGCTGCGCCGGAAGGGAATAGAAATGCAGTTGCCGAACACGCTTTAGGAATGATTTTGTCGCTTTTCAATAATTTGAATCAAGCCGATAAAGAAATAAAATCAGGACATTGGAACCGTGAAAGCAACCGTGGTCACGAACTCGACGGAAAAACGGTGGGAATCATTGGCTACGGAAATATGGGAAAATATTTTGCCAAAAAACTGCTGGGTTTTGAGGTAGAAGTTTTGTGTTATGACATTTTGGAAAATGTGGGCGATGAAAATGCCAAACAAGTTTCACTCGAAGAATTGCATCAAAAAACCGATGTTTTAAGTCTGCATATTCCTTGGACACCAGAAACTGATAAAATGGTTGACACCCGTTTTATCAATGCTTTCGCCAAACCGTTTTGGATTATAAACACTTCACGAGGTAAAAATATTGTCACTGCCGATTTAGTTGAAGCAATGAAAACCGGCAAAATTCTCGGAGCTGGTTTAGACGTTTTGGAATATGAAAAATTGTCATTTGAAACCCTTTTTCAAGATATAAACACTCCCGATGCTTTTCAATATTTATTGAATGCAAAAAACACCATTCTCACGCCACATATTGCGGGTTGGACTTACGAAAGTCACGAACGGTTGGCACAAGTGATTGTCAATAAAATCAAGGTGAAATATTTTGGTGAAACGAAAGTGAAGGAAATGGAAAGCCGAGTTACAGGAATAGGTGGAATATTCTTCAAATCAAAAAACCCAAAAGAATTGGTTGCTTGGTATGGCAAACATTTAGGATTAAAGACTGATGATTATGGTTCCACTTTTTGGTGGAAAGACCAAAGCGGAAAAGATTGTTCTACACAATGGTCGCCATTTTCGAACGACACAAATTACTTCGATCCAAGCGAAAAAGAGTTTATGCAAAACTTCAGAGTACACGATTTAGAAAATTTGTTAAAAAAACTATCTGATGAAGGCGTAACAATTGTAGGAGAAATGGAGTCTTATGATTATGGAAAATTTGGTTGGATTCTAGACATCGAAGGGAATAAAATTGAACTTTGGGAACCAATTGATAAAACATTTCTGTAAAAGTTATATATTAGCAAACAAAAAGGAGTTTCCGAAAATCCAAAATAGAGTAGGAACTAAATAACTAATAAACCAAAACAGGAATGAATTCACAAAAAGTTGATATGTTTATGATGATAAACGGAAAAAATTTTGAAGGACATCATCTAATTGAAATTAGAGAAAAATTAATGAGCTTGGATGAAAGTCAATGGCAAAATTTACAATTAACTCAGTTTAAAAACCCAACTACGGCATTGCTAATTTCGATTTTCGCGGGAGCTTATGGAATCGATCGTTTTTATATTGGTGACACAGGTTTAGGCGTTGGAAAACTACTTACTTGTGGCGGATTAATGGTCTGGGCTATTGTGGATTGGTTTTTGATTCAAGGTGCAACCAAAGAGAAAAACCTACAATTATTTAACAACACTTTTTTGTAATGAAATGAAAAAGAACAGGCTTTATTCTTTTATATTAATTGCTTGTTTTCTCGGTTATGGTTGGTTATTTTTTTTTAAACTTTTTGCTGCCAAAATTTCCAAATCAGATTTTACGGTCTGTCTTTTCAAAAGAATAACCACTATTCCTTGTCCTTCTTGCGGAACTACTCGTGCTGTAAATCATTTTTTTAATGGTGAAATTTTAACCTCTTTGTACTTCAATCCTTTCGGAATTATTGTTGCTGGAATAATGGTTATTTGCCCCATTTGGATTTTATTCGATTTTTTCCAAAAGACCCAAACATTTTATGATTTTTACCTTAAAGCCGAAAGTAAAATTAGAACTAAAAAAACAGCCATTCTGCTGATTTTACTGGTTTTACTCAATTGGATTTGGAACCTATACAAACAATGATGACTACAACACAGTTTTTTGGTTATAAACCCACAGATAGCGAATTAGAAAGAGCTTCAAATAGTTATTTAATGTCTCTCGTTGCGGTACTTGGCGGATTGCCTTTACCGATTGTCAATCTTTTAGCATCAGTGTTTTTTTATTTAGGGAATAGAAAAAGTACTCTTTTTGTAAAATGGCACTGTTTACAGGCGCTGTTTTCTCAACTCGGAATGTTTTTGTTTAATACGGTTGGTTTTTGGTGGACGATTTCCGTAATTTTTTCCGAAGAAAAAGCAACAAACCAATATCTATCCTATATGTTTACTATCGTTATTTTCAATGTATTAGAATTTATTGCCACATTGTATTTAGCCATTCAAACCAGAAAGGGAAAACATATTGAGCTGTATTTTTTTTCCGATATTACTAATTTATTTTATAAAACCGAAGATGAAAATAATTTTTAAAGGCTTTATCATCGTTGCAAGTTTTTTTACTGTGTGGTTTTTTTTGTCAAAAATAGATTTTAGAACTCTTTTTAACATTAATCAAGCAAAGAACACCACAGAAAAAAATATTGGGGATTTAATTTGGGATCAAATTTCTAGAGATGAAGATTTCGTCTATAACGATTCGATTGTGAGAATTTTAGATAAGTTAATATTACCAATATGTGATAAAAACGATATTAATAGGGATTCGTTAAAAATTCATGTCATATTGAAAGACGAAGTGAATGCTTTTGCATTGCCTAATAATCATCTTGTAGTTTATACAGGATTAATTATAGAATGTAAAAATCAAGCCGCTTTGCAAGGTGTTTTAGGACATGAAATTGCACATATTCAAAAAAATCATGTCATGAAAAAACTTTCTAAAGAAATTGGACTGACTGTTCTACTTTCGGCAACAACTGGAGGAAAAGGAGGTCAGATTCTATCCGAGATTACCAAAATTTTGAGCTCTACAGCTTATGATAGAACCTTAGAAAAAGAAGCCGATATGATGAGTGTAGATTATCTAATAAATGCCAACATCAATCCAGAAAAATTAGCTGATTTTATGTTTGAATTGACCCAACAAGAACATTCATTAAACCAATTGTCTTGGATTGCCACACATCCTGAATCAGAGGATAGAGCAAATTATATTTTGGGTTATCTCAAAGGGAAAAAATATAAAAAAGAGAACACAATTTCTGCCAATGAATGGGAGAATTTCAAAAATAATATTAATGACTATGGAAATTAATTCCTAAAAAATAGATCTATAACTCATTTTTTTTACTTTTAACATTCTAAATTTTCATAATCATCTAACAATCGATCTATCTATGGAAAATTCAAAACACGAGGAATGGAATACGCCTTCAAAACCCAGAGAAGAAAACAAAAGAGTTCTTGCGGGGATTTTTGCATTAATTTTAGGAGGATTAGGAATTCATAAATTTATTTTGGGATATACTCAGGAAGGAATTATCCAACTAATAATTGGAGTTTGTACCTGTGGAATAGGAGGAATCATTGGCTTTATCGAAGGAATTATTTACTTAACCAAGTCCGACGAAGAGTTTTACAATATGTATCAAGCGAATAAAAAAGGTTGGTTTTAAAGAAAAAAATTCAGTTTAAAATCTACGGAATTATCGGTGCAATCCTCACACTGATGGTTCCGTTTTTTTTAATGTTTTTTAACGAAGGCAATTCTCTCGAAAAAGCGCAATCATTATGTCCTTTGAAATTGCTCTCAGGTGTTCCTTGCCCGAGTTGTGGGATAACAAAATCGATGGTGTATTTTTATGGTGGAGATGTACAAAAAAGCTTGTACTATCATATTTTTGGACCATTAGTAACCGGATTCTGCATTGCGGTAATTGCAATTCTCACAACAGAAATAATTACCAAAAAAGAATATTTTAACAACTTGCTTTTCAATAAAAAACTAGGCTATGGCTTGGCGCTATTTCTGGCAATTTATCATTTTATCAGAATCGTTTTTTTTGTACAAAATAATTCTATCGATGATATTTTATGGCAGTCCATTTGGAGGTAAAATCTTAAACCTGCCTGCCGGCAGGCAGGTCTGCCATCTGCTTTCTTATTCTTTATCGGCAAGCTTTCGTTCCAACTCAGCCTGAAATTCTTCCATTACCGGCTTCACGGTGCTGTCTGGGATGTCCGCAATTCGAATATACATTAAACCGTCAATTGCATTATTAAACAGTGGATCAACGTTAAAAGCAACCACTCGGGCGTTTTGTTTGATGTATTTTTTTATCAAAACGGGCAATCGTAATGCGCCAGGTTCTAATTCGTCAATGAGTTTATCAAATTTGTTCAAGTCAGCTTCGGCTTCATCAAAAATAAAATCCTTGTCGGCGTCTTTCAGTTTGACTTTAAAGGCTTTTTTAGGATGAATGTATTGGGCAATATAAGGATCATAAAAATTAGATTTCATAAATTCAATCATCAATGATTTCGAAAAATCTGAGAATTGATTGCTGATACTTACGCCTCCAAGCAAAAATTTATGTTCCGGATGACGCAAAGTGATATGAATGATTCCTTTCCAAAGCAAGAAAAGCGGCATTGGTTTTTGTTGGTATTCTTTGACAATAAAGGCGCGTCCCATTTCTATTGAATTATGCATCATTTCAAATAATTCTGGCTCAAATCGAAACAAATCGGTCAAATAGAATCCTTCAACGCCATATTTTGGATAAATTTCTGAGCCTAATCCCATTCTGTAAGCTCCTGCAATTCTTTGCGCATCTCCATCCCACAAAAACAAGTGACGATAATATTTGTCGTAGGAGTCAATATCTGTCGATTCGTTTGTTCCTTCGCCTACTTCCCTGAAAGTTATTTCACGCAATCGACCTATTTCATGGAGAACGTTTGGGATGTCCTTTGCTTTAGCAAAAAAGACTTCATAATTTTTACTTTCCAATAATCGGCAATCATTTTCTCTGAGGAAATTTATTTCCTTAATCATTTTGTCCAGATTGGCGGCAGTAACAATTTTCTTTGGGTTTTTTGGGTTTTTTAAGTTAGCAGCAGGCAAAAACGGGGTTTCTTTTTCAAAAGGGTTTGCCAACATATAAGTTTTTCGCCTCAAAAACTCACAATAATCGTCGATAGTTTCATGCTCATTTTGTTCTGAAACCGAAATAGGTTTTCCAATTCGAACTTTTATCACGCGGTGTTTTTGCGTTAATAATTCCGAAGGTAATTTTGCTGTTCGTAAGGTGTCACTAATTTTGGAAAGGAAATAAAATAACCAACTGTTTTTAGCATGAAAATAAATAGGAACAACAGGCACTTGTGCTTTTCTAATTACTTTTATGGCACCCTCTTCCCATTCTCTGTCAACTACAAATTTGCCATCTCTATAAGTCGAAACTTCACCAGCTGGAAACATTCCTAATGGTTTTCCGTCGCTCAAATGGCGCAAAGTTTCCTTAATTCCTATCACACTCGATTTAGCGTCTTTGTGATTTTCGAAAGGGTTAACCGGCATTATATAAGGTTTCATCGGGTCAATCCGATGCAATAGAAAATTGGCGATAATTTTAAAATTGGGTTCTTGATCCAGCATTAATTTCAAGAGCAAAATGCCGTCAATTCCTCCAAGCGGATGGTTTGAAATGGTAATATAGGCGCCTTCTTTGGGCAATCGTTTAAAATCTTCTTCAGGAATTTCGAATTTTATTTGGAATTCATCCAAAATGGCATTCAAAAACTCCACTTCACTTAAGTGTTTGTTTCTGTCGTATATTTTGTTTAAAGTGGAAATTTTCAACACTTTCATCAATAACCATCCCGAAAAAGTACCTAAAAATCCATACTTATCGGCGTTTATTGCTTTTGCAACTTCTTTGGCGGTCACTAAACCCATTTAGTAAAAGTTTTTTGAGCTAATTGCAAATATAACAAAATACTCTATTTTCTATCCATTTTATTTCTAAACTTTATTCCTATTTCACTACTTTTGAAACACAAATATAAAGTATAATGAAAATCATTTCTTACAATGTAAACGGAATCCGTTCCGCAATTTCTAAAGGGTTTATCGACTGGATTCAACAAGCCAACCCCGATGTAATTTGCCTTCAGGAAATAAAAGCCACTCCGGAGCAAATTCCGCTTTTAGATTTTGAACTTGCCGGTTACCCATATCATTATTGGTATCCAGCTACAAAAAAAGGATACAGTGGCGTGGCAATTTTATCAAAAACAGAACCCAGTAAAGTGGTTTTTGGAACCGGAATCGAACACATGGATTTCGAAGGTCGAAACATCAGAGCTGATTTTGATGATTTTTCGGTGATGAGTTTGTATCTGCCTTCGGGAACAAATATCGAAAGACTGGAGCACAAGTATAAGTATATGGACGATTTTCAAAATTATATTTCTGAGCTGAAAAAAGAAATACCAAACCTCGTGATTTGTGGAGATTATAATATTTGTCACGAAGCCATCGACATTCACGACCCAATTCGGAACAAAAAAGTGTCCGGATTTTTGCCCGAAGAAAGAGCTTGGCTGGACGCTTTTATGAAAAATGGTTTCATTGATAGTTTTCGGTTTTTGAACAAAGAACCCAATAATTACACTTGGTGGACGGTTCGATTTCCCTCAGCAAGAATAGAAAACAAAGGCTGGCGCATTGATTATTGTTTAGTTAGTGAGCCTTTAAAACAAAACATAAAAAGAGCCGTTATATTACCCGAAGCCAGACATTCTGACCATTGCCCGATAATGGTAGAAGTGGAATAAAATTTAACCCTGTCAGGGTTAAAATTAATAAAAAATAAAAATAGATAAAAATGATAAAAAAAATTTCCCTCGCATTGCTGATTGTAGCCCTTTCCACTTCTTGTGTTTCTAAGAAAATATACAATGATTTAGAAAGCAAATATGCCGATTTAAAAAAAGAAAACAGAAGCATTTCGGATGAAAATGCGGACTTGATTAAATCCAAAAACCAATTGGAATTAGACCGTGATGCTTTAAATAAAGAATTGGAAAAAGTAAAATCAGAACGCGAAAAATTGCAGGCCGATTATGATGCAGCAAGCAAAAAACTCGATGTTTTGAAGGATTCTTACGCCGCATTGGAAAAAAACAGCAACGAAGCTTTGAAGGCAAATATGGCCAAAAACAGGGAGTTATTGGAACAGTTAGGAGCCAAAGAAAAAGCATTGGCACTTGAACAAGAACAATTAAACAAAAAAAACCAACGCTTGCAAGAATTAGAAGCATTGATAGCTGCTAAAGAAGAAAGTATGCGAAAACTAAAAGAAACACTTTCGAAAGCTTTGAATAGCTTTGAAGGAAAAGGCTTGACAGTGGAGCAAAAAAACGGAAAAGTATATGTTTCTATGGAGAACAAATTGTTGTTCAATTCCGGAAGTTGGGCTGTGGGAACTGAAGGCAAAAAAGCAGTTGTAGAAGTGGGAAAAGTACTGGGCGACAATCCTGATATTTCGGTCTTGATTGAAGGACATACTGATAATGATCCTTATGCAGGTTCAGGACCAATTACGGATAACTGGGATTTATCGACCAAAAGAGCCACGGCAATTGTTGCGATTTTGAGCGAAAATAAAAGCATCAACAAACAAAATCTTACCGCTGCCGGAAGAGGTGAATTCTCTCCTTTGGCAAGCAATGCGACCTCCGAAGGAAAAGCAAAA
This sequence comes from Flavobacterium psychrophilum, assembly GCA_022729635.1. Classification (GTDB taxonomy): domain Bacteria; phylum Bacteroidota; class Bacteroidia; order Flavobacteriales; family Flavobacteriaceae; genus Flavobacterium; species Flavobacterium psychrophilum_P. Next base: position 14,439 of record DZAU01000013.1, read on the forward strand.
AACCGCAGAATCGAAATTATTTTAACACCAAGATTAGACGAAATCGCCGAAATGTTGAAGGATATTAATTAAAATAGTTATTTCAGTCTCTGTTTTGTCATTCCGAGGCACGAGGAATCTCAACAATAATTGAGCAACAAACAGAGATTTCTCCTTCGTCGAAATGACAAATTACGGATAGAATTGTTTTTAAAAATACAATTATCATTAAAATTTGCCTAAGCACAATTACAAAAATTATCTTTAAATGAAACACACCACTTTACCTAACACCGACATAAAAATCAGTAAAATTTGCCTTGGCACAATGACTTTTGGTCAACAAAATACCGAAGCCGAAGGTCACGAACAAATGGATTATGCACTCGAAAAAGGAATTAATTTTTTTGACACCGCCGAAATGTATTCGGTTCCAGGACGTAAGGAAACTTACGGAAGTACCGAGAAAATCATTGGAACTTGGTTCAAAAAATCAAGCAAACGTGAAGAAATAGTTTTAGCTTCGAAAATTGCCGGTCCAAGTCCAAATTTTGGGTATATGCGAGAAAAAATGGATTTTTCGCCCGCAAGCCTAAAGGTTGCATTAGACCAAAGTTTGCAACGATTACAAACCGATTATATCGATTTATACCAATTGCATTGGCCGGAACGAAAAGCCAATTTCTTCGGGCAACGCGGATTTATAGTCCAAGAAGATGCTTGGGAAGATAATATTCAAAATGTTCTCGAAACTTTGGACGGATTTATAAACGAAGGAAAAATTAGAAATATTGGGCTTTCAAACGAAACGCCTTGGGGAATTATGCGTTTTTTGGAGGAAAGCAAATACCAAAATCTGCCAAGAATAAAAACCATTCAAAATCCCTATTCTTTGTTAAATAGACTTTTCGAAAATGGTTCTGCCGAAATTTGTATTCGCGAAAATGTGGGACTTTTGGCGTATTCACCAATGGGTTTTGGTGTTTTGTCGGGTAAGTTTTTGACTGGCGAAAATCATCCAAATGCCAGAATCAAATTGTTTCCTCAATTTTCAAGATATAACAGCCCACAATGTGCCGAAGCTACGAGATTGTATCAGGAAATTGCCCATAAACACGGATTAACATTAACTCAAATGGCATTGGCATTTGTAACCCAACAAGCTTTCGTGACCAGCACAATTATTGGTGCCACAACAATGGAACAATTAAAAGAAAACATCGCCACGATTGACATCGTTTTATCAGATGAAATCATTTCAGAAATCAATGATGTTCAAGCTAAAATTCCTGATCCGGCACCTTGATTTTTTAACCACGAAGACACGAAGAAGGCACAAAGTCCACAAAGAGAAATGTAATTCTTTGTGGACTTTTTTTGTAAAATTAAACCCGACAGATTTCGAAAAAATGTTGGTTGTTTTTGTAAAAATCTTCGTGAGCTTCATGCCTTTGTGGTTCAACACCATCAAAACTCATCAGGTTCTTCCACAGCAAGCGAATCAACTGAGATAGAATCTTGTACTTTGATATTTAAAAGCGAATGGGCAGTTCCTGAAATTTGCAACGGAATGGATTGTCCTATGGTGTCTTCAGGAATTAAAATTCCCCTTCGCAACATCAAATTGCTCAGGAATTTTTGCTGCTGGCTTGCAAAAGATTTTAGGTTTCCTTCGGCATCAAATTGCCACATAAATTTTCTTGGTTTTGGAACAATAGTTGCCAAAAACAGGCATTCTTTTAAGTTTAAATCCGAAGGTTTTTTCTGGAAATAAAATTGTGCGGCTTCGCCAATTCCGTACACATTTGGTCCCCATTCGATAATGTTGAAATACACTTCTAGCATTCTTTCTTTGCTGGCAATTCTATTGTTTTCGAGGATGTAAACCAATAGGATTTCTTCCAGTTTTCGGGAAACCGTTTTCTCGCGGGTAAGGAATACATTTTTGATAAGTTGCATGCTAATGGTACTTGCGCCACGGGAGAATTTCTTGGTTCGAATATTTTTTAGAATCGATTGTTTGAATGCTTCGTTGATAAAACCGCGATGCGAGAAAAATGATGGGTCTTCGGAGGTCAAAACACATTTTTGCAAATAAGGCGAAATTTGATCCAAAGGCGTGTAATCTGGATTTTCAGCACCGACTAAAACAGGGCGTTGCAACACGTTTTTTATAATTGCTCGATAGACGAATTCACCGTTAAGTTTGTTGAGATTGGCTTCGCCATATTTGGTAATTTTTAGATTTTCCTTCTTCAAATTGCTGTCAAAAACCAGTGAATTGGGTTTGTTTTTGTTGAACATAAAATCCAGTTTATATTCAAAATTACCTTCGGCTTCCATTCCCTGAAAATGGGTGAACAAACCATCGGGAAGCGAGACGATAAAATCCTGCGCTTTCATCTTCGGGATTGCGACTTTTAGTTTGTAAATGGTGTCTTCTTCGGTTTCGTAAGACAGATATGGATTGAATTTTATTTTATTGAAAATAACAGTCGAACTGCTGTCAATCGAAACAAAATCAGAACCCAACAAGAAACGATAATCAAAACGGGCATTTTTTATCACTACATTTTTGCTGGCAATTTTCGGATGGTTGACCATTAAATTAATAATAGAAGCAAAGCCGTCAAGGTGCAATTCACTTCCAGATTTGCTTATATTTTCAACGTTTAATCTAATCGAAGTGAAACTGGATTTCAGGTTAAAACGTTCGTAAATGTATGGCATTTTGATGGCACCAGTATCCATATTCATAATCCGAATATCGGCTTTTTTGTTTCTTGGGTCGGCAAAACCCTGAATGCGGATTCGCTGTGTGAAAGTGTTGGTTTCGACTTTTACAGAGGTTTCGAGTTGCTTGTTGACCAATCGCAGTTTTCGAAAATTAATAATGGTTTTATTGCCATTATCATTCAATCGAAACGAAAGGTTTTCGACTTTCATATCGGTTGGAACTACGTTGAGCACTTTCGAAATAATTCTATAAGTAAATTTAGCGTAATCTTTTTTTTCGTTACCATTGGTCGTTTCGCTCTTGTCTTTTTTTAGAAAAGCATCAAAATTTCGTCCTTTTTTATTTTTGACCAATTGTATAAAACCATTCTCGATTTCTAATGTTCCCAATTGAATATCGCCCATTAATAAATGCCAAAAACTGATGCTGGTTTCCATTTTTTGAATTCTAAAAAGGGTGTCTTTGTTTTTTGGAACCAAAATAATTTCAGATAAACTCAAGCCTGAAAACCCAACAAAAGAAGCTTTTTTTACTGAAAAATCACTATTGTAATTCCGCTCCATTTTATTGGAAACCTTCACAATAGTTTGTTTTAAAAGGGCGTTTCTAAAAACAAAAAAACTAATCGCAATGACAACAATAGTTACGGCTATGGTTTTTGTAACCAAAATTATCTTTTGTTTTCGGGTTCTCATAAATGATTTTCTTATTTGAATTTTAGACTTATAAAGAAAAGAAAAAAAATAGTAATAAGCATGAATTTGAGTACTATTAATAATTTTAAACCACATAGAGAAATTTTTGGTTTTTGAGAAAAATCGCTTTACATATCATAGTTTTACTTCGTCTGTTCCTCTACCTTGGCGAGACTCAGACCGTAGCATGTGTAAATAAACCACTAAAGGGTTTTGGTTTAGCAGATTGAAAATCTGCACGGTTGTAATAGTAAAAAATTAACCGCAGATTCGCAGGTTTTAAAATTTATCAAACACCCGTGAATATGTGGTTAGAATATTTTGTAAGTACACTGGTTTATCCCAATAAATCCAATAATGCAGAAGGAAATAATCCTAAAACGATATTCAAAAGAATCGCTACAACTGCCACTGCATAAAACACAAATGGTGTTTTTGTGGCTTCTTCATTTGGCTCTTTGCTGTACATCGCCAAAATCAGTTTGAAATAATATCCCACACTTATGATAGAGTTGATAACGGCTACAATTACAACCACTAAATAGCCCGCCTGAATCGTTTGATTGAACAAAACCATTTTGGCAAAAAACCCAGCAAATATTGGTATTCCCGCCATCGAAAGTAAAGAAGCCGTAAGAACGGCAGCCATTACTGGATTATTTTTTCCAAGTCCGTTGAAATTCGAAATATCTTCGTTATCCTTATTCTTGCAAACGTATAAAATCACAGCAAATACAGCAATTCCGGCTAGCGAATAGGCCGAAGTATAATACAACAAACTGCTTGCTGAATTACTGATGCTCAAAAAAGCCATCAACATAAAACCGGCGTGCGAAATTCCGGAGAAAGCCAGCATACGTTTCACGTTGGTTTGTTTCAACGCCATAATATTTCCAACGGTCATAGATGCTATAGAAATAACGAGGATAACATTGATAAATGCATCAGAAATATCAGCATTCATTGCGGTTAACAATTTATATAGTGTTGCAATTGCCACTACTTTCACCAAAGTACTCATTGTAGCGGTTGTCAAGGTTGGAGAACCTTCATAAACATCTGGTGCCCAAAAATGGAAAGGAACAGCGGCAATTTTGAAAAACATTCCAATGGTAACCAAAATAATTCCTATTGGAAACCAAGAAGGCAATTCGGCAGAGCGAGACCAATCAGTGATTTCGGCGATGTCAAAAGTTCCCATTGCACCGTAAATCATACTAATTCCAAACAAAATAATTCCGGAAGCAAAAGAACCCATCAAGAAATATTTCATTCCGGCTTCGTTGCTTTTCACGTTTAATCGGTTGCTTGCGGCAAGAATATAAAGTGAAATCGACAAAACTTCTATTCCAAGAAAAAACATAGCCAAGTTTCCAAAAGAAACCATAGCAACAGCTCCGGCTAACATAAATATTTTTATGGCAATGAAATCGGAGATTTTAGTTTGCTGGTCTTCATAGAAATCGTGAGCCATTGCAACCAAGAAAACAGTAAGAACAATAAATAAAGCTGAAAATGCTGACGAGAATTTGCTTACCACAATCATATTATTGTAGTAACTCTCAAGATTGTTAAACTCAGTAAAAGTTACACCAAGAACCGCCAATAAGCCAATAATCGTAATTGGAACAATGGCTTTTCTAAAATTTAAAATTTCAAATAAAAGAGTTAAAACTCCGAGTGCCGTAATTGCTATTAATGTATTCATTTTTTGATTTTTTGATTAAGGATTTACGAATTAGGATTTATGAAACTGGATTACAGTCTGCAAAAAAATAATTCTTATATTCCAAAACCTTAATTTTTTATATTATTTTTCGCTTTTATAGTTTTTATTCCTGATGAAAAAATCGCAACTAATTCATCTGCTTCTTTTATTAATTTTTCAAGCTCAATCTTATCACATTCTATTTCCAATCCTTTGATAAACTCCAGCCAAAATAAGCTTTCATCAGCTTCTTCATCTACGATTTTCAATTTATTTAAAAAATCGGCACTTGATTTACCTCTGCAAACTGCTCTATAATTTGCGGCAACCGACGATGAAGATTTAAAAAGTTGATAGGAAACCACATCAACAGCTTTATTTTTATCTAGTGACATTAAAAACTTAAAAACATTTAATGCAAATTGTTTTGTGCGATTTTTAAGCTCTTCTTTAGTCATATTTTAAATTTATTAAATAGTTCCATTTGCCCATCCAACAAAAATCCTAATTCCTAAATCCTAATTCCTAAATTCTATTTATTTGAGTTAAAATATTTTCGAGACTTGGCGTAATCAAGTCGATAATTGGTTTTGGATACATTCCAAAAAAGAACAAAACGATGATGATAATTACTAACGATACACCTTCATTGAAAGTTACATCGGCAAATAATCTTGCGTTGGTTTCGCCCAACATCACGTGTTGAAACATTTTCAACATATAATAAGCGCCTAAGATTATGGTTGTTCCTCCAAGAAGTGCAAACCAAATATTTATTTGAGAAAGACTATATAAAACAGTAAATTCTCCCACAAAATTGAATGTTGATGGCAGGGCAACAGAGGCCAAAACCAAAATCATAAACATGGAAGTAAATTTTGGAGATTGTGCACGAATACCGCCCATTTCAGAAATTTTTCTGGTTTCATATCTTCTAAAAATAATTTCGGCCACGAAGAACAATCCAACAACTACAAATCCGTGTGCTATCATTTGTAAAACAGCACCACGCAATCCGTCAAGTGTTAAAGTATAAGCTCCGGCAGCTATTAACCCGACGTGTGCCAAAGAGGAATAAGCCAATAATTTTTTCAAATCTTTTTGGCGCAAAGCCACTATCGAACCATATATTACGCCTGCAATTCCAAGTCCAATAGCGAGCGACATCAATTCTTTTGCGGCAACTGGCGCGATTGGCAATTGCCAACGAATAACGCTGTACAATCCCATTTTTAGCATAATTCCCGCCAGTAACATTGTACCAACGGTTGGTGCTTTTTGATAGACTTTTGCTTGCCATGTATGAAACGGAATTAATGGAATTTTGATGGCATACGCCAAGAAGAAAGCCAAGAATATCCAGAATTGTTCTGTTGGCGAAAGATGAAGTTGAGTCAATTCATAAATTAAAAAACTTCCCGCTTTTTGGTACAAATAAATAAATGCCACCAACATAAACAATGAACCGGCAAGTGTGTAAATAAAGAATTTTACAACTGCTTTTTTGCGTTCTTCGGCATCACCATTACCCCAAATAAGTGCTATGAAGTAAATAGGAATTAGTGACAACTCCCAGAAAACGTAGTATAAAAGTCCGTCTGCAGCAAGGAAAGTTCCCGCCATAGCAAAGGTCATAAACAAGATTAGCGCATAGAAAGCTTTCGAGTTTTTATATGTATTCCCAAAAGAAGAAAAGATGATAATTGGCGTCAATGCAGTTGTGAGCAAAAGCATTGCCAGTGCAAGTCCGTCAACTTGTAAAGCAAAGAAAATCTTTGGATTTGCAATCCAAGGAATTTTATAGTTTAAATCCTGACCTAAATTAAATTGGCTCAACAAACAAAGAGACCCTGCAAAAGCGGTCACGCCAAAAAGCAACGCCACTTTAGAAGCCCATTTATCGCCAGAAAAATACGTAGCAAATGCGCCAACCAGAAGAATAATTAATAGTGTAGTTACATCCATTATGCAAAAATTATTATAAAAATATATAAGTTATTATGGCAATAACGCCTAAAACAAAAGCGAAAAGATACAGACCAACACTTCCGTTGTGTACTTTTTTACCTTGAAAAGCGATTTCGTTTGTCACTTTTCCTAATCCAAAAACCATTGCTGATAAAGTAGTCTCGACAGAATCTCTAAAGAAACTTGATAACGCATTCGTTGGTTTTACAAAAACAGCATCATAAACCTCATCAACATAGTATTTGTTATATAAAACCTTCGTCACACCAGTGATTTCGGCATCTTCACTTGGAATAGTATTGTCTTTCAAGTATTTTTTATACGCAATTCCTATTCCTATTAAGGCACCTATTGTCGCAATTGCCATCAGCATATATTCGGTATTTCCTAATGTGTGTTCTTCTTGAGTAACTTTCGAAAATAAAGGTGATAAATATTCGTTCAACCAGCTGTGTCCCGGCAAACTGATGATTCCACCAAAGAAAGACAAGATTGCCAAAATAATTAAAGGCAAAGTAATCAAACTAGGACTTTCGTGCAAATGGTGTTTTTGTTCTTCGGTTCCTCTAAACGAGTTAAAGAATGTTAGATAAATCAATCTAAACATATAGAAAGCCGTCATTATCGAAGCAATCGATCCAATTATCCATAAAGTTGGATTTTCGTGAAAAGCAGTCATTAAAATTTCGTCTTTTGACCAAAATCCTGCTAACGGGAAAATTCCGGAAATGGCCAATGCAGCAATCAACATCGTAATGAAAGTAATTGGCATCGCTTTTCGCAAACCGCCCATTTTGCGCATATCTTGTTCGCCGTGCAAACCGTGAATCACCGATCCAGAACCCAAGAACAAACAAGCTTTGAAGAAAGCGTGCGTGAGTACGTGGAAAACAGCAACTTCATAAGCACCTAATCCTAAAGCCAAAAACATTAATCCCAATTGAGAAACTGTAGAATAAGCCAAAACTTTTTTGATGTCATTTTGAACCAAAGCAATCGTTGCGGCAACCAAAGCTGTAACTGCGCCAATAACAGCAATAATATTCTGGACACTTGGTGCCATATCAAACAAGAAGTTTAATCTGGTAATCATAAAAATTCCTGCGGTAACCATCGTCGCAGCGTGAATCAATGCCGAAACCGGTGTTGGTCCAGCCATCGCATCCGGCAACCAAGTATATAACGGAATTTGTGCTGATTTTCCTGTCGCTCCAATGAATAAAGCCAAAGCCGCAATAGCAATCCATAAATCATTGATGTCGGTTGCAGTAGTAATAGTGTTTTTTAAAGTTGTAAAATCTAAAGTATTGAACATTGAACCAACGATGAAGATTCCGATTAAAAATCCCAAATCGCCAATTCTGTTCATAATGAAAGCCTTTTTGGCAGCATCATTAAAGTCTTGGTTTTTGTACCAAAATCCAATCAATAAATAAGAGCAAAGACCCACGCCTTCCCAACCAATGAACATTACCAATAAATTGCTTCCAATGACAAGCGTAATCATAAAGAAAATAAACAAATTCATATAGGCAAAAAAGGAATGTATTTTCTCGTCATCGTGCATATAACTTATGGAATACAAATGAATCAACGACCCAATTCCTGTTACAAACAACAACCAGATCAATGCTAATTGATCAATCAGAAATCCAAAACTCACATCGAATCTTTGAATCGAAATCCAATCGAATAGATTGACAATAATTGGTTCTGATTTTACTTGGTTGTAACCAAATAAATATAAAGCTACTGCAAAAGAAACCGCAACAGAAAGTGTTCCCACAATTCCCACGATGCTTTTTCCTGCTTGTTTGCCTAAGAAAACATTAAATAAAAACCCTAAAAAAGGAGCTAATAGTAAGACTAAAACTAAACTTGTATCCATGGAAGATTATCCTTTTAAATTTTTTAATTTACCAACATCAATTGTACCTAAATTCCTGAATATTGAAACTAGAATTGCCAATCCAACGGCAACTTCTGCAGCAGCAACGGCCATCGAGAAAAACACGAAAACTTGTCCTTGTGCATCTTGATGATAGGTCGAAAATGCCACAAACAAAAGATTGACGGCATTCAACATTATTTCGATCGACATAAATACGATGATAGCATTTCGTCTGTACAATACTCCAAAAACGCCAATACAAAAAAGTATGCCACTGAGGAATATGTAATTTTCAATACCAACTTGATTTAAAATATTATTCATATTAATTCTTGGTTTTTTCTTTTTTAGACAATAAAACAGCACCAATCATTGCTACCAAAAGCAATACCGAAGCAAATTCAAAAGGCACCATATATTCGTTTAACAGCACTTTACCTAACGCTTTTATAGATTGATAATCTTCTCCGGTTGTGATATATTCACCAACAATTGGTTTTGAATTGATGAAAATAGCGATTAGGACTAAACACATTAAACAAAAAGTCACGATGGCTCCCAATCGGGTAATCCTTGGTTTGTAAACTTCGTTTTCTTTGTTTAAATTCATCAGCATCACTGTAAATAAGAATAAAATCATAATGGCTCCAGCATAAACAATTACATGAACAATCGCTAAAAACTGTGAGTTTAAAAGCAAATAATGCCCTGCAATCGAGAAGAAGCAAATCACTAAATAGATGGCGCTGTGTATCGGATTTTTGCTATAAATTGTTAAAAAAGCGGTTGCTAATGTGACAACCGAAAGCACAGAAAATAAAATTTGTATTGTGGTTGCATTCGCTATATCTGGAATATGTATCATTAGTTAGCGTTTTTAAGTTGAGTGTTTTTAATAGCCATTTCTAAAGGCATTACCAATTTGTCTTTTCCAAAAATAAAATCTTCCCTACTGTAACTAGCCGGAACCAACTCCTTGGAAATTGTCAAATAAATGGCGTCTTTCGGGCAAGCTTCTTCACACAATCCGCAAAAAATGCAACGCAACATATTGATTTCATATATCTCGGCATATTTTTCTTCACGGTACAAATGTTTCTCATTGGCTTTGCGTTCTGCTGCCTTCATCGTGATGGCTTCGGCAGGACAAGACAAAGCACATAACCCACAAGCGGTGCAGTTTTCGCGACCTTGTTCGTCACGTTTCAACATGTGTCTGCCGCGATACACCGGACTCATTTCGCGCACTTGCTCCGGAAATTGAATCGTGGCTTTTTTTCTGAAAAAGTGATTAATAGTAATCCACAAGCCTTTGAAAAGGGCTATTAGATACATTCGTTCAAGAAAAGTCATCTCTTTGTTTGAGACTACTTTTTTTCTTCCGGAAAGTGATATTTCTTGTATTGACATTTAAATTTTAGATTTTAGATTTTAGATTCCGAAATTTCTGGACTAAAATCAGATTTTCTTATTTTTATTAATTGAAGCTTAATCCTGCTATCCGTTTCAATCCACGCAAAAAAAGCGTGGGATTTCCTCTTCTATCAGGGCTAGGGCATTTCGGTACTAATTATATTTTATTTTTTGTAACCTATTTTTGTTCTTTCTATTCTATCTTCTTGTTTGTCAATCAGTTCGTCCAAATAGCTAAATACTAATTCGATGTTTTTGTCATGGTTGATTAGTTTCTTTTTAATCATTTCAACTTCTAAAGTTAAATTGAGATTGTTTATGAGATAATTTCTCATTTTGGTAAACACTCTAATAATATGTATATTAACTTTAATTGCTTGTTCGCTATTTAGAATACTTGACAACATTGCAACTCCCTGCTAAGTAAATACAAAAGGCAATTTTCTAGTTCCTCCCCAACTTGATGTTCCGTTTTGGAATATCAAAATTTCAAACTCTTTTTGGGTTAATTGAAACATAAAATCATCGGGAAACCTAAATAGATTTCTTTTTACGGATTTGTTTAAATTCCCGGTTGTCACACCATACAATTCAGCTAAATCGCTATCAATCATTACTTTTTGATCTCTAATAAGCAAGATTTTGCTCATTATAAATTCTTCTGTAATAATTAATTCTTCGCTCATATATTGAAATTCTATTTTTATTTCTTGATGTGGTCACAGATTGTGACCACCTCTATTTTTATTTTGAAATCTTAAGGCACCAATTCGTCTCTTTAGAACCCTAAATAAGCCATTATTTCTACTCTTAAAAGCACAATTCCTGTAATCATTATGTTTACAATTGATAATGGAATTAGAATTTTCCAACCCAAATGCATCAATTGATCATACCTAAATCTTGGAATTGTCCAGCGAACCCACATATAAAAGAATATAAAGCCACATAATTTAATGAATAAAGCCAAAACTCCTATAATATTAGCAATGTTGACTCCCCAATTTTCAACAGCCCAACTCATTCCCGGATAATTATATCCTCCAAAGAATAAAACTGCCAAAATTGTTGATGAAATAAACATATTGGCATATTCGGCAAATAAATAGAAACCCATTTTCATTGAGGAATATTCAGTGTGATAACCTCCAATTAATTCGGTTTCACATTCCGGTAAGTCAAATGGAGTTCTGTTTGTTTCTGCAAAAGCACAAATCAAAAAAATGATAAAAGACAGGGGTTGATAAAACACATTCCAATTCATTCCGGCTTGTTGTTCGGATATTTCTTTTAAACTCAAAGTTCCGGTCATCATTAGCAAGGCAATTACAGACAATCCCATGGCTACTTCATAAGAAACCATTTGCGAAGCAGCTCGGATTGCTCCAATCAATGAAAATTTATTGTTCGAAGCCCAACCACCAATCATAATTCCGTAAACGCCAACGGAAACAACTCCAAAAACATATAAAAGGGCTACATTAATATCCGTTGCTTGCAGTAAAATATCTCTTCCAAAAAGGTGAAATCTATCGCCCCAAGGAATTACGGCACTGGTCATCAAAGCGGTTCCCATTGCAATTCCGGGACCAACCAAGAATAAAAATTTATTGGGAGTATTTGGCGAAAACTCTTCTTTGGCAAACAATTTCAATCCATCGGCAAGCGGTTGAAATAATCCTCCCCAACCTGCACGATTCGGACCAATTCTATCTTGAAGAAAAGCGGCAACTTTTCTTTCTGCCCAAGTAGAATACATTGCCATTACCATTGTAAAGGCAAATACCACAAGGATTACAACACTTTTTTCTATAATAAATGTACTATCCATTTTTTTTCGAATTTAATGGGTTACCGTCTATTTTTTCGTTGTAATCAATTTCAGCCATACTTATTTTTTTTCTATCTTCTTCTCTGCCTAAAAGTATATTTTCCTCAGTATTGATTTGAACTTTTTCTAATTTTCCAAAGTGTTTGTTTTGATTGATAACCGAATCTTTTTCAAACTCTCTTGGCCCTTCAATAATCCAATCTTTCACATCTTTGTGATCAAAACGACAGCTGTTGCAAATGAATTCATCTACTTCGTGAAATTCGTCTTTTCTTCCAGTAACTCTTTGAATCTCGTCACCAAACATCCAAACCGTTGTTTTCCCTGAACAAGTTGGGCAATCTCTGTGAGCATTATAAGGCTTGTTGAACCAAACTCTCGATTTGAATCTAAAAGTTTTGTCTGTCAAAGCACCAACTGGGCAAACATCAATCATATTTCCTGAAAACTCGTTGTCAATAGCGTGCGAAACACAAGTCGAAATGTTTGAATGATCACCTCTGTCCATCACTCCGTGAACTCGGTTGTCTGTAATTTGGTCAGCAACCATCACGCAACGATAGCAAAGAATACAGCGATTCATGTGCAATTGAATATTCGGGCCAATATCTTCTGGTTCAAAAGTTCTTTTTTCTTCTATATAACGACTTTCTGATTTTCCGTGTTCGAAACTTAAATTTTGCAAATCACATTCTCCCGCTTGGTCGCAAACCGGACAATCTAAAGGGTGATTAATCAACAAGAATTCCGTCACTGATTTTCTAGCTTCTTGTACCCTTGCCGAAGATTTGCTGTTCACTTCCATTCCGTCCATACAGCCGGTTACACAGGAAGCCATTAATTTTGGCATTGGTCTTGGGTCAGCTTCGCTTCCTTTGGCAACTTCAACCAAACAAGCACGGCATTTTCCACCGCTTCCTTTTAGTTTAGAATGGTAGCACATGGCTGGCGGAACTACTTCTCCACCAATCATTCTGGCCGCTTGCAGGATAGTTGTACCTGGTTCTACTTCAATTTCTTGACCATCTATGGTTACTTTCATAATAAGCCCTTTAACTATTTTTGGGTAATTTTAGTGTTTCTAATCTACTCTTTTTCATTTATTATTTCTTCAATTTGAAAATCTAATTCAGGGATGCTTTCCTTACATATTTTCCAAACCAATGGATAATCTACCCCTGTATAATCGTGAATTAATTTATCTCTTAATCCTGTCATTTCTTTCCAAGGAACTGCTTTATATTTTGATCTAAAATCAAAATCGACCCTTTTTGTTGCTTCGCCAATAACTTCTAGCCTTCTGATTATGGCTTTGCGCAAAACTAAATTCTCGCTAAAAACATCTTCTGTTATAGCACTTGTATGTTCTATAATAAAAGAAGTTTCTTCTTGTATATGCCGTAAATATTCTATTTCAGATTTTAACATCTTCGACTTCTTTTAAAATGTATGGTCCAATATATTTGCTTAATCCATTTTTGGTTACCACTTCTACTTTTGTATTGGCGAATAAATCATCCATCAAAAAGCAAAAACCCATATAGTTTTTTAGCGAAATTTTTTCTTTGTTGTAATCTACCAACAAATCGATATCGCTCTTACTGGTTTGTTCATTGCGAACATACGAGCTAAACAACCCAATTTCATTCACACCAAAGTTTTTTATGGCATCTTTATTGTCGATTATTGTTTGAAATATGTCTTGTTTACTAATCATTTACCAATATTTAACTCCTGCCAGTGTTATTTATTCTATATAATCTGATGGAGGAATATTTTTATCCTCGCAATATTTTTTAGAAATGCTAATTAAGTAATTACTTTACTCAACAAATGCTTCACGCTTTCAAAAGGCTCATCTACAAAATGATCTCTATTTTTTATTTTTTCCGGAAAACGAATATGATATTCAAATTCTTCTCTAAAGTGACGAATCGCTGCTGCCACTGGCCAAGATGCTGCATCACCCAAAGGACAAATCGTGTTTCCTTCAATCTTACTTTGAATGCTCAAAAGCAAATCGATATCTTCTTCACGACCGTGACCGTTTTCTATTCTATGCAATACTTTTTCCATCCATCCTGTTCCTTCACGACAAGGCGAACATTGTCCGCAACTTTCGTGATGGTAAAAACGGGAGAAATTCCAAGTATTTCGTACGATGCAAGAAGTGTCATTGTAAACAATAAATCCTCCTGAACCTAACATTGAACCAGTTGCAAAACCACCGTCGCTCAAACTTTCGTAAGTCATCAAACGGTCGTCGCCATTGGCTGTTTTGTAAATTAAATGTGCGGGTAAAACGGGAACTGAACTTCCTCCAGGAATTAAGGCTTTCAAAGGTCGGTCAGAACTCATTCCTCCCAAATATTCATCAGAATTCATAAATTCATAAACGCTCAATCCCATTTCTATTTCATAAACTCCGGGATTTTTGATATGTCCTGAGGCAGAAATTAATTTTGTTCCAGTTGATCTTCCCAATCCTATTTTGGCATAATCCTCACCTGAATTATTGACAATCCAAGGCACTGCCGAAATAGTTTCGACATTATTCACCACCGTTGGGTTTGCCCAAAGTCCTGAAACTGCCGGAAATGGTGGCTTGATTCGAGGATTTCCTCTTTTTCCTTCCAAGGATTCGATTAATGCAGTTTCTTCTCCACAAATGTAAGCTCCACCACCACACTGAACATATACTTCTAAATCGTATCCTGTTCCTAATATATTTTTTCCTAACCAACCCGCAGCTTTTGCTTCGTTGATGGCTCTTTCGAGAATTTTGTAAACCCACATATATTCACCACGAATATAAATATAGGACAGGTTTGCTCCCAAAGCAAAACTTGAAGTTATCATTCCTTCAATCAATAAGTGAGGAATATGTTCCATCAAATACCTATCTTTGAAAGTTCCTGGTTCTGATTCGTCGGCATTGCAAATCAAATGTCTTGGTTTTCCTGATTTTTTGTCAATAAAACTCCATTTCATTCCGGCTGGAAATCCCGCTCCACCACGACCACGCAATCCAGAAGTTTTTACTTCTTCGACGATTTCGTCTGGCGTTAGGGTTTTTAGAGCTTTTTCCACAGAAGAATAGCCACCGTTTTGGCGATATACCTCATAAGTTTTAATTCCTGGAATATTTATTTTCTCTAATAATATTTTTTGTGACATATTATTTATCGTGTAACGTAATTTTATTATCTCTACAATCAGCAATAATCTGATCTACTTTTTCTTTGGTTAATTTTTCTTTGTAAAAATCACCCAATTGCATCATTGGAGCATAACCACAAGCGCCCAAACATTCCACTCCGGTAATGGTAAACATTCCGTCAGCAGTGGTTTCGCCCATTTTTATGCCTAATTTTTCGGAAGTATAATCCATTAAATCTTCGGCACCATTCAAACAACAAGGAGAAGTTCTGCAAAATTCGAACATATACTTCCCAATTGGTTTTTGGTTGAACATCGTGTAGAAAGAAACCACTTCATAGACCTCGATTTGTTTAATATGCAGTATTTCGGCTACTTTATTCATTAATTCAAAACTCAACCAGTTGTCGTGTGCATCCTGAACTTCGTGTAAAATGGGCAACAAGGCCGATTTTTGTTTGCCTTCTGGATAATGACTGATTAATTCATTGATGCGATTCATCAATGCTTCGGTCATATTTATTTCTTGTTTGTAATGTGTTCTTTCCATAAGCCCCTCCCCGGCCCTCCCCTTCGGGGAGGAAGCCGAGTTATATATTAATTATTTGAAAATATAAAGTCATTTCTATTTATTCGTTTTTAATTCCCCCTTCGGGGGTTAGGGGGCTTTTACGCATCGAGTTCCCCCGCTATAACATTCAAACTTGACAAAATAACAATCGCATCCGAAAGCATTGCGCCTTTTATCATTTCGGCATAAGCCTGATAATAGATAAAACAAGGTCTGCGGAAGTGCAGTCTATAAGGTGTTCTGCTTCCGTCGGTTACCAAGTAAAATCCTAATTCTCCGTTTCCGCCTTCGACAGAATGATACACTTCGGCAACCGGAACGGGGATTTCGCCCATTACAATCTTGAAATGGTAAATCAAACTTTCCATGTCGTGATATACATCTTCTTTTGGAGGCAAATAATAGGCAGGAACATCGGCGTGAAATTCATTTCCTTCGGGCATTTTTGCCAATGCTTGACGAATGATGCTCAAACTTTCCCAAACTTCGGCATTACGAACACAAAAACGGTCGTAAGTATCGCCTGATTTTCCAACAGGAACAATGAAATCAAAATCTTCGTAGGAAGAATAAGGATGTGCTACTCGAACGTCATAATCAACTCCGGCGGCACGTAAATTTGGACCTGTAAATCCGTAAGCCATCGCTTTTTCGGCAGAAATAGGTCCCACGTTTACGGTTCTGTCAATAAAAATTCGGTTTCTTTCGAACAGGTTTTCAAATTCTTTCCAGGCAATAGGAAAATCTTTTAAAAATACGTCTAATTTACGGAAAGCTTCTGGTGACCAATCTCTTTCGAAACCGCCCATTCTTCCCATATTTGTAGTCAAACGAGCACCACAAATTTCTTCGTAGATTTCGTAAATTTTCTCTCTAAATTGAAAAACGTAAAGAAAACCGGTATAAGCTCCGGTGTCGACACCAAGAATGGAATTGCATATTAAATGGTCAGAAATTCTGGCTAATTCCATCACAATGACTCTTAAATATTGAACTCTTTTTGGAACCTCAATACCTAATGTTTTTTCTACAGTCATCCACCAACCCATATTATTGATAGGTGATGAGCAGTAGTTCAATCGATCAGTGAGTGGTGTGATTTGGTAAAAAGGACGATTTTCGGCAATTTTCTCGAAGGCTCTGTGAATGTAACCAAGAGTTGGTTCTGCATCCAGAATTTTTTCGCCGTCCATTAACAAAACGTTTTGGAAAATTCCGTGAGTTGCCGGATGCGTTGGGCCTAAATTCAGAATCGAAAGCTCGCTTCCGTCTTCGTTGTGATGCGCTGCAATTATTTTAGCATATCGATGCTCTGGTGGTAATAATAGTTCTGACATTTATAATGTTGAATTATTTATTATTTATTTATTTGAGGCGTTCTTCCAAAGAAACGGTCATCTTTATCTGTTCTTCCTCCGTCTTCTAACGGGAATTCTTTTCGCATAGGAAATGAAACCATTTCGTCCATATTCAAAATACGTTTCAGCTGTGGATGACCAATGAAATTGATTCCGAAAAAATCATAAGTTTCTCTTTCCATCCAATTGGAACAAAGAAAAATATTGGTTACCGATTTTATTCCTGGGGTTGAGCCGTTCAAAAACACTTTGATTTTTATACGTTTGTTTTCATACCAATTATGCAAGTGATACACCACGGCAAATTGTCTTTCGATTACATTGTCAGGATAATGAACGCCACATAAATCTGTCAGGAAATGAAAACGCAATTCGGGATCATTTTTTAGAAAAAGAATAACAGCGGTAATTTTGTCGGCTGCTACCTCAAACGAAAATATGTCTTTTTCTTGATTGAAATGGAAAGTGCTTTCGCCAAATGTTTCCACTAATTTATCTTGAATTTGTGTTGTTTCTAAAGCCATTTTCTTATTTTATATTATAAGACGCTAATAATTCTTGATACTCTGGAGAACTTCTTCTTCTTACGGATTCATTTTTTACCAATTCCTGCAATTGCATCACGCCATCAACAATTTGCTCTGGTCTTGGCGGACAACCTGGAACGTAAACATCAACAGGAATTACTTTGTCTATTCCCTGTAAAACGGAATAAGTGTCAAAAACTCCACCTGATGAGGCGCAAGCTCCAACTGCAATTACCCAGCGAGGTTCGGCCATTTGTTCGTAAACTTGGCGTAAAATTGGTCCCATTTTTTTTGAAATGGTTCCCATTACTAACAACATGTCGGCTTGGCGAGGAGAAAAACTCACACGCTCCATCCCAAATCTTGCCAAATCATAATGCGAAGCCATTGTTGCCATAAATTCGATTCCGCAACAAGAGGTTGCAAAAGGCAATGGCCACAGCGAATTGGCACGAGCCAAACCTACAACATCACTCAGTTTTGTGGCAAAGAAGCCTTCGCCAGCAATGCCTTGAGGTGGTTCGACCATATTTATATTTGAATTGCTCATTTTTATTCAATTAAAAATTATGAATTAAAAATTAAAAGTTACGAATTCAGATTTTTAATTCGTAATTTTTAATTTTTAATTGATTTATTCCCACTCTAATGCCTTCTTTTTGATGATGTAGAAAAATCCCACCAACAATAAAAGCATAAAAATCACCATTTTTATCATTCCTTCCATTCCCAATTCCTTGAAATTGATTGCCCAAGGATAAAGAAAAATTACTTCGACATCAAACAAAACAAACAGAATAGCGACCAGAAAATATTTTACCGAGAAAGGAATGCGCGCATTTCCTAAGGATTCGATCCCACATTCAAAGTTTTCGTCTTTAACAGCTGACGATCTTTTCGGTCCTAATTTTCCGGAAATTATGATGATAGCCGTAACAAACACAATAGCTAACAGCATTTGCAATAGTATTGGAAAAAAATCTAATTGACTTGATTGCATAACGATTATTATTTTAGTATAAAATACAGCACAAAGATAGGTTTCAATGATTTAAAACACAAGTTTAATGTAAAATTTAGTTCAGGAAAAATGCAATTGTTTTTATAATCATTAATAGGTTTGGTTTTAACAAAATTGAGTTTTGGTTAAAACAAAAAAGCGTCCCGACAAATCGGGACGCTTTAAACATTCGTAAGCAAAAAATTTACTTAGATAACTGCTACTTTCGCAGCAACTTTTCCTTTTCTTCCTTCTTCTTCTTCATAGCTAACTCTGTCCCCTTCACGAAGTTCCTCCGCGTTGATTCCTGAAGCATGAACAAAAATGTCTTTTCCTGTTTCTTCGTCTGTAATGAATCCGTAACCTTTTGATTCATTGAAAAATTTAACTGTTCCTGTACGCATTGTAATAGTAATAATAATTTATAATGTGGCAAATGTAATATTTAATGTAATACGAAAGATAATATTGTGTGGATTTTATTAAAATATTTGATTTTCAACGTTTTCAGGTTAATTTTTCCGACGAACGACTACAAATCAAGCTTTATGTGCAATTCATTCAATTGTAAATCATCAATTATCGATGGTGCATCAATCATTACATCTCTTCCTGAATTATTTTTAGGGAAAGCGATAAAATCACGGATAGTTTCCTGTCCGCCAAGGATGGACACCAATCTATCTAACCCAAAAGCTAAACCTCCGTGTGGCGGTGCGCCGTATTGGAAAGCATTCATCAGGAATCCAAATTGATCTTCGGCTTGTTCTGGTGTAAAGCCTAAATGTTTAAACATCAATTGTTGGGTTGTTTTATCGTGAATTCTGATTGAGCCACCGCCAATTTCGTTTCCATTCAGAACCATATCGTAAGCATTGGCACGAACCTCTTTTGGATTGGTTTCCAATAAGTGAATGTCTTCAGGTTTTGGCGAAGTAAACGGATGATGCATTGCGTGATATCGTCCGGTTTCTTCTTCAAATTCCAATAAAGGGAAATCTACTACCCAAAGTGGCGCAAATTCATTTGGTTTTCTCAACCCTAAACGAGTGGCCATTTCCATTCTTAAAGCTGAAAGTTGTGTTCTTGTTTTATCGGCTGGACCAGAAAGAATAAAAATCATATCACCGGCTTTTGCGCCTGTTGCTTTTGCCCAATTTGCTATATCTTCCTGATCGTAAAATTTATCTACTGATGATTTAAAAGTGCCGTCTTCGTTGCATTTTACATAAATCATTCCGCTGGCACCAATTTGAGGGCGTTTGATCCAATCAATCAAACCATCGATTTCTTTACGTGAATATTCTCCGACTCCGGGAACTGCAATTCCTACAACCAATTCGGCCGAGTTGAATACTGAAAATTCTTTGTGTTGCACAAATTCATTCAATTCTCCAAATTCCATTCCGAAGCGAATGTCCGGCTTGTCGTTTCCGTAGGTTTTCATAGCATAATCGTATGTAATTCTGGGGAAATTTTCAACTTCAATTCCTTTTATTTCTTTTAATAAATGACGAGTCAAGCCTTCGAAAACATTCAAAATATCTTCTTGTTGCACAAAAGCCATTTCGCAATCGATTTGGGTAAATTCCGGCTGACGGTCGGCACGTAAATCCTCGTCACGGAAACACTTCACGATTTGGAAATATTTATCCATTCCGCCCACCATCAACAATTGTTTAAAGGTTTGTGGCGATTGTGGCAAAGCATAAAATTGTCCTTCATTCATTCGGGAAGGAACCACAAAATCTCTTGCGCCTTCTGGAGTCGATTTGATTAAATAAGGCGTTTCCACTTCACAAAAATCTAAATCCGAAAGGTATTTTCGAACCTCCATTGCGACTTTATGACGAAAAAGCAGATTGTTTTTTACGGGATTGCGACGAATATCGAGGTAACGATATTTCATTCTGATGTCCTCGCCACCATCAGTTTCATCTTCGATTGTGAAAGGTGGAGTTAGTGAAGAATTCAATATTTTTAGTTCTGTAACCAAGATTTCTATATCTCCAGTTGCGATGTTTTTGTTTTTGGCTTCTCGCTCAATAACGGTTCCTTTGGCTTGAATCACAAATTCACGACCAAGGGTTTTTGCTTGTTCAAAAACTTCTTTTTTGCTACGACTTTCGTCGAAAATTAATTGGGTAACTCCGTAACGGTCGCGCAAATCGACCCAATTCATAAATCCTTTATCACGTGATTTTTGTACCCAACCCGCAAGAGTAACTTCGGTATTGATGTGTGAAGTGTTTAATTCTCCACAGTTATGACTTCTATACATAATCTAAATTTTAGACTGCAAATTTAGGACTAATTATGAATATATGGATTATGAAATCCGAAAGATTAAAAAAATGAGTAAAAAGGATTTTTGTTTCAGAATTTCCGAAAGTTAAGCGCATAAAAATGAATCAAATTTATCTGGAAAAACTTTTTTATTTAAAATTATTTTTTTAAATTTACTCCATACAAAGACGCTCTGTTTAGCAGAAATTTGAGAAATGATTTAGAAAACAAACAACTCTTTCTGCGTATTAAATCAATACTTTAGCGTCTATAAAAAAATCGGCTGTTACAAATTTTTGTAACAGCCGATTTTGATTTTATCACAACAAAAACTCCTCATAAGTATCAGGCGTTACTATTTTTGATGTTACATTGTCATAGTTCGTCGAGAATGTGACTGGAATTTTTGCTTTTGCTTTCGGATTCCATTTAAGTTCACAAGCTAGAATTTTGTCTTCACTTTTTTCGATATAATCAATTTCTTGTTGTTGTGTAGTTCTCCAAAAATAGGAGACGGCTTCATTTTGTTGAATATTCAAATATTTTTTGCGTTCGCTAATGATATAATTTTCCCACAAACTACCAATATCCGTGCGTTGCGAAATCGAGTTGAAATTTCCTGTAACCGCATTGATTATTCCATTGTCGTAAAAATATATTTTCTTTCCTTTTTTAATTTCATTCCTAACAGTATTCGAAAAAGCGGGAAGTTTAAAAACAACAAAAGCCTTTTCGAGCAAATCAATATATTTGTCAATGGTCTTATTATCAACTTGTAACAATTTTGAAAGCTCATTAGTATTCACTTCGCTGCCCACTTGAAGTGCCAATGCTTTTACGATTTTTTCAAGCAAAATAGGTTTAGAAACTTGATCTAGAATGAATAAATCTTTATACAAATAACTGCTGGCAATAAGTTTGATATGCTCTTTTGCATCAATAGGATTGATAATTATTTCGGGATAACTGCCGTAAATAAGACGCTGTTCCAAATTTCTTTTTTCCTCCAAAAGTCCGTGATGATTGACCATTTCCGAAAAGGATATTGGCGACAAAAACATCTCGTATTTTCTTCCTGTTAATGGCTCGTTGAGTTTATTTGCCAATTCAAAACTCGACGAACCTGTAGCAATTACTTGTACAGATTTTATTTGATCTACAATTATTTTTAGCACAATTCCAATATTTGGAATGCGTTGTGCTTCATCTATGACTAGAATTTCATTGTCACCAACAATGTTTTTTAATTTTGTGGCATTCGGGTTTTTGAACATTTCTAGCACATCCGATTCATCGCCATAAAAAAAAAGTGATTTTTTGTTTACATCTAATATCAAATTCTCAACAAAAGTAGTTTTACCTACTTGTCTTGGTCCAAAAACCAGCAAGGCTTTTCCTTTGAATAAGTGGGCTTTGGCATACTCTATTTGACTTCTTGAAACCATAATTTTAGTTTTTATCCACTACAAAACTACGATTTTTATTTATGATTCCAAAATTATTATGATTATTTTGGATTTGATTCCAAAATGGTTATGTTTTTTGCTCTCGATTGTGGGCACAGTTTGCAAAACTGC
>DZAU01000014.1:0-7350 GCA_022729635.1 Flavobacterium psychrophilum
ATCCGTATATGTTTACAAATCCTATTGCTGGTAAAACAGGAACAACTCAAAACCAGTCTGACGGTTGGTTTATGGGAATGGTTCCAAACCTGGTAACTGGAGTTTGGGTAGGATGCGAAGACCGTTCGGCACGATTCAAAAGCCTGACTTACGGACAAGGTGCAACCGCCGCATTGCCTGTTTGGGGGTATTTTATGAAGCTTTGTTACGCTGACAAAAACCTTAAAGTTTCTAAAGAAGATTTCGACAGACCGCCAAATCTTTCCATAAAAGTGGATTGTTACGTTCCTCCAAAAGTGAAAGACACTACTGATATTCAACAAGATACCGAAGAATTCGAATTGTAAATGTCATTAAGTTAAGGCTCTTGGCCGTCTCTTCGAGTGATTTTTAATAGTAATGCGACAGCTTTACTATTAAAAATTGTATCGAGAAGCCTAAAACAGGAGAGTTCTCGATACATTTTATTAAAAAATGCGATAGCTTTTTTTAATAAAATACTCGAACAGACGAATTCTTAACTTAATAATATTGATAGTAAACCGGCAAAGTAAATTCGTGTCAAATATAACCCGATATGATCAACAAAAAAGTCAACAACGTACAAGAAGCACTCCAAGGAATCGAAACTGGAATGACCTTAATGCTGGGTGGTTTCGGATTGTGTGGTATTCCCGAAAATTCCATTGCAGAGCTAGTCAAAAAAGAAACCAACAATCTTACCTGTATTTCTAACAATGCTGGTGTCGATGACTTTGGTCTTGGATTGCTTTTACAAAAAAAACAAATCAAAAAAATGATTTCTTCCTATGTGGGAGAAAATGCCGAATTCGAACGCCAAATGCTTTCCGGCGAACTCGAAGTAGAGCTCGTTCCGCAAGGAACTTTAGCCGAACGTTGTCGGGCTGCCCAAACCGGAATTCCCGCTTTTTTCACTCCGGCAGGTTTCGGAACCGAAGTCGCCATTGGCAAAGAAACCCGGGAATTCAACGGAAAAATGCACGTAATGGAATTGGCATTCAAAGCCGATTTTGCCATTGTAAAAGCTTGGAAAGGCGACACGGCAGGAAATCTCATCTTCAAAGGAACTGCCCGAAATTTCAATCCTTGTATGGCTGGTGCCGCAAAAATCACCATCGCCGAAGTCGAAGAATTAGTCGAAGCCGGAACACTCGACCCCAATCAAATTCACATTCCCGGAATATTCGTGCAACGCATTTTTCAAGGAGAGAAATACGAAAAAAGGATTGAGCAGAGAACTGTGAGAAAAAGATAATAATTTATAGTTAGACGAAAGCTTCCCAAAAAATAAGAGTAATGGAATTTACAATTCAAACAACAAAAAGAAAACAAAGTTTTTGGAATAACTTTTTTGTCGAAAGCGCAATGAAGTATATTGTTCTTCCTATTATTCTTGTTCTTACAATTTTAGCATCAATTATTATTTTTATTTATGAATTTATAAAGGAAAAAATATTCCGAGTAAAAAAGAGTAAGTATAAAATTGCTGAAGATATATTAATAGAAAACGATAACTTCAAGCTAACTAAAGAATACGTAATGGGTGGAATTGAAGAATATAAAATGGCTACTGATTTTTTATATTCTTTTGTTGATTATGATGATGATATAGAAATATTCAAGGTTGTAAACAACACTAATCCAACTGAGTTAGATAATGAATATTTAACAGGATTATTTATTGAATCAGAAAATGAAATTATATTGCAGCGAATTAAATATGATGATGGGGGTGAACTTACTTCTGATTTAATTGGGTTTGATTCAAACAGCGGGAAAATTAAAAGCTATATCGAAATTGGAATTTTCTTCTTGAATAAATTTGATAAAAAAAAGGAATTAATTTTAGGGTGGAGCAAAACGGAAGAAATACAACTAAAAATTAACAAAGCCATCACTTAACATCCACTATAATGGATTTGGGAAATGGGCTTAATGAAAAAACAGTTTTAATCAATCAAAACTTAAATGACCTTATATTCCTTATATGGTTCAAAACAAAAAATTATGCTAACAAAAGAAGACATCGCAAAACGAATAGCCCAAGAAGTTCAAAATAATTATTTTGTAAACCTTGGAATCGGCATTCCAACTCTAGTGGCAAATTATATCCCAAAAGGAATTGACGTCGAATTTCAAAGTGAAAACGGCGTTCTCGGAATGGGGCCTTTCCCTTTCGATGGCGAAGAAGACGCTGATTTAATTAACGCCGGAAAACAAACCATCACCACTTTAAAAGGCGCTTCTTTCTTTGATTCGTCGATGAGTTTCGGGATGATTCGCGGGCAACATGTAGATTTGACGATTCTTGGCGCAATGGAAGTTGCCGAAAACGGCGATATTGCCAACTGGAAAATCCCCGGTAAAATGGTCAAAGGAATGGGTGGAGCAATGGATTTAGTCGCTTCGGCCGAAAATATTATCGTGGCAATGATGCATGTAAACAAAGCAGGAGAATCAAAAATATTGAAAAAATGTACTTTGCCATTAACAGGCGTAGGCTGTGTGAAAAAAGTCGTAACCGAGTTAGCCGTTCTCGAAGTAACGCCAAAAGGTTTTAAACTCTTAGAAAGAGCACCAGGCATTTCCGTAGAACACATTATCGCTTCCACCGAAGCCACTTTGATTATTGAAGGAGAAATTCCTGAAATGGTGATTGAATAAAAAAACACCGCAGATTCGCAAATTATAAATCTCAAAAACTTTGAAATAATTTGCGAATTTGCAGTGATAAAAAAGCTTTGCGAACCTTGCGAAAACTTTGCGTCTTTGTGGTTAAATTTTCTCTAAAAAAACCAAGTCGCCACAAAAATAGCTGTGATTACGCAAATTAAATCTACCAAAAGCATCGTTCCCAGTGCATATCTGGTATTTTTGATGTTAACGGAACCAAAATAAACCGCTATTACATAAAAAGTACTTTCGGCACTGCATTGAAAAATACTACTTAACCTCGCCGTTAAGGAATCGGCACCAAAAGTATTCATCGAATCTATCAAAAACCCTCTTGATCCCGCAGAACTAAATGGTCTTAGCAATGCTACTGGTAAAGCATCGGTGATTTCTTTGCTTACTCCCATATTCGAAAAAGCAAAAGCAATCCAATTACTGATAATTTCAAATAATCCACTGTTTCTGAATAAAGAAATAGCAACCAACATTCCCAAAACATAAGGGAAAATGGTTACGCCAGTTTTAACACCATTATTGGCTCCTACCACAAAGGCTTCATAAACCGTTGTATTAGCTTCGGTAAATTTCTTCTCCTTCTTGAAAGAAAATAACAACGTAAAAAGAATAATCCCTACCAATATCAAGGCTGAAAGATTGGATGTGAAATAGTTTTTACCTATTAAATCCAAATGGTTTACATACATCAGCAAACCTACAATTGCAGCAATTAAAACCATTAATGTTAGTACTAAAGAAGCGCTTTTGAAATTAATTTTTTGTTTAATTCCAACGATAAGAAAAGCAGCAATTGTACCGACAAAAGAGGTGATTATACACGGCAACATCACATCGGCAGGGTTGCTGGCATTGGCAGCAGCACGATAGCCAATAATAGAAGTTGCTATTAAGGTAAGTCCGGAAGCGTGCAGACACATAAACATAATTTGAGCATCACTAGCCTTGTCTTTTTCGGGATTTATTTCCTGTAAACTTTCCATCGCTTTCAATCCAAAAGGTGTAGCTGCTGAATCCAATCCTAAGAAATTGGCAGAAAAGTTTAAAGTCATATAGGAAATCGACGGGTGGTTTTTGGGAATACTTGGAAACACTTTTACGAATACCGGACTCAATCCTTTTGCTAATTTTTCTGATGCTCCAGAAATAATTAAAAGTTCCATCAAGCCACAGAAAAAAGCCAAATAAGCCATAAGTGGCAGAATCAAATCAAGTAAGGTGCTTTTACAAGTTGGCAATAAACCATCGGATTTTTGAACGCCACTAAAGATTTTCACTACTTTGTTTTTATAGACATAAGTAGTATCGGCGTTGAGCGTATCGCGGTTGACAATAAAGATTTTTTCTTCCGATTTATTGATGCTGTCTTTTATAAAAACAGGAATCTGATCCATATATTTTTCCGAAATTAAAATAGGATCGTCCTTTTTTCCGTTTAAAACATTGTCTATCGTGTAATTGTTCCCTGAAAACAAACTGAAAACCACAAATGCAATCGAAGAAATAAAAATCACCAGCCAAAATCTACTTAATACCATAATTTATAATTTTTGTAAATGTAATAATTTAGTTTAACCCTGACAGGGTTTTGAGCCCTGTCAGGGTTAAATATCGAATTAAACGTGAATAATCTCTTCCTCAATCAGCAAATCTTCACGTCGAAGTCGAAGGAAAATCTGCGCCACAGCAATGGTATCTTTCTCGCAATAGGTTACAATTCTATCAATATCTTTTTCTACATAAAAAACGTGACCCACTTGACTGCCGTCGATATCGCCTTTTGAAGAAGGAATTCCAAGCACTTTACACATTAATTTCAAGGAAGTAAAATGTTTGTAATCGCCAAATTTCCACAATTCTAAAGTGTCTAAATGTGGGATTTCCCAAGGTTTTTTCCCGAATAAATTGAGCTTGTTTGGAATGGCAATTTCATTAATAATCATTCTTCTGGCAATAAACGGAATGTCGAATTCCTTGGCGTTATGCCCACACAAAACATTTTGTGGCTGATTGTAGTGATTGTTCAGTAAATTCGAAAAATCTTTTAGAATTTTCTTTTCTTCTCCAAAAAAAGAGGTCACTCTAAAATTTCGTACATCGCCTTTATTCGTAAAATACCCAACAGAAATACAGACGATTTTCCCAAACTCAGCCCAAATTCCGGCACGTTCATAAAAATCTTCTGCAGTATATTCTTCTTTGCGTTGGTATTGGGTTTTATGTTCCCAGAGCTCTTTCATTTCAGAGTCCAAAGAATTGAAATTTTCTACTTCCGGAACGGTTTCGATGTCGAGAAACAGAATGTTGTTGAGGTTGATTTTTTCTATCATAATTTAATTTTTGAGCCACGAATTCACGAATTTAAAGAAAAATAGATGAGCTTGTGACAAAAAGATAGAAAATTAGTGAATTCGTGGCAACCCTTTCAAAATAAACTTTGTTGTGTAGTAGGGTTTTCGTGTTCCAACAGCCACTTTTTGCGCCACAATCCGCCAGCATAACCAGTCAGTGAACCATCTGTGCCAATAACTCTGTGGCAAGGAATTACAATCCAAAGCGGGTTTTTCCCATTGGCGGAAGCCACAGCACGAATCGCTTTAACATCGCCCAATTTCTTTGATAATTCCATATAACTCATCATTTTTCCAAAAGGAATTTCGAGTAATGCTCTCCACACTTTTTGCTGAAATTCGGTTCCGGATGGATTTAATTTAAAAGTAAAATCGGTTCTTTTCCCTTCGAAATATTCATTGAGTTGAGAAACTACTTCTTGTAAAACTGCTGGAATTGTTGTGAAAACTTCTCCTTCATCTAATACAGAAATTATAGAAATGCCATTTTCATCGCCCATTATTTTGGCGATTCCTAAAGGGGTTTTAATGTATGTGGTTTCCATTTTATAAAAGCAGCACTATGTTTCACTCAAACAACGCTTTCAATTCCGTAGCTTCTTCGGGTTTTATTTTTCCTGCTAGTAGCAAACTCAATTGTTTTCTTCTCAAAGCGGCATCAAATCGTAGAATTTCGAGTTCGGTTTCGGGAATAATTTCTGGAACTTCAACCGGTTTCCCGGTTTCGTCCACAGCCACAAAAGTATAAATGGCTTCGTTGGCTTTGGTTCTTTCGCCAGAAAGTCGGTCTTCGACCCAAACATCAATGTAAATTTCCATTGAGGTTTTGAATGCTCTAGATACTTTCGCCTCAACAATAACAACGCTTCCCAACGGAATTGCTTTATTGAAAGCTACGTGATTTACGGATGCAGTTACGCCAATTCTGCGCGAATGTCTTCCGGCCGAAATGCTTGCGGCACGATCCATTCGAGCTAATAATTCGCCACCAAAAAGATTATTCAAAGGATTTGTTTCGCTTGGCAAAACCAAATCAGTCAATACCGTCAAAGATTCAGAAGGATGTTTTGCAGTCATAAATTTATTTTTTTTTGCCACGAACTCGCCGCGGCGAGACAAAGGTATATTTATATTTTGTCAATGTCATTGCCATTGATTTTAGGCTTTTTGTCATTCCGTAGGAATCTCTGACAGTTGCTTCTATATGTTGAGATTCCTACGGAATGACAAAATCAAGACACAAGTCGCAAAGTTTAAATTTTTCATTGAAATTGTCATTGCCATTGAAATGGATTCTTTTCTAACTCAACAAAAAAACCGCCATAACCGCTGGGATAAAGTAAATGACAATTGTTCTTGCTCCATCATAATCTTTGGCTAATCGCTGTCCGAAAAGAAGCATTAGCAATGTAATACTCGAAAAAACAGCACCATATAACCCAAAGGTTCTTTCGTTGCTCACATACAATTCGATACCGCCAACAACACACAAAACTCCTGAAATTAATTCTAAAACCAGAATGTTCAACAGGGCTAAACGAACCAGATTTTTCAATTGGGTTTGGGCAAAATGTTCTTTTAAAAAAGCTAAATTATCTTTCCAATAAAATAATTTATCATAGCCGGATTGTATAAAAGTGATGGCTAAAAAAGCTAAAAGCAAAATGGAGGCAGCGTTGTTCATAAGCTTATTTTTTGTGTATTAAACGAGTGAGTTTTATGGATAAATCGGTCAAAATAATTTTGGCGTTTCCGTTGCGTTCAATGTGATAAATTGCATCGGATAATTCCTTAAATATTTCGTTGATGTTGTTGCCGTTTACAAAAGGTGCGAATTTCGCAATTGAAAAATTTTCGACGGCAGGTTCCATATAAACCAAACTTGGAGTTTCATAATTGTGCAACAATGCCTGACGAAAAATATCGATGCAAAACCGCAGGAATTTCTTTTGGGTTTCTCTTCCCAAAGCGGCAATTTGCTCACTCCAGCGGATTAATTCAGCGATAACAGCCGGATTTCCTTTGGCTTTGAAAGCCGCACGAACCCAAACCACAAACCATTGTTCAAACGGAAATTCTTCGCTGTCATCTTTAAGTAAATGTAAGGCTTTGTTGTAATTTCCTTGTGCTTGATGTGCAATTTTTGTAGCTATTTTTGGTTCTATTTGTTCTCGAGAAACCAAAGCTTCGGAAATAATATGTTCACTTAATCCGTTGAAATGCAAGACTTGACAGCGAGAACGAATGGTTTGGATGATGTCTTCTTCATTTTCCGAAATTAGAATGAAAA
>DZAU01000014.1:7450-16329 GCA_022729635.1 Flavobacterium psychrophilum
CGAGAACGAATGGTTTGGATGATGTCTTCTTCATTTTCCGAAATTAGAATGAAAACGGTTTTTTCCGGTGGTTCTTCGAGCAGTTTTAGCAATTTATTAGAAGCAGAAATATTCATTTTATCGGCCATCCAAACGATCATAATTTTATAACCGCCTTCATACGATTTTAATGCCAATGATTTTAAAACTTCCTGGGCATCATCGACCCGAATTTCGCCCTGTTTATTTTGAACTCCCAAAAGGGAATACCAATCAAACAAACTCCCATAAGGATTTTGGGTTAAAAACAATCTCCAATCAGTGATAAAATCAATACTTTTAGGTTTTGTCTTTACGTCTTCGGTGCTTACCGTTGGATAAACGAAATGCAAATCAGGGTGAGAAATTTTTTGGAATTTAAGATTACAAGATTCATTGGAACCAGAATTTTCGCCATTTTGATTGCCACACAAAATGTATTGTGAGTATGCAATCGCCATTGGCAAAGTGCCACTTCCTTCAGGTCCGACAAATAATTGTGCGTGAGGAATTCTGCCCAAATCAGCACTTCGTGTCAAATGTTTTTTGATGTAATCCTGCCCTAAAATTTCTGAAAACTGCATAAGGCAAATATAGAATAAAATGTGGCAAAACCGAAAGATTTATAGAAGCGGAATCTTTAAAAATGGATTATTTCTGATTTAATTTTTGCATTAGAGTTATTTCGGTGTCTAATTTAATTAAACCTCTTCTTGGACGATCTAAATCCAAAGTAATAAAAATTACGACACAGATTAGAAAAGAAAAACCGATTATAAATTTAGTGTTTATTATTTTTTCCAATCCTGAATTATATCCAATAAAAAACGAAATGACAAGCGAAAAACAAAACAATAAATAAACGATGGTTTCGGGAACTTTAGAATTTAAAACCATATTCGATTTAGATGCGCTATCAAACATTGCGTTTAGTGCTGGCAACATCATATTCGAATGAATAAAATAATCTTTGTCTTTAGCATAAAATGTAGCTCGACTCCACAATTTTTCACTTACAAAGGCTGATTTTTTCAAAGAGTTAGTCAGTTTTTCGTCGTCATTATCTAAAAGATAATACTCTTTACGAGAATTTATATATGATTTAAAATCTTTTTTGAATTCATTTTTCAAACTATCAGGATAAATATCGGAACGCAATAAAGCGGTTCCAATACAATTCGCTTCATCAATTAAATTGTCCTTTCTATTCTCATAACGTGAACCGGCCATTGCAAAAGTAAACCCTAATAACAAAGCCAATAAACCTAATAAAGAGGAAGAAATTTCAGAATTTTTATTGTCGGTTTTTGTTTTTTTTAAACCTATTTTGTAACCTGCCCAAATCGCTGCGAGCATTAAAAAAAACAAAATCAGTACAATATATAATGCTCTTATATCATTTAAAAAGGAATGTGTCATAAGTTTTTTTTAGGAATTTCGTACTAACAATTTATAAAGATAAAGAAAAATAAATGTACACTTTTTTCAAATAAAAATTTAAAAAGTTCACTATTTTTTTAAAATTACATCGTTTTAGTTAATAGACTGCTTTGATTTTCAAACTATTCTTATTTTTAGTTCTGAAAAGTGCTATATTTGCAAATCTTTCAAAAGACTAAAAACTAATACGATGAAAACCATAAACGATTTTGATTTTAAAAATAAAAAAGCCCTAATTAGAGTTGATTTTAACGTGCCTTTAGACGAAGACTATAATGTAACTGATGCCACTCGTATCGAAGCAGCAAAACCAACAATTGATAAAATTCTTGCCGATGGAGGAAGTGTGATTTTGATGTCGCATTTAGGAAGACCAAAAGGAGTTCAAAGAAAATATTCGCTAGGACATATTATTAAAAAAGCGACTGAAATTTTTGGGCAAATAGTTTATTTTTCGCCAGATTGCATAGGAAATCAAGCTACCAAAGCGGTAAGTAATTTAGACTCTGGACAAATTTTATTATTAGAAAATTTACGTTTTTATGACGAAGAGGAAGCCGGAGATGTTGATTTTGCTAAAGAATTAGCTTCGCTTGGCGACATTTATGTGAATGACGCTTTTGGAACCGCACACAGGGCACACGCATCGACAACGATAATTGCACAGTTTTTCCCAGATAATAAATGCTTCGGAATATTATTGGCAAAAGAAATCGAAAGTTTGAACAAGGTTTTGAAAGATTCTCAAAAACCGGTTACGGCTGTTCTTGGTGGATCAAAAGTATCTTCAAAAATCACGGTTATCGAAAATATTCTGGACAAAGTAGATCACTTGATTATTGGTGGCGGGATGACTTTTACTTTCGTGAAAGCGTTGGGAGGAAAAATTGGCAATTCCATTTGCGAAGATGACAAACAAGAATTAGCATTGGAAATTTTAAGATTAGCCAAAGAAAAAGGCGTTCAAATTCACATTCCGGTCGATGTGGTTGCTGCAGATGATTTTTCAAATACTGCAAACACGCAAATTATTGATGTTCGAGAAATTCCTGACGGCTGGCAAGGACTTGATGCAGGGCCAAAATCTTTGGAGAACTTCAAAAAAGTAATTTTAGAATCAAAAACCATCCTTTGGAACGGACCATTAGGGGTTTTCGAAATAGAAAAATTTGCAAACGGAACCATAGAATTGGGTAATTTTATAGCCGAATCTACAGCAAACGGAGCGTTCTCGCTCGTTGGTGGAGGTGATTCAGTTGCTGCTGTAAAACAATTCGGATTCGAGGATAAAATGAGTTATGTTTCAACCGGTGGTGGAGCAATGCTCGAGATGCTTGAAGGTAAGGTTTTACCCGGAATTGCTGCAATTTTGGACTAAAAACTGCATTTTTAACAATATTTACTGAAAATTTTAGTTATAACATATTAAGTTTGCAAAAAACGATTTGTTTTTAATCGTTTGATGTATAGTATGTTGATTCTTAAAATTATGAAGATAAAAAATATAGCCCTATCTTTTTTTCTGGTATTGCCAATTTCTATGTTTTCGCAGAAAACTATTGAAAGCAAAGGTTTTACAAAAACAGAAACAAAAAATTCCTATTTAGATTCCATCAAAAAAACTTTCGTAAAAGACGATTTGGCTTCTTGCGTAGATAGTCTATGGCTGAAGGAATTGACAAACTTAGACTTGTTTAATGACATTTCTGATGATATTAAAAACATTAATATCGACGAAAAAGTTGATTTTGAATTGCCGACAGAATTGTTGAAAGAAAGACTGGCAGAGATGGATGCAAAATCGCCATTCAATATCGAATACAACCAAGGTTTAGAAAATATTATCAAGTCGTTTTTAAAGAACAGAAAGAAATCCTTTGGTCGATTGATGGCTATTTCAGAATATTATTTTCCAATGTTTGAAGAGGCTTTAGCCAAACAAAACATTCCGCTTGAAATAAAATATTTAGCCGTGGTAGAATCGGCATTGAATCCAAAAGCGGTTTCGAGAATGGGCGCCACCGGACTTTGGCAATTTATGTATCAAACAGGGAAACTCTATAATTTAAAGATTGATTCTTATGTTGATGAACGAAGCGATCCGCTAAAATCAAGTGAAGCCGCAGCTCAATATATGACTAATATGTATGCAATTTTTGGGGATTGGGATTTGGTTTTGGCGTCTTATAATTCTGGTCCCGGAAATGTTGCAAAGGCAATTCGTCGTTCTGGCGGACAACAAAATTATTGGAATATCAGAAAAAAATTACCTCAAGAAACGCAAGGATATGTACCTGCTTTTCTGGCAACGATGTATATTTATGAATACCATAACGAACACGGAATAAAGCCTGACAGAGCATTGGTAAAACATTTTGCTACGGACACCATAATGATTAAAAAGCAAATGTCATTCAAACAAATTTCAGACTTACTCAATGTGCCTGTGACACAATTACAATTATTGAATCCATCCTATAAAATGAATGTGATTCCGTTTTATGGAGATCAAGACCACTTTTTGAGATTGCCAAAGGACAAAATCGCTGTTTTTGCATCAAACGAAGATAAAATTTATGCATATATACAACACGAATCCAACCTCCGCGAAAGACCATTTCAGTTGAATAAAGCGATTGTTGTAAAAGACACCATAAATTATGCTTCAGAACGAGTACCTGTTTCAAAAACAAAATATTATAAAGTAAAACGAGGTGATAATCTTAGCAAAATTGCCGACAAATACAACGTTTCGGTTTCTGAAATCAAGAAATGGAATAAGCTAAAAAGCAGTTCAGTAGCTAGTGGTAAAAACCTTAAAATAATCACTATCGAAAGCGTGGTCAGAACGGTTAAAAAAGAATCAAAAACGGATAAAACTTTAGCCGAGATTCGTTCTGATAATCAAAAAATGGCTTCTTCAGAAACAAAAACATCCACTCGAGAAACAGCAAGGGAATCAATAAAAACAGATACTTTAGCGAATGATAAAACATCCTATTATGTGGTTCAAAAAGGAGATAATCTAAGCAATATTGCAAAAAACAATAATGTTACTGTTGAAGAAATTAAAGAATGGAATCAGCTTTCAAACACTTCAATCCAAGTGGGAACATCATTGCAAGTTACCAAAAATGTGATGGAAAGCAAAGAGGAATTGGCAGCTGCACCCGAGTTGGAAAACATAGAATATGTGGTTAAAAAAGGGGATAATTTAGGCAATATTGCCAAAAAATTCGGGACTCCTTTAGCTGATTTAAAAGAATGGAATAATTTATCGGATAATAATATCGCTTTAGGAAGGACTTTAATTGTTGCTAAAAACGAAAAGCCAATTATAGACAAAACTAAAGCCGAATCATTTAAGAAAAAAGATGATTTAGCTTTGGTATCGAAAAAGAACTCCACCAATTATTATGTAAAAAAAGGAGATTCTTTATATAGCATAGCCAAAAAATATCCAGGAGTAAGCATTTCGGATATTAAAAAATGGAACAATATTCGTGGGGAAGATTTAAAACCTGGAATGAAGCTAAAAATAAACGGATAATACAATAATCTTCTATAAATTTGGGTTTTGTTTTATAATTGAATTATAATGAATAAAACCCATTTTTTGTTGCTGCTTTTTTCACTTCTGCTTTTTTCTTGCACGAAAAAAAGTGATAATTTACCCCGAAAAGCAACGGGGAAAATCAATACTATTTCAGTAATCATTGATGACCAACTGTGGAATGGAGAAATTGGCGACAGCATTCGAAACAAGTTTGCTTCGCCTGTAATTGGCTTGCCGCAAGAAGAACCTCTTTTTACCATAAATCAATATCCCGCAAAACTTATGGAAGGATTTATAAACGATAGCAGAACAATTATTGTAGTAAAAAAAGACGAAAAAAATCAATTTTCACTCAAAAAAAATCAATACGCATCACCTCAAAATGTGTTTCATATTTCAGGAAAAACGAATACCGAAATTTTAGAGATTATTGAAAAGAACGCACCAAAAATAATCCAAATTATAAAGGAAACCGAAATTACCGAAAACCAAAGAATCATTGAGCAATCGTTACTTAACACGCAAAGAATTACTAAAGAATTCAATATTTCTTTGAAGATTCCATCAGGCTATTTGTATGTGCTTCAAGAAGATAAAATTATTTGGCTGAAAAAAGAAATCATCAGCGGAAACACCAATATTTTGATTTATCAGGTTCCAATAAGTTCCATTAAAAAAGAGTCAAATGGCATAGCCAATATTATCAAAATGCGCGATTCTATTGGAGGGTTGTATATTCAAGGGACAGAACCAGAAGCAAAAATGATTACCGAAGAAGGATATGCTCCTTACCTTTTCAAAATTAATTTAGATGGTAAAGAAACATTCGAAACTAAAGGAACTTGGGAACTAAAAAACGATTTTATGTCTGGACCATTCATCAATTATGCCATTGTTGACGAGCAACACGACAGAATTTTGGTTTTAGAAGGGTTTTGCTATTCGCCATCAAAAGAAGAACGAGATTTGATGCACGAATTAGAGTCAATTATTAAATCAATCCGTATTTTAAAATAAAATTAGGCAAATGGAATTAAAATGGAAAATAAAGTCTTTCGAGAATCTTTCTGCAAATGAATTGTATGATATTTTGAGATTAAGAAGCGAAATTTTTGTGGTGGAACAAAACTGTGTTTACCTTGATCTTGACGGAAAAGATAAATTAGCATTGCATCTTTTTGGCGAACTCGAAGGCAAAATTGTGGCGTATTCACGACTTTTCAAAGCGGGAATTACTTTTGATAACGCTTCTATTGGCAGAGTGACCGTTGATGCAAAATATCGCAATAGAAAATGGGGTCACGACTTAATGCGAGAAGCAATTGCCGGAATTAAGCATCATTTTGGCGAAAGCAAAATCACTATTGGCGCACAATTGTATCTTAAAAAATTCTACGAAAGCCACGGATTTGTGCAAACCAGCGAAATGTATCTCGAGGATGATATTCCGCATATTGAGATGAAAAAGGAGTAAATTATATTTTAGTTATATAAAGTTCCACACGACGATCTTGACCATCTCCTTTGCCAAGCGGAAAACGGTTTCCGTAGCCTTTATAAGACATTCTGTAAGGACTTATTCCTTTAGAACGAAGATACACAAACACGTTTTTGGCTCTGTTTATCGAAAGATTTCTGTCTTGGGTTTCTTTGTCAATGGCATCAGTAAATTTGCTGGAAGTGCAACACACGTGACCTTTAATTTCAAAGCGAAGCGTGTTGTGTTTTTTTAATAAAAGAGCGGTTCTGTCTAATTCTTTTTTTGATTTTGGCGAAAGAACACTCGAACCCATTTCAAAAGTTATTCCCTCTAAAATGATGAGGTCACCCGCTTTTGGGTTTGCAGGAAAGTAAGTAAAAGTTGTGTTTTTGATAAAAAATAAATCAACACGCCGGTTTCTGTCACGTGTTTTCTGCAAATTTTTTACCGTGTCTTTATCAAGAATCACGCGTCCTTTACCTTCGCAAATAAAAATTTTATTTTGTGTAATGCCGTTCGAAAGCAAGATTTTCTGAACAGTGGCAACTCTTTTTTCCGACAATTTATGATTATATTCCTCACTTCCTCGATCGTCGCAATAACCATAAAGTTGAATGGCTTCAAATTGGGAAAAATCGGGCGAGTTGATAAGGCTGATAATTGTATTAATTTGAGTTTTGTTCAAAGAAAATTTATCAAAGTCAAAATATACGGATTGTGTAGTGTTTTCTTGAGCTGATAAAAGTCCAAAAACCAAAAAAACAAGTATCTGAAAACTTTTTTTCATTACATTTTCAAGATGCTTTTATACTCGGAACTTGTATTCAAAACGCTGGTCGCTTTCTTAATTTCGGGGTTGTTTTTTGTGTAATATTGATACAATCCTTCTTGATATTGATAGCGTTTTATGATTTCGTCAATAATTAAATTTTTAATTTCTGTTTTATTTTTATCCAATAAATTTTCTTCACTTTTTTGAAGTGCAGTCAGTAATTGCTGGTATTCCGAGTTAATACTTTCGTCAACTTTTTCTTTTTTGGCTACAGCCAAAGTATTTTTCAAAGCCAATTCGGTTTCAGTATCGAAAGCGAATTTCTGGGCTTTCAGAAACTGTTTAAAATCCTGAAAATCGGCATCGGAAAAATTTGGAATTTGCGAGCCTAAATTTGGATTTTTATAATAATAGTAGGTTGCGTAATTAAAAATTCCGTCGTTTTTCAGCAAAGCATCTGTAATTGGGCTTGTTTTTGTTTCCTCAAGCTCGATATCGGGCTGAATACCGCCACCATCATAAACCGTTCTTCCTTTTCGGGTTTTAAAAGCGTTATAATTTTTGGCCTCGGTTTTTGTCGCGACTCCATTTTTATCTTTGTGAGCATAATCCAAAGCCTGAATACATCTTCCAGAAGGCGTGTAATAGCGAGAAATGGTGACTTTTAATTGGGTTCCATAAGTTAAATCTACAGGTCTTTGCACCAATCCTTTTCCAAAACTTCGACTGCCAATAATCACTGCGCGATCTAAGTCTTGCAAGGCTCCAGAAACAATTTCTGACGCCGAAGCGCTTTTACCATTAACCAAAATAACCAAAGGAATTTCGGTATCAACAGGTTCCTTGGAAGTTTTATAGGTGTTGTTGTGCTTTTCGATTTTCGATTTTGTGGTAACGATTATTTCGTTTTTTGGGACAAATAAATTACAAATATTCACAGCTTCATTCAAAAGTCCTCCGGGATTTCCTCTTAAATCCAGAATAATTTTATCAACACCTTCTCTTTTTAATTGTTCTAAAGCTTCCTTGGTTTCTAACGAAGCCTTTTGGTTAAAATGAGATAAAACGATGTAGCCTGTTTTCTCGTCAATTTTTCCAAAAAACGGCACCGATTTAATTTCGACTTCGTCAAGAATTATTTGGGCGGTGCTTGTTTTGCCTTGTCGTATGTATTTAACATCAACTTTGGTGTTTTTGGCTCCTCTAAAAAGCTGCGAAGCATCGTCCTTGAAATCAGACAAAAGCACATCGCCAATTTGAATAATTTCGTCTCCAGCTTTTAATCCAGCTTTGTCGGCAGGAAAGTTTTTATAGGGTTCTTTGATGATTAATTTATCAATTTTTCGGGTAATCATCGCGCCAATTCCAGTGTATTCGCCGGTGTTGTTAATCTTGAATTTTACCACATCCTGCTCGTTGAAATAAACGGTATATGGATCAAGACTGTTCAACATTCCTTTGATGGCTTTGTCCATTAAATCGCCGGGATTGGTTTCGTCAACATAATTTTTATTCAGCTCTTTAAAAAGCGTTGTGAATATTTCTATTTGTTTGGCAATTTCAAAAAAGTCGTCTTTGAAACTAACGCCAACAAACAGAAACGCCGAAGCCAG
>DZAU01000014.1:16429-33830 GCA_022729635.1 Flavobacterium psychrophilum
TTTCAAAAAAGTCGTCTTTGAAACTAACGCCAACAAACAGAAACGCCGAAGCCAGAACTGGAAGGATGAATTTTTTTTTGAAAGGTGGAATCATAATAATGGAATTCGGTTTTTTTTGATTACTAAATTAGGAATATATCATCAATTTCAATGTTTGAAGTAAAAACACAAGCCGCTATTCCTCTTTTTTTATTTGGAGAATAAACTTTTCAAACAATTGAATCGTTTTTGTGTTGATTTCTTCATACGTCAGGTGTTCTTTGGTTTGATAAAAAAACATAAAGGCATATTTTTTATCCAAATTATCAATCAGAATATTTTTGTTTAATCGATAAGTTTCGCGAAGAACACGCTTGAAATAATTTCGATCAACAGCATTCTTAAAGTATTTTTTTGAAACCGAAACTCCCATTTTTATTTTTTGCTCTGAACCTTCGGGAATGCCGTAATCACTTTCTATATAAACTAGTCTCAAAGGATACTTAGACACAGATTTGCCTTTGGAAAAAAGCAAATCTATCGTGATTTTGCTTTTTAGCTTTTCAGTTTTTGGATAAGTAAATTTCATAAAAGGGTAACATAAAAAACAAAGATACAATTAAACCCTAAACGAGATTATTGTTTTGGATTAAAAACCAGCTTCAAATATATTTCTTACTTTTGTGGCTTAATTTTAAAAAAGAATGAAAAACCTTTTTTTGTACCCCATAACGCTACTCTATTATTTTTTATTTCTGGTTGTAATTCTTGTTTTTCATCCAATTCAGTGGTTTTGTTTCAACGTTTTTGGGTATCAAGCCCATAAAAACAGTGTTGACATTATGACCTTTTTATTGATAAAATGTTCGCACGTTTTAGGAACGACTTATACTTTTGAAAACAGGGAATTAATCCCCAAAAATGTACCCTTGATTTTTGTTTCCAATCACCAAAGCTTGTTCGACACAACCGGAATGATTTGGTATTTGCGCCAATTTCATTGTGGTTTTGTCACTAAAAAAGAACTCGGAAAAGGAATTCCAAGCGTTTCTTATAATGTGCGTCACGGAAGTTCGGTGCTTATAGATCGAAACAATCCAAAACAATCCATTCCTTTAATAAAATCATTGGCCGAATCTATTGAAAAAAACACTCGCTCGGCAGTTATTTTTCCCGAAGGAACACGAAGTAAAACCGGTCATCCGGGAGAATTTGCCGAAAGTGGACTCAAAATATTATGTAAATATGCGCCGTCTGCATATATTGTTCCCATTAGTATTAACAATTCCTGGAAAGTTTTTAAATATGGTTCTTTTCCATTAAGTTTTGGGCATCATCTTATTTTTACAGTCCACGAACCATTAAAAGTGAGTGATTACACTTTTGCCGAGATAATGGAAAAAACAGAAAGCGTTATTGTAGAAGGAATAAAAGTGTAATTTATTGGATTTAAAGAGTTTTTTCTGTAAAAACAACATTTTTCAATATGAAATATAAGTATTAATAACCCGTTGGGTGTAATTATACTTTTTGATCAATTTTGTATAGGATGTCCCACTGAGCTTGTCGAAGTGTGTTATTATATTGTCTTCGACAAGCTCAGACTGACATTTGGGTATAAATTGATTAGAATTTTAGCTTGAAAAACAATTATAAACACCATTTCGTTAATTACACCCAATGGGTAGTGTAATAATACATTAGCATTTTTGGAAACAGCAACTAACAAAAATATATTTCCTATTTTCGCAAAAAAATTATATAATGCAAAAAATCATATCTTACCCCATATCCTTTATTGCAATTCTATTATTCCTGTTGACATTAATTGTTTTTCATCCCATACAATGGGTTTGTTTCAATGTTTTTGGATACCAATCCCATAAAAAAAGTGTTGATTACCTGAACTTTTT
The DNA here is from genome assembly GCA_022729635.1 of Flavobacterium psychrophilum. Lineage (GTDB taxonomy): Bacteria > Bacteroidota > Bacteroidia > Flavobacteriales > Flavobacteriaceae > Flavobacterium > Flavobacterium psychrophilum_P. The sequence continues at coordinate 18,322 of DZAU01000014.1, forward strand.
CTTATTGAGAATAGGTCACGTTTTAGGCACGACTTACAAAATCGAAAATCGAGAAAGCATTCCCGATGGAGTTCCCATCATTTTTGTGGCAAATCATCAAGGAATGTATGATATTATTGGATTGATTTGGTTTTTGCGAAAATTTCATCCAAAATTTGTAAGTAAAGTCGAATTGGGAAAAGGAATACCAAGCGTTTCTTATAATTTACGACACGGAGGTTCAGTGCTTATTGACAGAAAAGATTCAAAACAAGCTATTCCGGTTATCAAAGGATTGTCGGAATATATCGAAAAACACAAGCGATCTGCAGTGATTTTTCCGGAAGGAACAAGAAGTAAAACCGGAAAACCAAAAGAATTTGCTCAAAGCGGACTTAAAATTTTATGTAAATATGCGCCATCAGCTTATGTTGTGCCGGTGAGCATCAATAATTCCTGGAAGTTTTTTAAATTCGGATTTTTCCCTTATGGTTTAGGAAATCACATTACCTTTACCGTTCATAATGCTTTAGAAGTAAAAAATTATTCCTTTGAAGATTTACTATTAAAAACCGAAAATGCCGTTGTGCAAGGAATAAAAGTTTAAATATAAATTGATTTTGAGTGTTTGGGAGAAATCTAGAAACCTCATTGTCGCCCTGAGTTTGTCGAAGGGATAAAATCCAAAATTAAATATGTCAACAAAAAACATTCGATTAGAAGTAATGCAGCTATTAGAAAAAAATGTCAGCAGTTATGTTGACCAATTTCTGATTCCAGTAGAGAAAATTTGGCAACCTTCGGATTTTCTGCCTAATTCAGAAAGCGATACTTTTTTTGAAGAAGTGAAAGAATTGCGTGAAATCGCCAAAGATTTGCCGTATGATTTTTGGGTTGCAATGGTTGGCGACACCATCACCGAAGAAGCTTTGCCTACTTATGAATCTTGGTTAATTGAAGTAGAAGGCGTGGATAACCTCGAAAGAAATGGCTGGTCAAAATGGGTTCGTCAATGGACGGGCGAAGAAAACCGACACGGAGATTTGCTTAATAAATACCTGTATTTATCAGGTCGTGTAAATATGCGTGAAATAGAAATCACGACGCAACATCTTATCAATGACGGATTCGACATTGGAACCGGAAGAGATCCTTATAAAAATTTTGTATATACTAGTTTCCAGGAATTGGCCACTTATGTTTCCCATAATAGAGTTTCGCAACTGGCAAAAAGTTATGGAGACAAGAAATTATCCAAAATGTGCAAGATGATTGCAGGCGACGAAATGCGTCATCATCACGCTTATAGCGAGTTTGTAAACCAGATTTTTAAGGTTGATCCAAGCGAAATGATGCTTGCGTTTCAATATATGATGAAACAAAAAATCGTGATGCCGGCACATTTCTTGAGAGAATCAGGTCAAAAAATTAGTTCTGCTTTCGAACATTTTTCAGATTCAGCACAGCGAATAGGCGTTTATACAGCAAGTGATTATGTTGATATTATGCAAAAATTAATCGAAAAATGGCAAATCGACAAGATTTCAGGTTTGACTGATGAAGCCGAAAAAGCCAGAGATTATTTGATGAAATTGCCTTCAAGAATGGCACGAATTTCGGAAAGACTGATTATTCCCGAAGATTCTTTTATTTTTAAATGGGTTGAGCCTGCAAGATTGTAGATTTTTGATTGTAGATTTTTGATTTCAGATTGGCTGGAATGGAAAGCTGATTTGAGATTAATTATTTTTGATTTTTGTCGTTGAAATTGATTTAAAATATTGAATTGCTGATTTTTTGCCATTGAAATTGCTATTGAAATTGATTTTTGCCATTAATTAAAAAATAGAGTTGCTGATTTTTGAATGTAACACCTTGAAAATAAACATTTTTATAAACACGTTTTAGATATGGGTTATTCAGAAACCGTTAACAAAACCATCGTTTTTGTAAAGAAAAAACTAGAAAACGCCGAAGGCGGACACGACTGGTTTCACATAGAAAGAGTGTTTAAAAACGCAGTGTCAATCTCTGACAACGAAGTTTGTGATGTTACGGTAGTGAAATTAGGAGCATTACTTCACGATATTGCTGACAGTAAATTTCACGGTGGAGACGAAACCATTGGGCCAAAAATTGCTCGTGAATTTTTGAAGTCTAATGATGTTGATGAAGCCACAATTCAGCACGTGATAAACATTATTGAAAATATTTCATTCAAAGGAGGAAATGTTCCAAAGCAATTTTCTTCGAAAGAGCTTGATATTGTACAAGATGCCGATCGATTGGATGCCATTGGAGCCATAGGAATTGCACGAACTTTCAATTATGGAGGTTTCAAAAACAGACCTTTATACAACCCAAAAATTGCTCCAAATCTTCACATGAGCAAAGAGGAATATAAAAACAGCGAAGCACCAACGCTAAATCATTTCTACGAAAAACTATTACTTTTAAAAGATAAAATGAATACCGAAACCGGCAAAAAACTAGCCCAAGAACGCCATCATTTTATGGAAAAATTCCTTTCGCAATTCTATGCGGAATGGGACGGGGAGAAGTAGGAATTTTAGATTGTAGATTAACGATTTTTGATTTCAGATTTTGTGTTGATAGATATAACGATTGTTGATTTGGTGAGATTTTAAACTTCCGAAATAGTTATTCTACAATCTTTTTATTCCCCCGCCGTGGCGGGGTTAGGGGGCTTTTCATTTCCAACATCACATCCGAAGCATTTTTAAAAGTTGGAGCTTGCTCAATGATGCTTCCCACTCTTTTTTTATTGAGTTTGAAGCTGATGTCGTTTTCTGTGGTGAATAATAATGCCGTCAAGAAAGGATTGTTCATATACGGAGCCAAAACAAAAAAAGCTTCTTCCAGCGAATGAAAACTTTCTATTTCTTCGGTTTTGTAACGAGCAATAATGGAAAAGCGTAACACATCATTTTCTATCAAAACGGGACGCACATATATGTTTTTTAATTCAGTGTCGCCAATGGTTTTAGCCAAAGTCAACTTGGCATAAGAGCCGTTTTCGATGCTTTCTTTTACCTTTTCCCAGAATTGGGCAAATACGGGTTGGAAGGACATAAGTTTTTTGGAATTAAATTTTTGAAAGGTTTACAAAAATATAATAATTTGATATTACAATATCAAAAAAGTATAATAATTTGATATTGCAAGTAAAAACCATAATGTTTTTTCAACCTTAAACCAACTGAACACTATTTTCTGATTACCTGTCTGCCGATAGGCAGGCTGAACACTTCCTTTATTTCCCCTTAAACTCCGCTTTTCTTTTCTCCAAAAAAGCCGTTGTTCCTTCTTTGAAATCTTCGGTGGCAAAACATTCTCCGAAAGCTTTGATTTCGACATCAAATCCATTTACGCCAGATATAAAATTAGCGTTTACAGCCTCGATGGCTTTTGAAATAGCAACGGGAGAATTTTTCATAATTCGGTTGGCAAGTGTCATATAAGTTGCAAACAAATCGGCTTGAGGTACGACGTGATTGACTAATCCTGCTCGAAAAGCATCGTCAGCGGTAATCATTCCGGCCGTCATAATCATTTCCATAGCACGACCTTTGCCAATGAGTTGCGGCAAGCGTTGAGTTCCTCCATAACCCGGAATAACGCCAAGCGAAGTTTCCGGCAAACCCATTTTGGCATTCTCGGAAGCAATTCTAAAATGACAAGCCATAGCCAGTTCGAGTCCTCCACCAAGGGCAAATCCGTTGACGGCAGCAATCACTGGTTTTGACAAATTTTCGATAAAATCGAACAATAATTTTTGACCTTGAGCCGCTAATCGAGCACCTTCTTCTTCCGAAAAATGAGCAAATTCTGCAATATCGGCGCCAGCCACAAAAGCTTTTTCTCCGCTTCCGGTGATGATAATTACTTGAACATTAGGATTTTGGTCCAAAGTTTTTAAGGTTTCGTGCAGCTCTTGAATCGTAGTGCTGTTTAAAGCGTTCAACTTTTCAGGGCGATTGATAAAAATGGTGGCAATGCCTTTTTCGTGTTCTAAAATGATGTTTTTCAGTGCCATAATTTGGTTTTTATTTGTTGATTATTGGAAGCGAAACGGCGAATGTCGTTCCATTTCCTTTTTGTGATTCGAATGTAATTGTGCCTTTATAATTTTCAATAATATTTTTGATGATGCCAAGACCTAATCCCATTCCGCTTGATTTTGTGGTAAATTTTGGTTCAAAAATCCGATTGAAATCTTCGGCTGCAATTCCAATTCCGTTATCGGCAACGGTAATTAAAACGTTGTTTTTTTCTTTCGTTATGGTAACCAATATTGCTTTGTTTTCCTGATTTTCCGGAATGGATTGTATGGCATTTTTGACCAAATTGGTAATGATTCGGATGAGTTGTGTTCGGTCAATTTTCGAAATAATCTCTTCTTCTTCTGCCTCAAAACGGATGTATTCTTCATTGAAAATATCCAAAGTCAGTTCTACGACATCAACCACATTTAAGGTTTCATTTTGTTGTGCCGGCATCGATGCAAAATTTGAAAATGCCGAAGCCACAGAACTCATCGTGTCGATTTGCTGTATCAAGGTTTCGGAATAATCTTTGAGTTTTTGTTTCAGATTTGGATCGTTTGGATCACATTTTCTCTGGAAACTTTGCACCGTCAAACGCATTGGCGTAAGCGGGTTTTTGATTTCGTGTGCAACTTGTTTTGCCATTTCTTGCCAAGCTTCTTCACGCTCACTTTGGGCCAGTTTCAAGGCACTTTCCTCGAGTTCATCGACCATTGCGTTGTAAGCTTTTATCAAAAGATTGATTTCTTTGCTGCTGGCTTCGAGCATAATTTTCTCATTTTTTTGGTTCAAGCTGGTTTCGCTCAATTTATCGGAAATTGTTTTCAGTGATTTTGTGATATAGGACGAAAGGAAATAGGCAACACCAAAAGCAACCAGAAGCATAAAAGTATAAACCTGAGCCAGTCTCATCAAGAAATTTTTGAGTTCTGTTTGATAATAACTATCGTCTTCAATGTAAGGTAAATTCAAGATTCCCAAGGGTTTAAATTTGTCGTCTTTTATTAAACTGTACGAAGAACGATTCTTTTTTCCGTCGATAGTTTTGATGTCAACGTATCGTTTTTCGATGGAAGATTGAACGAGTTTTAAGATAAATTTTGGAATTGGCGGCGCAACAGGATCAATAGAAAACTTAGATTTGGAAGATTTTAAAAGTTTTCCATCTAAGCTATAAATATTAATTTCGAGGTTGTGAATATCCGATAGTTCGTGAATTTTATCTTTAAAAATCAATGAGAGATTATTTGGCGTAAGCGGATAAGTTGTGTTCGAAAGCACATAATTAATATTCTCTTTTATGGCGTCTTCCTTGCGGTCTAATCGTTCCTGATGGTATTGTTTGGCTTCGTTTTTAAACTGAAAAATAGAAATTGTGGCGAGCAATACTGATGCGACAATAATCAATACAATCATCGAAAGGAAAATCCTGGTTCGAAGGGAAAGCATCGATATTTTGAAGTTTTTTAACATAGCCCCCTAGCCCCCGAAGGGGGAATTAGAATTAGCAACTTGATTTGAATTATTTTTCATTTAAAAAAGTATATTTTTTACTTTCTTTCACTCCCCCTTCGGGGGTTGGGGGGCTTCTCGAATTCTTTTATAAAATTGAAAACCCAGCATAATTAAAACTGAAAATAAAACAATTCCTATTACGCCATAAATCCAGTTCACGGCATTTTTTAGAATGACCAAAAACACGACGGCAAATAAGATAATTGTGGCAACTTCGTTCCATAATCGCATATAATTTGTCGAGTATTTTACTTCGTCGTTTTGCAATTCTTGAAATATTTTTTGGCATTTATAATGGTACAAATACAGCGCAAAAACAAAGCCAAGTTTCACGTGCATCCAAGGCATAAGTAACCAAGCTTTGCCTACTTCGGTAAAAAACAACATCCAAAAAGCAAAAACACTTGCCAAAACTGCGCTTGGCCAAGTGATAATATACCACAAACGATAGCTCATTATTTTGTATTGTTTTTGCAGAATTTCTTTTTCGGGCGAAGGTTTGTCGTTAGCTTCAATTTGGTAAACAAACAAGCGAACAATATAAAAAAGTCCTGCAAACCAAGTGATGACAAAGATGAGGTGAAGGGATTTGAGGTAGTTGTAGAGTTCCATTTCAGATTTCAAATTTCAAATTTCAGATATAATTATAAATGAAAACTAATCAAAAATTAATTATTTTTTTAAACAAATTATTTTTCAATAGGAGTAATTCCCCCTTCGGGGGTTAGGGGGCTCCAATCATTTATCCAATTTCCCACAACCTCACACCATTCCTCATCGTCGTTCAAACAAGGAATAGCCAAGAAATTCTCGCCTCCGTGTTCCTTGAATCGGTGGTTAGCTTCCATTGCGATTTCTTCTAAAGTTTCCAAACAATCAACAACGAAAGCAGGTGTTACAACAGCCAAATTCCGTATTCCTTTTTCGGGCATTTTATTCACTTCGACATCGGTGTAAGGTTCCAGCCATTTGTCTCCTGCCAAGCGCGATTGAAAAGTCTGGCTGTATTTGCCTTCTGGAATTTCGAGTAATTTCACAACCTCTTTTGTGGTTTCGTAACATTGGTGACGGTAGCAAAATTCGTGAGCTAGCGATGGCGTGTTGCAACAAGAACCGTCTATTTTACAATGCGATTTGGTAATATCGGTTTTGCGAATATGACGCTCTGGAAGTCCGTGGTAGGAAAACAGTAAATGGTCGTATTCAAATCCTTCCAGGTGTTTTTTGATGGAATCTGCCAATGTTTTGATATAATCCTGCTTATTGTAAAAGGCAGGAACAATCGTAAATTTCATTTCAGGGAAATGCTTTTTACGCAATTCTTCCGCGAATTCTATCACTGTCGTGGTTGATGACATTGCGTGATGTGGATACAATGGAAACAACAAAACTTCATTCACACCTTGAGTTGCTAATTCTTGTAATCCTGATAAAATGGAAGGTTTCCCGTATCGCATTGCCAATAAAACCGGAATGTCAACCAGTTTTTGCACCTTTTCGTGCATTCTTTTAGACAATACAACAAGCGGCGAACCTTCGTCCCACCAAATTTTTTTGTAAGCTTCGGCTGATTTTTCCGGTCTTTTTCTTAAAATGATGCCACGAACCAAGAAGGCACGCAATAGAAACGGAAAGTCTATCACGTATTTATCCATTAAAAATTCGTCTAAATAAGTTTTTACATCCTTTGGTGTTGGACTTTCCGGCGAACCAAGGTTGACTAAGAGTACTCCTTTCATTATATTTTTGTTTCTTTAACCCTTTCAGTTTGAAACTCTGAAAGGGTTGTTGTTTTACATATTTGGATTGATGGACATCAAATATTTCTTTGGAGTAGTGCCAAATTTTTTCTTGAAAGCGGCAATAAAATGACTTCCGGTACTGTAACCAATTTTTAAACCCACTTCATTGACATTGTACGAGCCGCTGTCTAATAGTTTTCGTGCAAAATCCATTTTGTAATCAAACAGAAAACCATAAACGGTATCGCCATAAATTTGTTTGAAACCCATTTTTAGTTTCTTTAAGGTTAGCCCAATTTCATCGGCCAATTCTTGTAATCCGGGAGGTTCGGCCATATTGGCAAGAATGATTTCTTTGGCCTTTTTAATTTTCAAAACATTTTCTTCATCAATCAAAAACGGACATTGTTCTGCATTTGGATCTTCGGTACGATTGAAATACAGACTCAATAATTCGTATCCTTTTCCTTTGTAATACAAGTTTTTTATGGACGGATTTAAGTTATAATGAAACAATTGGCTCAAAACAATCGCCATCGAAGGGCTGATATCGCCTTCTTTATAATATTTCTTATCCTTATTATCATCGCTTAAAAACGTGATATAATTTGCCTCGGATGAAAACAAATTATGAAATTTTTGGATGGAAATTATTACTGAAATGACCCAGGAATTAGGAGCTATTTCCAAATTTAACGGCAATTCCTTTTGTGGATTATACAACAATAAGGATTTCTCTTCTTTTAAATCCAAGGAATAAACTCCTTGGTTGAAAATAAATTTAGCTTTCCCTTTCAATCCAAAATGAAATTGAATCAGTCCACTTTTTACCTCACGTTGGGTGTAAAAAACATCTTGACCATCATTCTGAAAACGAATTAGGGTAAAGTCATCTTCGATTGTTATAATATCCTGTGAACTCATGACGACATTTTTTTTAAATTTAAAAACAATAATCAAGGCGTTGTTGCTGAAAATAGTATATATTTGTTTTATAAAAGCCTGATTTTATTACAAAAATAGTGTTTTTTGAATTACAATTTAGATTTATAAACAAAATTCATCTAACGATACAAAAAGTACTTTTAGCGTTATTTTATTAAAAAGCATAAGTCTAAATTTGTCGGTCTCATCAGAAAAAGATTATACATGGAAAATCTAAACCTAGCGAAACACAAAACTTTCTACTCCATAGGCTTGAGTTATAAGAAAGCGGATGCCGAAGTTAGAGGTAAATTTAGTTTAGATTCCAATGCAAAAACCAGAGTGTTGCTCCAAGCCAAAGAAGAAGGTATAGAGAGTTTAATTGTTACATCTACCTGTAATCGCACTGAAATTTACGGTTATGCGGATCATCCTTTCCAATTGATAAAACTCGTTTGTGAGAACAGCAATGGCACCGCAGAGGAGTTTCATAAAGTAGGTTTCGTTTACAAAAATCAAGAAGCTATTGATCATTTATTTAGAGTGGGAACAGGATTAGACAGTCAAATCCTTGGAGATTTTGAAATTATTGGACAGATAAAAAACAGTTTTGATGAATCTCGTTCATTAGGACTCATCAATACTTTTTTGGATAGATTAATTAATATGGTTATTCAATCCAGTAAAAGAATTAAAAACGAAACCGAAATTAGTTCAGGCGCAACTTCAGTGTCTTTTGCCGCAGTTCAATACATTATTAGAAATATTGAGAACATTGGCAATAAAAACATCCTCCTTTTTGGAACAGGAGAAATAGGCAGAAACACTTGCGAAAACCTAGTAAAACACACTAAAAACAAACATATTACTTTAATAAACAGAACAAAAAGCACTGCTGAAATTCTGGCTGGAAAATTGAATTTAATTGTAAAAGAGTATTCTGATTTGCATCTCGAATTGCAAAAAGCCGACGTTCTAGTTGTGGCAACCAGTGCAAATAACCCAACCATTGACAAAACAGTATTGAATCTTAAAAAACCACTTTTAATTTTAGACTTATCCATACCGAAAAATGTGAATGCAGATGTGCAACAGCTTCCGGGAGTAACTTTGATCCACATGGATTATTTGTCACAAATGACAGACGACACTCTTGAAAGAAGAAAACAACACATTCCTGCTGCTGAAGCCATTATCGAGGACATGAAATTAGAATTGAATATCTGGATGAATGGTCGAAAATATGCGCCAACCATTCACGCATTGAAAGCAAAATTGAATGAAATTGTAGCTGGAGAATTAACTTTCCAGCGAAAAAAATTACCTGGTTTTGACGAGGAACAAGCCGAAATAATCAGCTCCAGGATTATTCAAAAAATAACGAATCATTTCGCCAGTCACCTCAAAGACGAAAACACATCGGTTGACGAAAGCATTGAATTTATCGAAAAAGTATTCCAAATAGGATTGCAAACTCCCCAAAAAATAACTTCGGAAATCGAAGAAAAATACAAAATTACATTATCATAAAACAATAAAAAACTTAATGATCCTTAATTAATTTAATGGTTCAAAAATAATTAAAGAATGGTTCAAAAAGTTATACGAATTGGAACTCGCGACAGCGAATTAGCACTTTGGCAAGCCCACACAGTACAAAAAAAATTAAACGATTTAGGTTATAAAACCGAAATTATTGCCGTAAAATCTGATGGTGATATCATTCTCGACAAACCACTTTACGAACTCGGAATCACAGGAATTTTTACAAAAACGCTCGATATCGCTATGATAAATGGGCAAGTTGACATTGCCGTGCATTCGATGAAAGATGTGCCAACGGCTTTGCCAAAAGGAATCCTGCAAGCTGCAGTTCTCGAAAGAGCTAATACTTTGGATATTTTGGTTCACAAAGGAAACACTGATTTTTTGCAAGGTAAAGGCACAATCCCGATAGTTATCGGGACAGGAAGTTTGCGTCGTCAAGCACAATGGTTAAACAAATATCCCAATCATAAAGTAGTCGATTTACGTGGAAATGTGAATACCCGAATGCAAAAACTAAAAGAAAACGATTGGAATGGAGCTGTTTTTGCCGCTGCCGGTTTAGAAAGAATTAACTTAAAACCTACCGATTTTATCAATCTGGATTGGATGATTCCTGCACCAGCTCAAGGTGCGATGGTGGTTGTAGCAATGCAAAACGATGATTTTACCCTTGATGCCGTTTCTCAACTCAATGATATTGAAACTGAAATTTGTACTTATATAGAAAGACAATTTCTGAAAACACTCGAAGGCGGTTGTACTGCACCCATTGGCGCTTTGGCAACCTATTGCGAATTGGACGACACTTTTACTTTCAAAGGCATTTTATTGTCTATTGATGGAAAACAAAAATTGGAAATTGAAAAAATTGTACCCGTTGAAGAATGGAAAAAATTAGGGTTCAATTGTGCCAATGAAATTCTGGAAAAAGGCGGAGCAGAGTTGATGAAAACTATTAAGGAAAGTTTGAAGAAACAACTTAGCTGAACGCTGTTAATTTCAGATTCAAAATTATTATTATATTTGTATGGATATAAAAATCGTGAAAGATGAACTACAAAATATCATTCAAGGAAAGAGCGGAACTAGCCAAAGAACTCTTATCCAAACAATTGCCAGTTACCTTAGAGCAAGCCAAAAGTCAAGCACTATGGCTAAAAACAATAAGTACTACAAACAAGAAGAAGCAAAGAAATTAGTTGAATATTGCAATGAAAATAGCCTGTGGGCTAATGAAAAAGTAGATTTCGATTTATTCATATCAGAAGGTGCTGAACAAAAAGTGTTTATAAAAAATGATAAAACGGTATATAAACTAAACGACTCTATTTACTATACTTCTTGGCAAGATTATTTCACTAATTTAGAACTAAACAATTATTTTTTTCCTGAAACCTCTTATACATTAATTGGTTTTTGTCTTATTGATGAAATTCTTTTTGCTCTAGTGGAGCAGCCTTTTGTAAAAGCAAATCAACCAACAAATTTGGAACAAGTAAAAGAATTTATGACAAATAATGGATTTGTAAACACTCGAAATCACGATTATTATAATGAAGATTTGGGTATTATTCTTGAAGACTTACATGATGAAAATGTTATAACTCAGGACGGAATTTTATATTTTATTGATACCGTCTTTTATATAAAAAATGAAAATTAGTATCAATATCCTTTCCACAAAAATACTTTTGAGCCATCAAAAGCAAGCCTTGTTGGATGCTGGTTTTTTAGTAACCGAAGCCAATTTCATTACTACTAAATATTTAGATTTCGAGTTTCTAACTCCCCCTTCGGGGGTTGGGAGGCTTATTTTTACCAGTCAAAATGCAGCTCAAAGCGTATTGTTACACCCAAAATGTTCAGCATTAAAATCCAAAAACGTGTTTTGTGTGGGTTTAAAAACTAAAGCATTGTTGGAAGAAAATGGTTTTAATGTTGAGGTTTACGTTGATTATGCTTCTGATTTGGCAGAAATTATCACTTTGATCTATTCCAATGAAAGTTACACTTTTTTCAGTGGTAATTTGCGAAAAGAAACTTTGCCAAAGGCCTTGAAAGCAGCCAAAGTCAACTTCAATGAGATTCAAGTGTATGAAACGACTTTGACGCCACAAAAAATAGCCACTGCATTTGATGGAATCCTGTTTTTTAGTCCGTCAGCTGTCGAGAGTTATTTAGCAGCAAACAAAATAAAAAACGAAATTTGCTTTTGCATTGGCGAAACCACAGCAAGTTCATTAGAAACAATAACCAGAAATATAATAGTCGCAGACCAGCCATCGGTTGAAAATGTGATTGAGGATGTAATTAGCCCCCCAGCCCCCGAAGGGGGAGTTTGGACTTGGGGGAAATAGAAAATTTATTATACTTGAAAATTAACAGAAATGAACAATAACAATATTCAAATTCCCCCTTCGGGGGTTAGGGGGCTTAAGAACGACCTATTTTTAAAAGCATTAAAAGGAGAAACAGTAGAACGTCCACCAGTTTGGATGATGCGTCAAGCGGGAAGATATTTGCCTGAATTCATCGCTTTGCGTGACAAATATGATTTTTTCACCCGTTGCGAAACACCAGAATTGGCTGCGGAAATAACGGTGCAACCTATTCGCAGAATTGGACCGGATGCAGCGATTTTGTTTTCGGATATTTTGGTTGTGCCAAGAGCGATGGGAATTCACGTAGAATTGAAAGACAATTTGGGGCCAATTATTCCCAATCCAATTCGCACAATGGAACAAGTAAACCAAGTTTTTGTTCCAGACGTGAATGAAACTTTGGGTTATGTTTTTGATGCCGTGAAATTGACCAAAGAAATGTTGAACGATGAGGTGCCATTAATTGGTTTTGCGGGTTCGCCTTGGACGATTTTCTGTTATGCCGTAGAAGGAAAAGGTTCGAAAAGTTTTGATACTGCCAAAGGATTTTGTTTCTCAAACCCGGTTGCAGCACACACTTTATTGCAAAAAATCACCGATACGACCATTTTATATTTGAAAGAAAAAGTAAAATCAGGTTGCGATGCCATCCAGATTTTCGATTCTTGGGGCGGAATGCTTTCACCAGTAGATTATCAGGAATTCTCTTGGAAATACATCAACCAAATCGTGGATGCTTTGGCAGAAATTACTCCTGTTATCGTTTTCGGAAAAGGATGTTGGTTTGCTTTGGGCGAAATGGGGAAAAGTAGAGCTTCTGCATTGGGAGTTGATTGGACTTGTACGCCACGAAATGCACGTTATTTATCTGGAGGAAACATCACTTTGCAAGGAAATTTTGATCCGTCAAGGTTGCTTTCACCAATTCCTGTTATCAAGAAAATGGTTCACGAAATGATTGACGAATTCGGAAAAGATAAATACATCGCCAATTTAGGTCACGGAATTTTACCCAATATTCCTGTAGATCACGCCAAAGCATTTATTGATGCGGTGAAGGAGTACGGAAAATAGCAAAGTTTCCAATGCAAGGAGAGAAAACAAAATGAAAAATAAATTTTACCAATACATACAAAATCTTCAAGACCAAATCTGTAAAGGATTGGAAGCTTCAGATGGAGTAGCTAAATTCCGTGAGGATATTTGGGAACGTCCTGAAGGCGGTGGAGGACGAACCCGCGTGATTGAAAACGGATCTGTTTTCGAAAAAGGCGGTGTCAATATTTCGGCAGTTAACGGAAAATTACCAGACAGTTTGCAAAAATTGTTCAACGTTGGTGAAGCCGATTTTTTTGCCTGCGGATTGAGTTTGGTTTTACATCCAAAAAATCCAATGGTACCAACGGTTCATGCAAATTGGCGCTATTTCGAAATGTATCCATACGGCGAGAACTCCTCCCCTTCGGGGAGGCTGGGAGTGGCTTGGTTTGGCGGCGGACAAGATTTAACACCTTATTATTTGTTTGAGGAAGATGCAGCACATTTTCATCAAACCTGTAAAACCGCTTGCGACAAACACAATCCAGAGTTTTATCCAAAATACAAAAAGCAATGTGATGATTATTTTTGGAACGCACATCGTAATGAAGCACGAGGAATTGGTGGATTATTTTTCGATTATTGCAAAGCAAATGAAGATATGTCAATGGAAAATTGGTTTAACTTTGTAACCGAAGTTGGCAACAGTTTTCTAGAAGCTTATGTTCCAATTGTCGAAAAAAGAAAAAATATATTATATTCGGAAGCCAATAGAACTTGGCAAGAAATCCGTCGTGGTCGTTATGTCGAGTTCAATTTAGTTCACGACAAAGGCACGCTTTTTGGCTTAAAAACCAACGGCAGAATAGAAAGTATTTTGATGAGTTTACCGCCAAAAGTGCAGTGGGTTTACGACCATCATCCTGAAAAAGGAAGCGAAGAAGAAAAATTAATAAAAGTATTAGAAAATCCAAAAAATTGGATTGCAGATTGATGATTAACGATTTATGATTTACTTCGTCTGTTCGCTATTGCTCGAGCCAGATTCCTGTAATCGTCAATTTATTAAATCAAAAATCTACAATCGTTAATCTTAAATCATATATCAAATGTTCCCACTACAAAGAAATCGCCGATTAAGAACCAACGAATCCATTCGCAGTTTAGTTCGTGAAACGGCATTAAGTCCAACCGATTTTATGCTTCCGATGTTCGTTGCTGAAGGGAAGGACGTGAAAATCGCCATTCCATCGATGCCGGGAATCTACCGTCATTCCTTGGATAACACCATCAAAGAAGTTAAAGAAGCTTGGGATTTGGGCATCAAAGCTGTCAATATTTACGTAAAAGTAAGCGAAAGTTTGAAAGATAATTTAGGTGTCGAAGCCTGGAACAAAGATGGATTGATGCAACAAACCATTCGCGCCATCAAAGACGCTGTTCCAGAAATGATTGTGATGCCTGATGTGGCTCTCGATCCTTATTCAATTTACGGTCACGATGGAATTATTAAAGGCGGACAAATCATAAATGATGCCACTATAGAAGCTTTAACGTTAATGAGTTTGAGTCACGCCGAAGCTGGTGCTGATTTTGTTGCGCCAAGTGACATGATGGACGGTCGCGTGCTTGCCATTCGCAAAGCTTTGGAAGAAAACGGTCATCACAATGTGGGAATTATGAGTTACAGTGCCAAATATGCTTCGGCATTTTATGGCCCATTTCGTGATGCTTTAGACAGTGCTCCAGTTGATATGCAGAATGTTCCAAAGGATAAAAAAACCTACCAAATGGATTATGCCAATCGCATCGAAGCGATTCGTGAAACATTAGACGATGTTGCCGAAGGCGCCGATATTGTGATGGTAAAACCCGGAATGGCCTACCTTGACATTGTTCGCGAAGTAAAAAATGCCGTTCACGTTCCATTAGCTGTTTACCAAGTTTCTGGTGAATACGCAATGGTCAAAGCCGCTGCCGAAAGAGGTTGGCTCGATCACGACAAAATTATGATTGAACAATTAATGTGCATCAAAAGAGCTGGAGCCAATGTTATTTCGACTTATTTTGCCAAAGAAGCTGCAAAACTTTTAAACAAATAAAAATAAAAACACATTAAATTAATGCTTAAATTAGCAAATAAATTTTTACTTAGATTAAATCTATAAATTTTAATAAATAAAAACATGAAAAAATCAGTATTAGTATCGTTAGTATTAACAGGAATGTTAACAATCGTTTCTTGTAAAAAAGAAAATGAAGAATCTTTTGGTAAACAGGAAGCAACAATCGAAGCAACAACGGAAACACCAACA
>DZAU01000014.1:33930-37090 GCA_022729635.1 Flavobacterium psychrophilum
AACACCAACATCATCAGAAGCCCAATCATCAGAAGAATTAGGTGCGACAATTTTTGCAGGAAAAGGGACTTGTGCTACCTGTCATAAACCAGACACAAAACTAATTGGACCAAGTTTGCAAGAAATCGCTAAAATCTATAAAGAGAAAAATGCCGACATGGTAACTTTCTTAAAAGGCGAAGGCAAACCAATCGTTGATCCATCTCAATTTGAAGTGATGAAAGCTAATTTTGCCTTAACAAAAACATTTTCAGATGAAGAACTAAAAGCTTTGGAAACATACATTTATTCACATTTGAAATAATTCACTTTACTCGTTTTCCTTACAATAAGTTTTTATATCCTGATTATTAGGATGTTGTGAAGAAGGAAGATAAAAAATAATTTCCCCTTAAATATAATGTACAACAATCCCTTTTGAGTTTTCAAGAGGGATTTTTTAAGTGAATGCCACAGTTTTTCAGCTATTTCAATGATATTAAATGATATGATCGAACAAAAAAAATGTGATTCAATTGTAGTTT
This sequence comes from Flavobacterium psychrophilum, assembly GCA_022729635.1. Classification (GTDB taxonomy): domain Bacteria; phylum Bacteroidota; class Bacteroidia; order Flavobacteriales; family Flavobacteriaceae; genus Flavobacterium; species Flavobacterium psychrophilum_P. Next base: position 34,455 of record DZAU01000014.1, read on the forward strand.
ATTGGAAAACCAAGTTTGAAAAAGCTTGAATTAAAGGTGTTGTTTGTGTGAAAATGGATATTTGTCTTAGTTATTTTAAATCGAAATAAACTACCCTATTTATACTTTAAATGATATGAACGAAGTAGAATTACAACATAGAATAAAAAATGCACTAATAATTTTAGCTGAAAAACATCCATTTAAAGTTGGAGATTTGACTTTTTACTCAAAAGATGAAAAACATATTTCTATAACCGGATGGACAACAAAAAACTCAATAGAAAGTTTGACGATAGGAAATGTAGCTGAAGAATTAGAAGAAATAAAAAAGTTGTTTTTGAAAATGGTGAACATTTCTAATGAGCTTTTAAACTTTATAAAAAACCGTGAAGTTGAATATTGTTTGGATTTTGATTATGGAATGGGTTCTTTAGAAATTTGTACAGAAAGTAAAGGAGAAATAAAATGGCATATCCAATTAAATAATTAAATCTACCAAAAATAGTTTTAGATGTTCATCATCAAAATTTACCCAAAACATTCCCCTTGCTACTTCCAAAAAAAGAAGTATTTTTACAAAAAGATAAGTACAAAAATAAATGAAAGAAAAGATGAGTTCAGAAAAAGAAGCCAAATTAAAAGCACTACAACTTACACTTGACAAACTAGATAAAACCTACGGAAAAGGCACGGTGATGAAAATGGGCGACAAAGCCGTCGAAGAAGTGGAAACTATTTCGTCCGGGTCTTTGGGAATCGATTTAGCCTTGGGCGTTGGCGGTTATCCAAGAGGAAGAGTGATTGAAATATACGGTCCAGAATCTTCAGGAAAAACAACCTTGACTTTACACGCTATTGCCGAAGCCCAAAAAGCCGGAGGAATCGCTGCTTTCATAGATGCAGAACACGCTTTCGATAGGAATTATGCCGAAAAATTAGGCGTTGACATCGAAAATTTAATCATATCACAACCGGACAACGGAGAACAAGCCTTGGAAATTGCCGAAAACTTGATTCGTTCTGGTGCCATTGATATTGTCGTGATTGACTCGGTTGCCGCTTTAACTCCAAAAAGTGAAATCGAAGGCGAAATGGGAGATTCTAAAATGGGATTACACGCCCGTTTAATGTCGCAAGCCTTGAGAAAACTGACAGGAACCATCAGCAAAACGCATTGCACTGTTTTCTTCATCAACCAGTTAAGAGAGAAAATTGGCGTAATGTTCGGTAATCCTGAAACAACAACAGGAGGAAATGCATTGAAGTTTTATGCTTCGGTTCGTTTGGATATTCGTCGTTCTACTCAAATCAAGGATGGTGAAAACGTGATTGGTAACAGAACCAAAGTTAAGGTGGTAAAAAACAAAGTAGCTCCGCCATTTAAAGTAGCCGAATTTGATATTATGTATGGTGAAGGAATTTCGAAAACAGGAGAAATATTAGATTTAGCCGTAGAATTTGAAATCATCAAAAAAGCAGGTTCTTGGTTTAGTTATGGTGAAACCAAATTAGGACAAGGTCGTGATGCGGTAAAAGCTTTAATCAAAGACAATCCAGAATTAGCCGATGAATTAGAGGCTAAAATAAAGGCTTTGATTAAAGAAAAAAATGCTTAAAATTAGAAAAGAGTCCCGCAAAAATATGGGGCTCTTTTTTTTGCGACAAACCTATCCTACTCCATTTGCCACGCTGGAAGCGTCTCAACACTCTGGAGCAACATTATCGAGACGCTTCCAGCGTGACAATTAGCAAGAATTATTTCGTGTCAACTATAAAAAGTTTGGACTAAACCTATTTTAGCTCTGAAACTCCAATAATTCCTTATGAATTAAACTCCAAGATTGATCTCGAATTTTATTTAAATCTGTTTTGGTTTTATTATCGGCTTCTATAAAAGACAGGATTTTAACCCTCAAAAGTCCTGGTTTTCCACTAAAAATGGTGTAGGAATAACGCTTTTTATTGTCTAAAAATGCTATGGGAACAACCGCTAATTGATGATCAATCGCCAATCGGAAAGCACCATTTTTAAATTCATCTAACACTATCGATTCATCATCAGGAACCTTTCCTTCGGGAAAGATACAAATACTCAAGCCTTGATCAATTCTTTTTTGGGCTCTTTCGAACACTTTTCCTCTGCTTCGGGAGCAATCTCTATCAACCAAAATACAGGTTCGTTTGTAGAAAAATCCAAATAATGGAATTTTTACCAATTCTTTTTTACCCACAAACACGAAAGGTTTTTTAACAGCGACAAGCATTAACATTATGTCAATCATCGAAGTGTGATTAGCAACAAACATATAACTTTTGTGAGACTGGAGTTCTTGTTCTTTGTCGATTTTGTAATAAAATCCCATTCCAAAAAGAATGAATTTTGACCAAATTCTCGCCATTTTAAAAAAGTAAGGATAACCGCTTTCGGTCAAAATGGAAAGTATTAAAAACGGCAACATAATAATTATAGGAATGGCCATTAAAACATAAAACCACACGCGCCAAATCACCCAAAAAATAATTTTTAATCCTCTCATAGCGTCAAATTTAGTTTTTTAACCGCAAAACGCGCAAAGTTTTTTCGCAAAGTAAAAAAAGAAAGTCTTTAAACTTTTTAGAATTCGAAATATTAATAAAAATTTTTACCGCAGATT
>DZAU01000015.1 GCA_022729635.1 Flavobacterium psychrophilum
ATCAATAAAATATTTTGTGAGAGTACATCTTTGTAACTTTGCAAACTAAAAATAAGATTATGTTTGGAATAGGCGGAGGCGAATTGATTTTTATATTGTTTATTGTTTTAATGCTTTTTGGTTCTGATAAAGTTCCGGAAATGGCTCGTACAATGGGAAAAGCAATGGCACAGTTAAAAAATGCCACAAACGATATAAAAAAAGAAATTCAAAAAGGAGCGATAGACAATGGTTTAGACCAAAAAATGTTGAATGATTTGACCCATAATATCACGTCTGAAATTAATAGTGCCAAAGCAAATTTACTTGGAAACTCCAATCCTTTGAGAGGGATTTCGGATAATTTTTCTACGGAAGTTGATAAAATCAAAAATAGTATTGTAGATGAAAATACTACTCCTGTAACCGAAATTTCAACTCAAACTGAAATAGAAGTTGAGAACACCACAGAAAATTTAACTTCAGAAACAGCACCAAAAACTGAGGGTGTTGAAGAAATCATTGGGCCAATAAAACGTAAAAAATAATGTTGGAAAAAATCCTTTCGATTGATACCGAATTATTTATTTTCTTAAATGGTTTAGGCTCCGAAACCTATGACGGACTTTGGCTGATAATTACCAAACAAACCAGCTGGATTCCGTTTTTTTTGTTCTTGTTATATTTGATTTACAGTAAGTTAGGAACCAAAAATACTTTGTATTTATTGCTATTCGTGGCAATTTTATTGGTTTTTACAGACCAAATCACAAACTTGTTCAAAAATAGCGTTCAAAGATTGCGACCGTGCAACAATCCCGAAATAAATTCTTTTATTCGAATAGTACAATCCCGAAAATCTTATAGTTTTTTCTCCGGTCACGCAGCAAACACAATGGCGGTTGCTACATTTTTATACCTTATTTTCAAGAGAAATTTCAAATACTTATGGCTGTTGTTTTTGTGGCCTTTAATCTTCGCTTATAGCCGAATATATCTGGGATTGCATTATCCGTTAGATATTATTTGTGGATATTTATGCGGATTAATTTTAGGTTATTTGATGTTCAAATTGTATCAAATTGCACAGAAGAAAAATTTTTCAGTTTAAAGTCATTTACAAAACCCGACTTACCGTCAATCCATCGCGAATAGGCAATAAAACACTTTCTACTCTAGGATCGTTTTTCAATAATTGATTGTACTCTACAAGGATTTTTGTACTTAAATCGTTCGGTTGTAAAGGTTCGAGAACTTTTCCACTCCACAACACATTGTCCGATAAAATAATTCCTCCATTATTCATTTTTGGAACAATCATTTCAAAGTAGTTGATGTAATTTTCCTTATCGGCATCAATAAAGACTAAATCAAATTTAAAATCCAAAGTTGGAATAATAGCAACGGCTTCCCCAAGATGTTGCACAATTTGGTTTCCCCAAGGCGATTTATCAAAATATTTTCGCTGAAAATCTACCAATTCTTCCTTGATGTCAATCGTGTGAAGAGTTCCATTTTTCTGCATTCCTTCGCATAAACATAAGGCCGAATATCCTGTATATGTTCCAATTTCGAGGATATTTACCGGGCGAATCAGTTTTGAAAGCATACTCAAAACGCGTCCTTGAAAATGTCCGCTCAGCATTCGAGGCAGTAAAACTTTCTGATAAGTTTCTTTGTTTAAAGCGGCAAGTAATTCTGGTTCTTTTTGTGAATGTTGCTCGATATAATCTTCTAATTCTTGGGAAATGAAATGCATTTTTTTAATTTTTGTCAAAGTTATCAAATTATCAAATCAACACACGAGCATTTATGCGAATTGATGGAATAAATCAACAAATAGTCATTAAATTTGTGGCATGCAAATCGAGAAAAAAGATATTAGAGCCTTATCTAAAGAACAATTACGAGAATTTTTTGTTGCCAATGGCGATCAGGCTTTTCGTGGTAATCAAGTTTATGAATGGCTTTGGAGCAAAGGGGCACACCGTTTTGATGATATGACTAATGTCTCGAAATCGACTCGCGAAATGCTCGAAAAAAACTTTGTGATAAATCATATCAAAGTCGATACAATGCAGCGCAGCGAAGACGGAACCGTAAAAAATGCAGTTCGTTTGTACGATGGTTTGGTGGTAGAAAGTGTTTTGATTCCAACAAATACAAGAACAACAGCTTGTGTTTCGAGTCAAGTGGGTTGTAGTTTAGATTGCAATTTTTGCGCCACGGCACGATTAAAAAGAATGCGAAATCTGGAACCCGGAGAAATTTATGATCAGGTAATCGCTATCGACAAGGAAAGCCGTTTGTATTACAATCATCCATTGTCAAATATCGTTTTTATGGGAATGGGAGAACCGCTCATGAATTATAATAATGTAATGAAAGCCATCGAAATGATTACTTCGGATGAAGGTTTGGGAATGTCACCAAAACGGATTACGGTTTCGACTTCTGGGATTCCAAAAATGATAAAAAAACTGGCAGATGATGAGGTAAAATTTAATTTGGCAGTTTCCTTACATTCTGCCATTGATGAAATTCGTTCCAAGATTATGCCTTTCAGTGAAAGTTTTCCTTTGGCAGATTTAAGAGAATCATTAGAATATTGGTACAAGAAAACCAAAAGTAAAATTTCTTTTGAATATGTGGTTTGGAAAGGGATTAACGACAATAAAGAATCTATTGATGCTTTGGTAAAATTCTGTAAATACGTTCCTTGCAAAGTCAACCTGATTGAATACAATCCTATTGATGATGGAGAGCATGACTGCCAACAGGCAAGTTTTCAGCAAGCTTCAGAAGAGTCCATCAATGCATACATAAAAGCTCTTGAAGTCAATGATATTGTTGTAAAAGTGAGAAGAAGCCGAGGAAAAGACATTGATGCTGCTTGCGGTCAATTGGCCAATAAAGAAGCATAATATACGAATTATTTAACACTATAAATTGCAATCTTCATCATTTTTTGAAATCTTACGAACTGCAAAAATCAATGAGAACAAAAAATTATTTCAATTCCAAAAAAACTGTTTTCAAAACAAGGAAGTTACTGTAACATTTGTTGCAGTAAGAATAATTTTAACTATTGATATTTGTCATATTTTATGACATTCACATTACTTACCTTTGTTTAAAAGCTTATTTTTTTGAAAACGTTACTAAATTACATTCTTATTTTGGTTTTCTTGTTCTCTATATTATTCTATAATTTTAGAATGACTTATGGAGTACTTAATTATTCGTTGAACAATAGTGAATTTACAGAAAAATATTGTGAGAACAAGGCTAAACCTGTTATGAAATGTAATGGTAAATGTAAATTGGCTAAACTCGCAAAAGAAACCGAAAAGAACGATAGCGATAAAAATATTTCTATCGAAAAAGAACTGGAATTGTATTTTCAACCTATTAAAAGCATTGATTTTGTGGTTTTTTTACCTAAAAAAAATGCCATAAAGTCAAAATGCCAACTTCATAATTCCAATCCAACAGAACCCGATTATCGCCCTCCTAATTATTGTTTTTCATTATCTTAAAATAAAAATCAATATTAAATTTTTAAAACATAACAATGAAAAACACATTCATTATAGCTATGTTGTGGTGTTTTACCGTGTCTTTAGGGCAAGCTAAAAAAACGGATACTCCTCAAAATAGCAATGATACAATAAAAAAGAAAACAATATTACTTGAAGAAGTAATTGTTACAGGAAATATAAAAACTGATCCAACACTCACAATTGTTAAACAAGATTTTGCAGAGAAAGTAGTACAACCTAAAAATTCAGGCGAATTATTTTCGGATATTAATGGATTCTCATTAATTAAAAGAGGAAATTATGCCGTCGATCCCTCATTTAGAGCCAATCAATATGAGCAACTTAATGTGCAATATGATGGCGGAACCAAAGCTTTTCACGCTTGTCCCAACCGAATGGATCCCATTACGACACTGGTAAACCCTGAAGAAGTCACTAAAATTGAAATTATCAAAGGACCCTTTTCTGTTCGTTACGGAAACACATTTGGAGGTGTAATCAATTTGGTTACTCAAAACGGAAATGCAACCGGAAAAACCTTTGGAGGTTCAATATCTTCGGGTTATGAAAGCAACGGAAATTCGTTCGTAAATATGCTGCAATTATCAAGTGATATGAAGAAATTTGATATTCTCGGGGATTTGAGTTATCGCGATTATGGAAATTATAAAGATGGCAACCAAAACGAAATTCCTTCTTCTTTTAAAAGTTTTGGATATGGAATTAAAATGGGTTATGAATTTACCGAAAACCAACGCTTGCAGGCGAATTTTCGCCAGAACTTTGGTCGTGATGTTTTACACGCAGGTTTGCCTATGGATACCGACGAAGACAATAGCAGTATCGGTAGTTTAGATTATATGTACAAAGGAAATTCTTCTGTTTTTAAAGGGTTAACTGCCAAAGTTTATTATTCATTTGTCGATCATATAATGAACAACTACAACAGACCTGCCTTTGCAACTAGTGAAGCCATTGCAAAAGTAAACGCAACGACTTATGGTGGAAAGTTAGAAACAGAATGGGATTTGTCTCCAAAATTGAAATTATTTTCAGGAATCGACATGGTAAATCTATCTCGAGATGGGGGAAGAGATAGGATCGTAAAGAAAACGACGGCAGGAGTTCCTTTGCCAAAGCCTTTAGCTTTTTATGATAAAATTTGGCAGGACAGCTACAATAATACTTTTGGGACTTTTGCCGAAGCCAAATGGTTTTTATCGGATAAATCTATCGTTAATTTAGGAGCAAGAGTTGATTTTATTACTTCGGAAGCTAAAGATTTAGACGCTAGTTTTGCTAAATTATATCCCAATATAGAGAAACGAAACGAGACTAATTTTAGCGGAACCGTCTCTTACAAAAGGTTGATTTCTCCAAACTACACATTGGAAATAGCTTTTGGTAGAGGCACTCGTGCAGCAAATATCGAAGAGCGTTTTATAGCCTATTTTAATGTGGGAAGAGATCCGTATGAGTATATTGGTAATCCGAATTTAAAAGCTGAAACCAATAATCAATTCGAAATTGGTCTTACAGGAAAAGAAAAAATGAATGGCGTTTTTAACCAAATTAAATTTGGCGGCTCTGTCTATTATTCGATATATGAGAATTATATATTAGCCGTGGTTGATGAATCTCTTATTCGAAAATACAACCCAACAACGCCACCAATTCATCCAAAAGTATTTCAAAATATCGATAACGCTTTTAAAACAGGATTTGAAGTTTTTGGAGATTTAAAATTTGCAAACTATTTTAATTTCTTAACTGAAGTTTCTTATGTTTATACCGAAAATAAAGACTTTAACGAAAGTTTACCATTAACTCCTCCATTAGTCACTCGATTGAAATTAAGTTATGAAAAAGGAAAATTCTGGACATCGGCACAATATACTTTAACTGCTAAACAACCTAAAATAGCGCTTTCTTATGATGAAATTGCCACTCAAAGTTATGAAGTTATGGATTTAAAAGCGGGATTTAAACCCTTCGAAAAGTTGAATATTGGTATGGGAGTTCTGAATCTTTTTGACCAATATTATAACAATCACTTAACCTTTGCGTTTAATAATCAAGCTGATTATGGTAGAGTGCCGATTACAGAACCGGGACGAAATTTTACTTTTTTTGTAAATTATAAGTTTTAGTAAAGCAGACTTTAAAAGGGATTTCTATTAAGGAATCCCTTTTTTTATTCCAATTATTTGACCGATTTCTTCCGACTATACAATCATAGTAAATATCTATTGTTGTATAAAATATTATAAATAAAAATTATGATTTGTAACTTGTGTTACAAAAAGAAAAGAATGCCTGAATTACTTTTGACCCATAAAATAAGTAATAATTTAAAACTACAAATTGTATGGAAGAACAAGCAACCTTTATGCCAAGAATAGGAGAAAAAGCACCCGAATTTACAGCGGTAACTACGCAAGGAACAATCAATTTCCCGAAAGATTATGAAGGAAAATGGGTAGTTTTTTTCAGTCATCCTGCTGATTTTACTCCCGTATGTACCTCAGAGTTTATGACTTTTGCACACATGGAAAAACAGTTTAATGATGCTAATTGTGATTTATTAGGATTGTCGATTGACGGATTGTACAGCCATATTGCTTGGTTGAGAACAATCAAAGAAAAAATTGAATTCAAAGAAATGAAAGATATTGAAGTGAAATTCCCTTTGATTGAAGACATTACGATGGAAATATCAAAAAGATACGGGATGATACAACCTGGTGAGAGTAGTACCAAAGCCGTAAGAGCCGTGTTTTTTGTAGATCCAAAAGGAATAATCAGAACGATTATATATTATCCATTGAGCATTGGTCGAAATTTTCAAGAAATTTACAGAGTCATTATTGCTTTACAAACAGCAGATGCTTTTGATGTTGCCTGCCCAGCAGATTGGCAACCTGGTGATGATGTAATTGTTCCAACAGCAGGTTCTTGTGGAGTTGCAAAAGAACGTATGGAAAATGACGATTCTTTGGACTGTAAAGATTGGTTTTTTTGCACCAAAAAACTAGATAAAGATTTGGTGTTGAAAACGGTATTGAAAAAGTAAAACTTTTTATAGGACAAAAAAAAGAAGTCGTCTCAAATACTGAGACGACTTCTTTTTATTTAAATTCACTCTTCACTTATTTTCTAAGTTCAATTTCTTTTGCAATTCCATTTATGGTAATGGTTGCCAGATTATCACACTCTCCATTTCCGTAATCTAAAGTGGCTTTTGCATCATTTTTTTCTATTTCAACAATTCCTTTTACAGCGAAAGGCATTTTACAGCTCATCACAAATCGCAATGCATTTTCTTTCGTGGTGGTAAATGTATATTTTTCACCATTAGGGAAAGTAGTGATATGGTATCCCCAAACTAAGAAAACATTGTCTTCCCATTTGTCGATTGTAGTGTAACCTTCAACCATTTCTCTAACTCTTGTTCCAATTCTTGTATAAATTTTGCCGTCAGCAAAGGTGATTTTTAAATCTATAGAGTGAGTTGTCACTGGATGAATGTTTGGATTTAAATCGGTACTTTTCAATTCATGAGTAATGGTTTTAGTTCCTTCAATCAACTTGCCATTATGATAAAATCCAACCAAAGAATAAGTAATGGTTTTTATTGGAGTGGTAAAGTTTTTAGAAAAACTAACAATAATTTTTCCCTTCACAATGTTTCCGTTGTGTAAAGTACAGCCTTCAGTACCAAAATCTATGGTTCTAGTCCAAGTGTCATTTGTTAAAACAGTTGTAATTTTAGCACAAGTTGGCAACATACTTACCATTGCTACGCTAGTTTTACTGGTCATGCTTTTTTGCATCTCAAACTGATCCTCTGCAATAATCGAAACATCATCTACTGAAGCATCAATATCTGAATTCACAACAACAGCATCTGTTGTGATTCCTGCCGAAGCTTGATTAACGGGTTCATCTGTACTACATCCAATAAAAAAAGAAACAGATAGTAGTGTGGCAATTAATAAAATTTTTGTTTTCATAAATAAATAATTTTTTAGGTTCATCTCTTTGATAGAGAAATTAATAAAAGGTTTAAATGGGGCAATCAAAATTATTCAAAAAATTAAAAAATAAATGAGTTTTTAGCATATAATCGATGAACTACAGTTTTTTTTGGATTTTTATCTGTTTAATAATCAATTATTTATGCACTCAAATTATTGAAAAATTATAAAGTATTAATAATTTGGTAAGATTCATAATGAATATAATTCAAAAAAAACAGTTTTATTTACATTCAAATAGACAACGTTTTTTATTCGAAAATAGTATATTTGAATTCGAAATGAATATTACCTCTCAAATAAAACAGCCAATTTTTAACGAAATGGAACTTTTCGAAAAAAAGTTCTATGAATCGATGACTTCTAAAGTCGCTTTGCTCAACAGAATCACGTATTATATTGTCAATCGAAAAGGAAAACAAATGCGCCCAATGTTTGTTTTTTTGACTGCAAAAATGGTTTCGGATGGAAATGTAAATGAAAGAACCTATCGTGGTGCATCTGTAATTGAGCTGATTCACACCGCAACTTTGGTTCACGATGATGTGGTAGATGATAGTAATCGAAGAAGAGGATTTTTCTCAATCAATGCACTTTGGAAAAACAAAATTGCTGTTCTTGTGGGCGATTATTTGCTGTCAAAAGGATTGTTGCTTTCTATAGATAACGGCGATTTCGACTTGTTGCGAATTATTTCAGTAGCAGTTCGGGAAATGAGTGAGGGCGAATTACTTCAGATAGAAAAAGCCAGAAGACTCGATATTACCGAAGAAGTTTACTATGAAATAATTCGAAAAAAAACCGCAACATTAATTGCTGCTTGTTGTGCTTTAGGAGCAAAATCCGTGATTGAAGATGAAATTCAAGTTGAGAATATGAGGAAATTTGGAGAACTCATCGGGATGGCTTTTCAAATCAAGGACGATTTATTTGATTATACCGAAGATGCCATTGGCAAACCTACAGGAATCGACATCAAAGAACAAAAAATGACTTTGCCACTTATTCATGTTCTCAATAATTGCACCGCTAAAGAAAAATCTTGGCTCATCAACTCCATTAAAAATCACAACAAAGACAAAAAGCGGGTAAAAGAAGTCATCGCATTCGTAAAAGACAACAATGGATTATTGTATGCCGAACAAAAAATGAAGCAATTTCAGCAAGAAGCCTTACTTCTTTTAAACAATTATCCTCAATCTGAGTTCAAAGACGCTTTGATTTTGATGGTAAATTATGTTATCGAAAGGAAAAAGTAATTTTTTTATTTCATAATTTTTTTATTTTGATTTGTGTATTTTTACAACTTTCCAATAATTAAAATCTTTATCACAAATTGATTTCAAAAGCCACCATCGACACTGTTTTCGAAACTGCCCGAGTTGAGGAAGTTATTGGCGATTTTGTACAATTGAAACGTGCCGGAAGTAACTTCAAAGGATTAAGCCCGTTTTCGGATGAGCGTTCTCCTTCGTTTATGGTTTCGCCGGTAAAGCAAATCTGGAAAGATTTTAGCTCCGGAAAAGGAGGAAACGCTGTGGCTTTCCTGATGGAACACGAGCATTTTACCTATCCTGAAGCCATTCGCTATCTGGCAAAAAAATACAATATAGAAATAGAAGAAACCATTCAAACTGACGAAGAAAAAATAAATACTGATGTTCGTGAAAGTATGTATTTGGTTTCTGAATTTGCAAAAGATTATTTTCACAACACGCTTTTACATTCTGAAGAAGGCAAAGCCATTGGTCTTTCATATTTCAAAGAACGTGGTTTTACCAGTGAAACTATAAATAAATTTTCTCTGGGTTATTCGCCCGAAACTTGGGATGCTTTTACTAAAGAAGCACTAGGAAAAGGCTATAAGTTAGCATTTTTGGAAAGTACCGGCTTGACAATTCCAAAGGATGACAGACCATTTGATCGTTTCAAAGGACGTGTGATGTTTCCCATTCAAAGTATGTCAGGTCGAGTTCTCGGATTTGGAGGAAGAATTTTAGCTAATGACAAAAAAGCGGCAAAATATCTCAATTCACCCGAAAGCGATATTTACCACAAAAGTAAGGTCTTGTACGGAATTTTTCAAGCAAAGCAAGCCATTGCCAAACAAAATAATTGTTATTTAGTCGAAGGATATACTGATGTGATTCAGTTCAATCAAGCCGGAATAGAAAATGTAGTAGCTTCATCAGGAACTGCGTTGACGCCAGACCAAATACGATTAATAAATAGATTGACAAAGAACATAACGGTGCTTTTTGATGGTGATGCAGCCGGATTACGAGCTTCAATTCGCGGAATCGATTTGATTCTCGAAGAAGGAATGAATGTAAAAGTTTGTGCTTTCCCTGACGGAGAAGATCCGGATAGTTTTGCCAAAAAGACACCTTATGAGGAATTAGTTTTATTTCTCGAAAATAATTCTAAAGATTTTATTCAGTTTAAAGCTTCATTATTGATGGATGAAGCGAAAAATGACCCTATAAAAAAAGCTGATTTGATTCGGGATATGGTGGGGAGTATTTCTAAAATTCCAGATAGAATTCAAAGAGAGATTTATATTCAGGAATGTTCCCGAATTATGGATATTTCTGAACAGGTTTTGATTAGTACATTGGCACAATTGGTTAAAAAAGACGTTTCTGAACTTGGAAAAAAACAAAAACAAGAACAAAAAGCATTTGAAGTTGTAAAAAATGAAACAGAAATTATAGTCGAAAAAATAGATATTCTCTATAGTTTGGAGCGAAAAATTATTGAAATTCTTTTATTGTACGGAAATAAAACCGAAGAATTTGAAGATGTGTTTTTAAAGAAGAATGAAGAAGGTGAAATTGAAAATGTTATTGAAAAGAAAGAATACAAAGTTTTTCAAAGAATTTATTTGAGTTTACAAGAGGACGAAGTAGAACTGGCGAATCCATTATTTAGAGACATATTTAATGATTTAATAAATTATTATTTTCAAAACGAAAACTTTAATATCGAACAATATCTTATGAAATTGCAACCTGAATTCGCCCAGGAAGTGACCGACATTTTAATGGAAGACGAAAGAGTTTCCCTGCACAACTGGGAAGGTCAAAGCATTTTTCCTAAGACTAAAAATGACACAATTAGTCAATATGTTTCTGAAACGATTTTCACTTTGAGATGGTTTTTAGTAAATAGAATAATTGAGGAAATAAAAAGCTCAATATCATCAGAACCTGATTCTGACAACATTGAGCCTTTATCTATGGCGATGGATTACTCTAAACTTATCAATTCGTTTTCAAAAAAATTGGGTAGAGTAATATCCCGTTACAATTAAACTATTTCCAGTGTTTTGGCCTTGTTTACTAAATCCACTAAATTAGTAACATTTAATTTTTGCAGTAATCTTAATTTATAAGTGCTTATTGTTTTTTCATTAAGACCAAGGATTTTGGAAATTTCGTTATTTTTCTTCCCGTCACTTAAATAACGCAAAACTTCTACCTCACGATTAGAGAGTTTTCTGTACAAACGCTCGCTTTTGTTCTGTTTGGCAATTAAGGCAAGGTTTTTCTTAACGGCTTCGTCAATGATTATCTTTCCTTGATTTACCTTAACTATTGCCTGTCCTAAGGTTTCTAATTTTTCTTTTTGAGAAACAAATCCAGAAACTCCAGCTTTTATAGCATTTGGTGCATATATTTGTTCCGAAAGGTCACTAAATATAATAATTTTTGTTTTTGGAAAATTTTTCAAAATATTTTTAATTTCAAAAATACTTGAAAGACCTTCTAATTCAAGATCCAAGATTAATACATCAATCTCCTTTGTAAGAAGGATGTCTCTCACCATTAAAAAATTCCCAACGTTGGCAACAATTGAAATATCATCATGATCTTTAAAATACGATTTTACCCCAAAATGCACAACAGGATGATTATTTGCTAAACAAACTTTTATCATAATATTAAATTTTAGAATTGCCTATAATTAAGTGAGTAAAGATAGAAAAAAAAACACTACCATTCATAAAAAATATTAGAAAAATACTACTTAAATTCATTTGATACTTTACAAACTGGAATTTCTCTCATTTTATGCTGATTAATGGCATTTAATCGCTTATAAATTTCAAAAACTTTTTTTTCTCTTCCAGTAAATTCTGTCGCTATTTTTCCTTTTTCGTCTTCGAGCATTGCCCATTCCAGCTCATCATAACTGGCTCCAAGTTGGTCCTCATCAGTCCTGTCATCTCCAAACAATCCATCTGTTGGAGAAGCTTCTAAAATGGAAATAGGAATTTTTAGATATTGACCCAAAGCATATACATCCGATTTCATTAAATCAGCAATTGGACTTAAATCAACTCCACCATCGCCATATTTTGTGTAAAAACCAACACCAAAATCCTCTACCTTATTTCCCGTTCCGGCAACTAAAAGACCTCGAATCCCGGCAAAATAATACAAAGTTGTCATTCGTAAACGCGCCCGAGTATTGGCCAAAGACAAATTTAGCTTGTCTGAAGCTGCATCATTTGGAATAACAGTTTTGAAAATTTCGAAAACTGAAGTCAAATCAGCTTCAATATTTGAAACATTTGGAAATCGGTTTTTAAGTTGTTCGATATGTTCGCGACCTCGATTTACTTGACTTGGAGCTTGATGAATAGGCATTTCAACACACAAAGTAGATAATCCGGTTTGTGCGCAAAGGGTTGATGTTACTGCCGAATCAACTCCGCCGGAAATCCCAACAACAAAACCATTAACTTTTGCGTTTTCAGCATACGTTTTTAACCAATTTACAATTTGTATATTCACTTTTTCAACTTGGATGGTGCTTTTTTTAGACATAATTGTTTGGGTTTTTAAAATACAGGAATTGTATATTTGCAAAAATAATAATTTTTAGAAGCTATTCCCGCTATACGTTACAATCTTTTTCAACCCTGTCAGGGTTTAGAAAAAGGATTTTCACTACTATCGGGGCTAAAAAAAATAAAATGAGAAAAATAATTTTTATAATTACCATAACAATTGCATTAATTTCTTGTGAAAAAAAATCAAAAGTCGAAAAAGCAGTCGTGAAAATACCGGTAGAACTTAAAGTAGAACGGTTTGACAAACTATTTTTTGAAACTTCTCCAAAGGATTTGGGTAAATTAAAAAAAGAGTTTCCATTTTTTTTCCCAAAGGGGACTCCAGATAGCGTTTGGTTAGAAAAAATGCAAGACCCGCTTTGGAGAGAATTATATGCGGAAGTTCAAAAAAAATATTCCGATTTTGAACCTGAAAAACACGAGCTTTCAACCCTTTTTAAATACATAAAATTTTATTTTCCTGAAACCAAAACTCCTAAAGTGATTACTGTAATCTCCGAAATGGATTATAATAACAAAGTGATTTATGCCGATAGTTTAGTAATTATTTCGCTAGAATTGTATTTAGGGAAAAATCATAAATTCTATCAATATCCAAACTATTTAAAACAAAATTTCGAGCAAAAACAGATTCTTCCAGATGTAGTTTCGAGTTTTTCTGCACAAAAAATAGCTCCAGTCACAGATAAAAATTTATTGAGTCAAATGATCTATTTTGGAAAGCAATTATACCTAAAAGATTTGCTTTTGTCAGAATATAGTGATGCAGACAAAATGGGCTATACACAGGAACAAATTAAATGGTGTGAGGAAAATGAGAGTTATATGTGGCGTTATTTTATAGAAAATGAAATGTTGTATAGTGACGATCAAAAATTAAATAATCGCTTTATAGATCCTGCACCATTCTCTAAATTTTATCTCGAAATTGATAACGAATCACCAGGAAGAGTAGGTGCTTGGTTAGGATGGCAAATGGTGCGTTCCTTTATGAAAAACAACGAAGTTTCGCTCCAAGAAATGTTAAAAATGAATGCCAAAGAACTGTTTGAAAAATCTAAATATAAACCCAGAAAAAATGTCGAATAACAATAAATCGCAAATTAAGATAAATATCCAATTAGACGAAAATCGTGTTCCCGAAAAATTATCGTGGGCTGCGGTCGAAGGCGGAGTGAATTTAGAAGAGGCAAAAGCCTTTATGCTCTCGGTTTGGAACAGCGACGAAAAATCTACAAAATGTATCGAATTGTGGACAAAAGATATGTCTGTAGATGAAATGAAAATTTTCTTTCATCAAACTTTATTGTCAATGACCGAAACGTTTCAACGAGCTACTGGTGACGAAAAAATGTCTGCAACTATGCAGGATTTTTGCGATTATTTTGCAGAGAAATTAGAGTTGAGAAAATAAAATCAAATTCCAATAAAAAATAAATTCCAAATTCCAATCTAATAACTTGGAATTTGGAATTTCAAATATTGGAATTTCAAATATTGGAATTTAATTTTAAAACTCGTTATTATTCTTAAAAACTTCCTGATTTACTTCTTCAATATAATTTAACACCTCTTCTTTTCCGGTTGATTCTGTTGCTGAGGTTACAAAATATAAGGGCATTTCTTCCCAGTTATTAGCAAACATTTTCTTTTTGTATGCCGCAATGTGAGAGTCTATTTTTGTTTTGCTAATTTTATCAGCTTTGGTAAAAATAATACAAAAAGGAATTTCGCTTTCGCCCATATACGCCATAAATTCGATGTCTATATTTTGTGCTTCGTGACGAATGTCAATCAGGACAAAAGCACAAACCAGTTGTTCTCTTGTTTCAAAATAATCAGTGATAAATTGCTGAAAAACTGATTTTGTTTTCTTCGAAACTTTGGCATAACCATAACCAGGTAAATCGACCAAAAACCAATTGTTGTTAATCTTGAAATGGTTTATTAATTGGGTTTTTCCTGGTCTTCCAGATGTTTTTGCCAAATTTTTATGGTTGGTGAGCATATTAATCAACGATGATTTCCCAACATTTGACCGACCAATAAAAGCATATTCTGGCAAAAAGTCTTTCGGACATTTGTCAACTTCGGAGTTGCTTACAATAAATTCGGCGGTATTAATTTTCATTTAATAATGTTTTTGCTTCATAAATTTAAACTTGCCAACTAGAAGCTTTTTCTTCTCGAGTTTTCATAAAAATTGAATTTTACTTTCATTTATGCTTTCGATAAGATATGGATTCCGCAATGTTTTTTCCGCTACTAAATCAACTTGTTTTTTCAGTAAATCCTGTAGTTCATACAATAGGTTAAAATAATTATTGGCATAAGTTTCGTAATCTAAATCTTCTGGAAAAGTATATAAAAAATCAACATCGCTATTTTCATTAAATTTATTCGTTGCTGCACTGCCAAACAAAAACACCTTTTTTGCTCCGTATTTGGAGAATAGATTTTTTATTTGAGGTAGTTTATTTTCAATTTGTTTTTCCATTTCATGAATTTTTATAAGTTCTGAAAAATCCAGATTGTGTCTCAATGTGCTTTCAAATGGGTGTGTGTTAACCAATCTTCAAGCAAACGATTGAACTCTTCTGGATGTTCCATCATAGCTGCATGTCCGCATTTGTCTATCCAATACAAAGTAACATTGGGTAATAATTCATTGAATTCTTCAGCAACAGAAGGCGGTGTTACTAGGTCATTTCTCCCCCAAATTAAACAGGTTTGAACGTGCATTTTTGGTAAATCTTTTGCCATATTGTGTCTGATGGCACTTTTTGCAATGGTCAAGGTTTTTATTAGTTTTATTCTGTCATTTACTGAAGCATAGACTTCATCAACAAGTTCTTTGGTAGCCATTTTTGGATCATAAAAAACATCTTGAGCTTTCTTCTTGATGTATTCGTAGTCGCCTCTTTTGGGGTAACTATCACCCATTGCACTTTCATAAAGTCCTGAACTTCCGGTCAATACAAGTCCTGCTACTTTTTCTGGATACATTTTAGTATGATACAGTGCAATATGTCCTCCTAGTGAATTTCCTAACAAAATTACTCTGTCAAATCCTTTGAATGTGATAAAATCTTTCACATATCTTGCAAAAGCTTTTACGTTAGTTTTCAAAATACTTTGAGTGTAAATTGGCAAATCCGGAATCACTATTTTGTATCCTTTTTCAGAAAAATAACTTGCAACAGCATCAAAGTTGCTCAAACCCCCCATTAAACCATGTAGTACAACAATTGGAGTTCCTTCTCCAGCTTCATAGTAGCTGTATCTACCTTCTTTTTTAAAGTATTTTTCCATACGCTTTTATCACGGATTTTCAATTGTGACAAAGATAGGTTTTAAAAAATTAAAAAAAATTTTTGGAATCAAATTTTAAATATTTATCCTTTTTATTCGAATAAATTACTAAATCAGCAAAGATATTTTTTTGAGTTTTTTATGTTGAGTGGCGATTTTATAACTAAATTTTTATTGTTTTTTTGAGAGAATTTATTCTTAAAATTAATATTTCCTCGAGGCTAATTAAAATGAGGCTAATGTTCTGACTGTCCAAAAACTAAGATTTCTTCGGCTAAAGTGGGAAAACTTATTAACAAAGTGGTATTTTGTGGTAAATTGTGGTAATTATTTTTATATTTTTGCTTTACATCATTTAAAATTATTCACTTGAATACAATTGTAGGAACATACGAATGTAAGGTCGATGCCAAAGGAAGGCTGCTTTTGCCAGCTCCTTTGAAAAAGCAATTGGCTTCTTCTCTTCAAGACGGTTTTGTTTTGAAGCGTTCTGTTTTTCAATCTTGTTTAGAATTGTATCCAATGGAAGAATGGGATTTGATGATGCAAAAAATCAACAAACTCAATCGATTCGTTAAGAAAAACAATGATTTCATTCGTCGATTTACTGCTGGAGTAAAAGTGGTTGAAATAGATGCTTTGGGAAGATTATTGGTTCCAAAAGATTTGGTGGTTTTTGCCAGTATTTCAAAAGAGGTCGTGTTTTCGTCTGCGGTTAATATAGTAGAGATTTGGGATAAAGATTTATACGAAAAATCGATAAGTGGTGAAGATGTAGATTTTGCAGATTTAGCCGAAGAAGTTATGGGAAATACAAATGATGACAATGGAATATCATAATCCAGTTTTGCTTCAGGAATCAGTTGATGGTTTAAATATAAAGCCTGACGGCATTTATGTTGATGTAACCTTTGGCGGAGGAGGACATTCGGCTGAAATCTTGAGCAGGCTTGGACCAAATGGAAAATTGTTTGCTTTTGACCAAGATGAAGATGCGCTGGACAATGCTTTACCAGACGAAAGATTTACGCTAATCAACGAAAATTTCCGATTTATAAAAAGATTTTTACGCTTTTATGGTGTGAAAAGCGTCGATGGAATTTTGGCTGATTTAGGCGTTTCTTCCCATCAATTTGATGTTCCCGAAAGAGGTTTCTCGACTCGTTTCGATGCCGAATTAGATATGAGAATGAGTCAGAAAAATGATTTGAATGCGTATCGGGTGGTAAATGAGTATGATGATGCAAACTTAAGAAGAGTGTTTTTGGATTATGGAGAGTTGAAAAACGCACCAGCATTGGCAAGAACAATTCTAGAAGCTAGAGAATATCAACCCATCAAAACCACTGATGAATTGAAGGAAGTTTTAGAAAAATATTTACCCGAAAGACATAGGAATAAAATTTTGGCTCAAATCTATCAGGCTATCCGGATTGAAGTCAATCAGGAAATGGATGTTTTGAAAGAATTTCTAGAACAATCATTGGAAATATTAAATCCAGGCGGAAGATTAAGTGTGATTTCTTATCATTCATTGGAAGACAGATTGGTAAAAAGATTTATGAAAAACGGAATGTTTGAAGGCGAACCAGAACGTGATTTTTTCGGAAATTTTTCGGTTCCTTTCAAAATAGTTGAAAAACTAATTGTGCCGAATAATTCAGAAATTAAAGCGAACAATAGAGCGAGAAGTGCCAAATTAAGAATAGCTGAAAAAAAAGCCCCCTAACCCCGCCACGGCGGGGGAATTGGAGCAAAATATAAATAATAAAATATACCCAGTTTCGACTCCTTTGGAGAGGGGTTGGGGTGAGGAAAAAAAATGAAAAACGGAGTTTACGGCATATTAAAAGCGAGGTTTCTTATTGAAGATGACGCCATAAAAAGTTGGCGTTTTATCGTTTTTTTGATTGTTCTTGCCATTATTATGATTGCCAATACTCAACGTTTTGAGCAAAAAGTGTTCAAAATTGCTGAGTTGACAAATCAAGTTAAAGAGTTGCGCTCAGAATTTGTTGACCGGCGTTCAGAATTAATGAAACTAAAAATGGAATCGACTGTTTCAGAAAAAATGGTGGAAAGAAATATTTTTCCAGCAACGGTTCCTCCAATTAAAATAAAAGTTAGAAAAGTAGTCGAAGAGAAAAATTTCTTCCAAAAATTATGGCAGTAGAAGATAAAAATAGTTCCTATAGAATTTATCTGGTAGCATTTGTCGTCTTTTTGATGGCAATCGCTATTGCTGTAAAATTAACAAACATTCAATGGGTCGAAGGCGATTATTATAGAAAATTAGCCAAAGAAAGAACCGTGAAAAACTTTGTAATTCCGGCCAATAAAGGAAATATTTATTCTGCCGACGGAAGTTTATTGGCGACTTCAATTCCAAATTATGAAATACGTTTTGATGCTGTTGCTCCAAAAACGGAAACTTTCGAAAAAAATGTAAAACCATTAGCCGATTCATTATCTCTTCTATTAAGAAAACCTAGCGGATTTTTTCTAAACGAATTGCGAAAAGCCAGAGCGACCAAAAACAGATATTATTTGTTAGCTCGCGATTTGAGCTATACTGAATTTGTTAAAATCAAAGGATTTCCATTGTTCAAATTAGGTGCTTATAAAGGCGGAATCATTGTAGAACAAGAAACAGTGCGTGAACATCCAATAGGGAAAATCGCCGAAAGAACCATTGGTTACGAAAGAAGAAATCCTGACGGAACTCCAGACGGAAAAGGAATAGAATGGGCTTACAGAAAATATCTCAACGGAAAAGACGGTAAAATTTTAAAACAAAAAATCGCAAAAGGACAGTGGAAACCTATTCGTGATGTTAACGAAGTTGACCCGCAAGATGGTTGCGATGTGATCTCAACAATTGATGTTTTTATTCAGGACATTGCCCATCATGCCTTGCTAAAACAATTAGAAGAATATCAGGCGGATCACGGCTGTGTTGTGGTTATGGAGACTAAAACGGGTAAGGTGAAAGCCATTTCTAATTTAGGGAGAGATATAGATGGGTCTTATTATGAAACCACAAATTATGCTTACGCCGAGTCTCATGAACCGGGTTCAACCTTTAAACTGGTTGATTTAATGATTCTTTTAGAAGACAAAAAAATTGATACAAGTGCGGTTTTCGATACTTATGGTGGAATTATCACTTATTCCGGAAGAGCAGTGAGAGATTCGCATAAAGGCGGTTACGGAAGGATTTCCTTAGCACGTGGATTTGAAGTTTCGTCAAATACTGTACTTGTACAAGCGGTTTATAATAATTACAAAAACAATCCTAGCCAATTTGTCAATCATATTGATGCAATAGGTTTAAATAAAAAATTGGGGTTAGAATTTAAAGGAGAAGGAATTCCAATTATTCCGCAACCAACAGATAAAAATTGGTCAAATCTCTCGCTTCCTTGGATGGCTTTTGGATACGGAGTTTCGGTAACACCTTTGCAAACTCTTACTTTTTATAATGCTGTTGCCAATAATGGTGAAATGGTCAAGCCACAAATTGTTTCCGAAATTAAACAATGGGACAAAACCATTAAGAAATATAATAAAGTAGTGTTGAATCCAAAAGTATGTTCGCAGGAAACCATCTTGAAATTACACGCTGTTCTCGAAAACGTAGTCAAAAAAGGAACTGCATCAAAATTGTATTCTAAAGATTTTTCAATGGCAGGAAAAACAGGAACTGCGGCAGTAAATTATTCAAAAAATGGAGGTTCGGAAAAATATTATGCATCTTCATTTGTAGGTTACTTTCCAGCCGAAAACCCAAAATATTCCTGCATAGTTGTAGTTCATAAACCAAACACTTCGAAAAATAATTATTATGGTGCCGATGTTGCTGGTCCGGTTTTCAAACGAATTGCACAAAAAATTTTTACCGATGTGCCTTCTACAAATGAGATAAAAAACATTAACAGAAAAATTCTAAAACAAGAAAATGATTTCGATAATTATTTTGTAAAATCCCAAAAACAACAAGCTAAAATTGTTCCGAATGTAAAAGGAATGTCTGGTATGGATGCTGTTGCCTTATTTGGAAATCTTGGAGTAAAAGTTAAAATAATTGGGGTAGGAAAAGTAAAAACACAATCTGTACAGCCAGGAGAAAATTTAGATAAAAACACAATTATAACATTAGAATTATCGTAGCCCATCCCGGCCTTCCCGAAGGGAAGGTGTAAAATTGGAAATAAATTATGAGTTTAATTTTAAGAGAAATACTATACAAAGTCGCTATCGAAGCCGTAAAAGGTTCGACCGATGTTGCTGTCAATAAAATGGAATTTGATTCCAGAAAAATTGGTGCAAATGATGTTTTTGTGGCTATTCGAGGTACGATTTCTGACGGTCACGATTTTATTGAAACCGCCATTTGGAATGGAGCAATAGCTGTGGTTTGTGAGACTCTTCCCGAAACGATTACAAAAAAAATTACCTATATCCAAGTTAAAGACACCAATGAGGCTCTGGCTTTTATGGCTGCAAATTATTTTGGAAATCCTTCTCAAAAATTAAAATTGGTTGGTATTACCGGAACAAACGGCAAAACTACAATAGCTTCTTTGTTGTTTCAATTATTTAAAAAAGCAGGTTTTAAAGTAGGGCTTTTATCCACCGTAAAAATCGTAGTAGATGATAAAGAATACAAAGCTACGCACACCACACCAGATTCAATTACAATAAATCATTATCTAAGAGAAATGATTGATGCTGGTGTTGAATACTGTTTTATGGAAGTGAGTTCGCACGGAATTCATCAAAAACGTACCGAAGCATTGCATTTTGCAGGAGGTGTTTTTACCAATTTATCGCACGATCATTTAGATTATCATCCCACTTTTGCAGAATACCGTGATGTGAAAAAGTCATTTTTTGACAATTTACCAAAAACTGCTTTTGCCTTATCGAATATCGATGACAAAAACGGTCAAGTAATGTTGCAAAATACGGCAGCAAAAAAACTGACTTATGCTCTAAAATCATACTCCGATTATAAAGCACAAATCCTAGAAAATCAATTATCGGGATTGTTATTGAAAATAAACGGCAATGAAGTTTGGGTAAAACTCATAGGTACTTTCAACGCCTATAATCTTTTGGCAATTTATGGAACAGCCATTCAATTAGGCATGGAAAGTTTGGAAGTCCTTCGATTATTATCTGATTTAGAAAGTGTTTCAGGACGTTTTCAATTTATTGTTTCCAATTCAAATATCACAGCAATTGTAGATTATGCACACACGCCAGACGCTTTGGAAAACGTACTGAAAACCATCAATGATATTCGAACTAAAAACGAACAATTAATTACCGTTGTGGGTTGTGGAGGAAATAGAGACAAAGCCAAAAGACCAATTATGGCAGGAATTGCAACCGAATTAAGCGATAAAGCAATTCTAACTTCTGATAATCCAAGAAATGAAGATCCGGAAGTTATTATCCAAGAAATGGAACAAGGTGTTGCGCCTCAAAATTATAAAAAATCATTGTCTATTACGGATAGAAAGCAAGCTATAAAAACGGCTTGCCAATTGGCTCAGCCAAATGATATTATTCTAATTGCAGGAAAAGGACACGAAACGTATCAGGAAATTCAAGGTGTTCGCCACGATTTTGATGATATGAAAATTGTAAAGGAAATTTTAGAACAATTGAATAAATAAAATTCAAATCCAAAATTCAAACTTTACTATTGGGATTTAAAAATTGGAATTTAAAAAGAAAAAATATGCTGTATTATTTATTTGAATATTTAGATAAAACATTGAATATTTCCGGAACAGGAGTATTTCAATACATTACATTCAGATCGGCATTGGCATTTATGCTTTCGCTGTTATTATCAACTATTTATGGTAAAAGAGTTGTTACATTTTTGCGCAACCAACAAATAGGCGAAACTGTTCGTGAACTTGGGTTGGCTGGTCAAAACGAAAAGGCAGGAACACCTACAATGGGAGGTTTAATCATTATTTATGCCACAATAATTCCGGTTCTTCTCTTTGCCAAATTGCATAATATTTACATCGTTCTCTTGATTGTAACCACTTTGTGGATGGGAACTATTGGTTTTATTGATGATTATATTAAAATTTTCAAAAAAGACAAACAAGGGCTAAAAGGCATATTCAAGGTTTTTGGTCAGGTAGGTTTAGGAGTAATAGTTGGAACTGTATTATATTTTCACCCGGGAGTGAATATTAGAACTGATGTTCAAAAAGTCAGTGTCAATTTAAATCAAACCGAAACGGTTATTAATCCGGCTCCTGTTTACGAAAAATCGACTGCAACCACAATTCCATTCTTCAAGAATAACGAATTTGATTATGCAGAAGTATTGGCTTGGACAGGCAAAGGCTATGAGAATTGGGCTTGGTTAATTTTTATTCCGATGGTGATTTTTATCATCACCGCAGTTTCAAACGGAGCAAATTTAACAGACGGAATAGATGGATTGGCGGCGGGAACTTCGGCGGTTTCGGTGCTGGCATTGGGGATTTTTACGTTCGTTTCTGGAAATATTATTTTCTCCAATTATTTGAACATAATGTATATTCCAAATTCGGGTGAAATGACCGTTTTCATTGCGGCATTTGTGGGATCGTTGATAGGATTTCTTTGGTACAATTCCTATCCGGCATCAGTATTTATGGGCGATACGGGAAGTTTAACCATTGGTGGAGTCATTGCGGTTCTTGCCATTGCGGTTCGCAAAGAACTATTAATTCCTTTATTATGCGGAATATTTTTGGTCGAAAATTTATCGGTTGTAATGCAGGTTGCTTATTTCAAATATACCAAAAAACGTTTTGGCGAAGGCCGAAGAATTTTTCTAATGTCGCCCTTGCATCATCACTATCAAAAGAAAGGCTATCACGAAAGTAAAATAGTAACCCGATTTTGGATTGTATCTATAATGCTCGCCATACTTTCAATAGTGACTTTAAAACTTCGGTAAAAACAATTAAAAATTAAAAATCAAAAATCATAGATGAAAGAAAATATTATTCAAGAAAAATCTTTCCTTTTTGCCGTAAGGATAATTAATTTATACAAACATTTAACGACTAAAAAAAAGGAATTTGTTTTGAGTAAACAAATTTTAAGATGTGGAACCTCAATTGGTGCAAACATAGAAGAATCAATAGGTGGACGTTCTGATAAGGAGTTTTTGTTTAAACTAGAGATTTCATACAAAGAAGCGAGAGAAACAATTTATTGGTTAAAACTATTAAAAGCAACGGATTATATTTCTATCAATGAATTTGACAGTGTTTTTGTTGAAGCCGAGGAAATTTGTAAAATATTAGCAAAATTTATAATAACCTTAAAAAGGGAAGATGTAAAACAATTAAAAATTACGAATTAAAAATTAAAAATTGAAAACGAGAAATTAGAACGACTCAAATTCAGTTAATCCTATCCAAAATTTTTAATTTTTAATTTTTAATTTTTAATTAAAAAAATGAAAAGATTAGTAATTCTTGGTGGTGGCGAAAGTGGGGTAGGAACTGCAATCCTTGGCAAGAAAAAAGGATATGATGTTTTTGTGTCCGATTTTGGAAAAATAAAGGAAAATTATAAAGAAGTTCTTATCATAAATAAAATTGCTTGGGAAGAACAAACCCATACGGAAGCCCTGATTTTGAACGCTGATGTGGTGATGAAAAGTCCGGGAATTCCTGAAAAATCGCCCATTGTTAAAAAATTAATTGAAAAAGGAATCTCGGTAATTTCAGAAATTGAGTTTGCCTCAGCGTTTACAAAAGCAATCACGATTGGAATCACGGGAAGCAACGGAAAGACAACAACGACAATGCTAACCTATCATTTGCTAAAATCAGCAGGGTTAAATGTGGGTTTGGGAGGAAATATCGGAAAGAGTTTTGCTTGGCAGGTTGCCGATGATAAATACGATAGTTATGTGCTGGAATTGAGCAGTTTTCAGCTTGACGGAATTATAAATTACAAGCCACACATAGCCATTATTACAAATATAAGTCCGGATCATTTAGACCGATATGATTACAAATATGAAAAATATATTGATTCGAAGTTTAGAATAACAATGAACCAAACCGAGGAGGATTTTCTCATTTATGATGCAGATGATGAGGCAATCGCAGAATGGTTCAAAAAAAATAAAACAAAAGCTCAATTAATTCCATTTTCACTTTCAAAAACATTCGAAAACGGAGCATTTATAAAAAATAAAAATATGGAAGTAAACATCATCAACGAAGAAGAATTCACAATGGAGACCGAAACTATGGCACTTGAAGGGAAGCATAACATGAAAAATGCAATGGCGGCAACTTCTGTGGCAAAATTGATGGAAATTAGAAATGCAACAATTAGGGAAAGTTTATCCAATTTTCAAGGAGTGGAACATCGGTTGGAGAAAGTGTTGAAAATTCAAAACGTGCAATACATCAATGATTCGAAAGCGACCAATGTAAATGCTGCTTTTTTTGCTTTAGATAGTATGAATACGCCAACAGTTTGGATTGTGGGTGGTGTCGATAAAGGAAACGATTACAATGAATTAATGTCTTTGGTTCGCGAAAAAGTAAAAGCCATCATCTGTCTTGGTATTGACAATAAAAAAATTATTGATGTTTTTGGCAACGTAGTCGATATTATGGTCGAAGTAAACAATATGGAAGATGCCGTGAAAATGGCTCAAAGATTATCCGAAAAAGGAGACTCTGTTTTATTATCACCTGCCTGTGCAAGTTTCGATTTATTTGAAAATTACGAAGACAGAGGAAATCAATTTAAAAAAGCGGTTAGAAATTTATAAAAAAAGTTTCAGGTTTAAAGTTTAAAGTTGCTCAACCTTGAACCTTAAACAAGAAAAACTTTAAACAAAAATTGAAATGAAAGAACTAGTAAACAATCTAAAAGGAGACAGAGTAATATGGTCATTCGTGGCTTTATTAGCCTTGTTTTCGTTTATGCCTGTTTTTAGTGCGAGTAGTAATTTGGCTTATTTGGGTCACGGAACAGGCAACACAATTAGTTACTTGTTGAAACATTTGGCACATATTTTTATTGGTTTTATCATTATTTATTGGGTTCATAAAGTGCCATATCATTATTATAGAGGGATTTCAAAAATTGCTTTACCAATAGTTTGGTTATTATTGGGTTACACGATGATAAAAGGAACGGTTATTGCCGGAGCCAATGCCAGTCGATGGATACAAATACCATTCATTGGAATATCATTTCAAACATCAACCTTAGCAGCCATTGTTTTGTTTATTTTTACTGCAAGATATTTGGCCAAAAAAAGAGAGGAAGAAATTGCTTTTAAGGATTCTCTAATAGAACTTTGGCTTCCAATTTTTGTAACTTTGATGTTTATCTTGCCATCAAATTTTTCCACCACAGCACTCATTTTTTCGATGATTTTAATGCTGACTTTCGTGGGTAAATATCCGTTAAAATATATCGGATTTATTCTTGGAGCAGGAATTGCTGCATTAGCGTTATTCGTTTTGTTGTCCAAAGCTTCTCCGAATTCTCATTTTTTTAGTCGAGTTAACACTTGGAAAAGCAGAATCGAAAACTTCAGAACCGATAAACCTGGCGAAGACGATTATCAAATAGAAAAAGCAAAAATAGCTATTGCTTCAGGCGGGATTTACGGACTTGGACCTGGAAAAAGTGTGCAAAAACATTTTTTACCACAATCTTCATCCGATTTTATTTATGCCATTATTGTCGAAGAATGGGGATTAATAGGAGGTTTGGGAATTTTGTTTTTGTATTTATTACTGTTTTTCAGATTTGTAATCGCAGCTCATAAAGCCAACACCTTATTTGGGAAATTACTGGTCGTCGGGTTGGGTTTTCCAATGATTTTTCAGGCGATGATTAATATGGCTGTAGCAGTCGAATTATTGCCAGTAACCGGTCAAACATTGCCACTCATCAGTAGCGGAGGAAGTTCTATCTGGATGACATGCATTGCGCTGGGAATCATCATCAACGTAACTAAAAAAGAAGAAGAAATAGCCGAAGAAATTAAAGAAAAAGCAAGAAGAGAAGCCGCTTTGCAAAAACTTATTGATAAGCAATTAGAAGAAGAAGACAGCCCCCTAACCCCCGAAGGGGGAATCGACGAAGGTCTTGGAGAAGGTGATGAAAATTATACAATTGAAGACAAATCCAAGAATCCAATGACGGCTATTAAAGGGATGAGATTTTCTAATTCTAAAGGATAAATTAAAGGCAGGAAATGGAAACAGATAATCAAAAAAAGACTCCAAACTCCCTTCCCGAAGGGAAAGGTCGGGGATGGGCTTTCATATTGAGTGGTGGCGGAACCGGTGGACACATTTATCCTGCGGTTGCTATTGCCAATGAATTGAAATCTCGTTTTCCTGAAGCCGAATTTCTTTTTGTAGGTGCCAATGATAAAATGGAAATGCAAAAAGTCCCTCAGGCTGGTTACATGATTGAAGGTCTTTGGATAGCTGGTTTACAACGAAAATTGACCTTGCAAAACGCAATGTTTCCTTTCAAATTAATCGATAGTTTATGGAAATCTAGAAATATAATCAAGAAATTTAAACCTGATGTAGTGATTGGAACTGGAGGTTTTGCTTCTGGACCATTATTGCAAATGGCAACTATGTTGAATGTCCCAACGGTAATTCAGGAACAAAATTCCTATCCGGGAATTACCAATAAATTATTAAGCAAAAAAGCGGATAAAATATGTGTTGCTTACGAAAATCTAGAGCGGTTTTTTCCAAAAGAAAAAATGATTTTAACTGGAAATCCGGTACGTCAGGATTTAATTGATATCGAAAGCAAAAGGGAAGAAGCAATACAGTATTTCAATTTAGATGCCAATAAAAAAACATTGTTAGTTCTTGGCGGAAGCCTTGGAGCAAGAAGAGTCAACCAATTAATAGAAAAGGAATTGGATAATTTTCTTTCACAAGAGGTGCAGGTTATCTGGCAATGCGGGAAATTATATTTTGAAGATTACAAGAAATACAACTCAAATAATGTTCAGGTTTTAGCATTTATTGACCGGATGGATTTGGTTTATGCTGCTGCGGATATTGTGATTTCTCGTGCTGGAGCATCATCGGTTTCAGAGTTGTGTATTGTGGGAAAACCTGTGATTTTTATTCCTTCGCCAAATGTTGCCGAAGATCATCAAACAAAAAACGCAAAATCAATTGTTGATAAAAAAGGAGCAATAATGCTCAAGGAATCAGAGTTGGATTCACAATTTAGCCTTGTTTTTGAAGCCTTGTTGAAAGATCAGGGAAAACAAGAGCAGTTGAGTAAAAACATAAAACAATTGGCTTTGCCAAACGCCACAAAACAAATAGTTGACGAAATTGTGAAATTGATATAAACGCTACGCAAAGTCTCTGACTTTGAGTGTGTGACAAGCGGTCTCCGACCGCCTTAAATTGAAAAGAGTAGAATTATTATAACGGTCAAAGACCGTTCAACACTTCCACAAAGTCAGAGACTTTGCGGAGCAGAATAACAAAAAAATATAAACAATAAAAAAGAGACTTTGTGTCTTTGTGTCTTCGCGGCAAAAATGAAAAATGAATCTAAATCAAATACATAACGTCTATTTCATAGGCATCGGAGGAATTGGGATGAGTGCTTTGGCACGCTATTTCAAAGCCATCGGCAAGAATGTATCTGGTTATGACAAAACCGAAACAGAGCTTACAAAAGAGTTGCAACAACTCGGAATTGCCATTCATTTTGATGATAATATCGATTTAATTCCTGAGGATTATTACCTAGAAAACACCTTGGTAATTATTACGCCGGCTGTTCCAAAATCGCATTCGGAATGGAATTATTTTTTAGAACGAGATTTCGAAGTCAAGAAAAGAGCCGAAGTCCTCGGAATAATAACGAAAGACACTTTCTGTTTTGCAGTGGCTGGAACGCACGGAAAAACAACAACTTCAAGTATTTTGGGACATATTTTATTTCAAAGTGGCTCAGATGTTACCGCTTTTGTTGGGGGAATTGTCGAAAATTATAATTCGAATTTAATAGGAAACGGAAAAACGGTAACGGTTGTCGAAGCCGATGAATTTGACCGTTCCTTTTTGCATTTGCATCCCAATATTGCTTGCGTGACTTCGATGGATGCGGATCATTTAGATATTTATGGAGACAAATCGGCAATTGAAGATTCGTTTATAGAATTCGCCAATAAAGTTGAAGATAAAACCAAACTTTTTATTCCAAAAGGATTGCCTTTAGTAGGAATTCAAACCGAAATTTTAGATGCTCAAATTTCCCCTTCGGGGGTTAAAGGGCTTTTCTCCGCTTTCAATATAAGAATCAGCAACAACCAATATGTTTTTGATGTGAAAACACCATCAGAAACTTTACAAAACATAGAATTTGGTTTGCCTGGAAAACACAATTTGATGAATGCACTTATGGCACTGGCAATGGCAAAAACTTTCGGCCTCCCAACCGGAGACATTGCTAGTGCCTTGCGTTCATTCAAAGGAATAAAGCGACGATTTTCATATCAAATCAAGACCGAAAATTTAGTTTATATAGACGATTATGCACATCATCCAACCGAAATAAATGCGGTACATCAGGCAGTTCGAGAATTGTATCCTGACAAAAAAGTTTTGGCAATTTTCCAACCTCATTTGTTTAGCAGAACTAAGGATTTTGCAGATGATTTTGCAAGAAGTTTAGCCACTTTTGACGAAGTGATTTTATTGGATATTTATCCGGCAAGAGAAATGCCTATGGAAGGAATTACATCAACTTGGTTATTGAAAAAAATTGCTAATAATCATAAGAAATTAGTGTCAAAACAACAATTAATTTCTACTATTTTAGAAAGCGATGCAACAGTTTTTGTGAGCATCGGAGCAGGAGATATTGGAGAAATGGTTCCATCAATAAAAAAAGCGTTACATGAAACTATTTAATTGGGCAAATATTCGATTAGTGCTAATGTTTTCATTGGTAATTTTTTTGTTTTCGTTTACTTCAAATCGAAATAATAATAGAAAATTGACAAAAGCAGTTGTTATTTTTGTAGGAAATACCGAACCGTTTGTAGATCAGGAAACGGTTAATAAATTGTTAATAGAAAATAATAAAGACGCTAAAAGTATAGGTAAAGATAAATTAGATTTGAATAAGCTGGAAAAAGGGCTGAACGCACAAGAAATGATTGAAAAATCAGATGTATTTGTGAGTATTGATGGGGTGTTAAAAGCAGTAGTTAAACAAAAAACTCCAATAGCTAGAGTTTTTGACGGTGACAATTCTTTCTATATTGATTACGAGGGAAATAAAATGCCGTTGTCAACAAATTTTACAGCGAGAGTTCCACTTGTTTCGGGGGAAATAAATAAAAAAAATAGCGAAGATTTAGCCGAATTATTTCGGATAATAAATGACGATGTGTTTTTGAAAAAAAATATCATTGGTGCTCAAATTTTACCTAACGGGAGCATAAAAATGCTCAACAGAAATTATAATTATCAAATTGATTTTGGAGGAACCGTAAGGATGAAAGCTAAATTTAACAATTACAAGGCGTTTTTTCAAAAAGCAGTTTTAGATAGTTCGCTTTATAAATATAAAACAATTGATCTCAGATTTGCGCAACAAGTGGTGTGTACTAAATAATAGATAATGGAAAAAGAGAATATTGCAGTAGGTCTAGATATTGGGACAACAAAAATAGTTGCCATGATAGGCAAGAAAAATGAGTATGGAAAACTCGAGATTTTGGGTGTTGGAAAGTCCAAAAGCCTTGGCGTGGCAAGAGGTGTTGTAAACAATATCACTCAAACAATACAATCGATTCAGCAAGCCGTTCTTGAAGCCGAAAACAAGTCTGGTTATAAAATAAAAGATGTGGTTGTGGGAATTGCGGGTCAACATATTCGCAGTATTCAACACAGTGATTATATCATTAGAAAAAATGCCGAAGAGGTAATAGGAGGCAATGATATTCAGCTTTTGATTGATCAGGTAAATAAATTGGCGATGTTGCCAGGAGAAGAAATAATTCACGTTTTACCTCAGGAATTTAAAATAGACGGACAATCTGAAATCAAGGAACCTATAGGAATGTACGGCGGAAGATTAGAGTCTAGTTTTCACGTTGTGGTTGGGCAAGCTTCTTCTATAAGAAATGTGGGTCGATGCATTCAAAGTTCCGGAATTGAATTATCAGGATTAACCTTAGAACCATTGGCTTCTGCTGATGCCGTTTTAAGTCAGGAAGAAAAAGAAGCTGGAGTGGCACTGATTGATATTGGTGGAGGAACAACAGATTTAGCCATTTTCAAAGACGGAATTATTCGCCATACTGCCGTTATTCCTTTCGGAGGAAACGTGATTACAGATGATATAAAAGAAGGCTGTTCCATTATTGAAAAACAGGCAGAATTATTGAAAGTTAAATTTGGTTCGGCTTGGCCTGGAGAAAATAGAGATAACGAAATTGTTTCCATTCCCGGATTAAGAGGGAGAGAACCAAAAGAAATTTCATTAAAGAATTTATCAAAAATAATTAACGCTCGTGTTGTTGAAATTATAGAGCAGGTTTTCACTGAAATTAAAGATTACGGACATGAAGATCCACGTAAAAAATTGATTGCAGGAATAGTTTTAACAGGAGGTGGAGCACAATTAAAACACGTTAAACAATTAGTAGAATTTATCACCGGAATGGATACTAGAATTGGATATCCAAATGAGCATTTGGCTGGAAATTCCGATGAAGAAATATCAAGTCCACTTTATGCCACAGCAGTAGGATTAGTGATGAACAGCATTGAAAACAAAACGCAAAGTGCTGTGAAGATTAATTCGGTTCCCGAAAAAACATCTGTGAGGATTGTACCAAAATCGAAAATTGAGGAACCCGAAGTTGAAATGGAAAGCCCCGATACTATCAAGAAAGAAGAATCTACAGAAACCAAAATAAGAAGGTCGTTTTTTGACAGATATGTAGATAAAATTAAAGATTTCTTGGACAATGCAGAATAGAAACAAATTAAATAATTAAAAATAATAAAAACCCAATAAGATGATGAGCAACTCAGAATTTGGAAGCATTTCATTTGATTTACCCAAAAACCAGTCAAATGTAATAAAAGTTATTGGTGTAGGCGGAGGCGGAAGCAATGCCATAAACCACATGTTTAAACAAGGTATCAAAGGCGTAGATTTTATCGTTTGTAATACTGATTCCCAAGCATTGGAAAATAGTTCTGTGCCAAACAAAATTCAGTTAGGCGTAAACCTGACCGAAGGACTTGGAGCTGGAGCAAACCCAGACATAGGACAACAATCTGCAATTGAAAGTATTGCTGATATAGAAAAAATGCTCGACAGCAATACCAAAATGGTTTTTATCACCGCAGGAATGGGTGGCGGAACCGGAACCGGAGCAGCGCCAGTAATTGCTCAATTGGCCAAAGAAAGAGACATTCTAACCGTTGGAATTGTAACTTTACCGTTCTTGTTTGAAGGAAAAGTTCGTCAGGAACAAGCCCTTTTAGGAATTGATAAGTTGCGAAAACAAGTCGATTCATTAATTGTTATCAATAATAATAAGTTAAGAGAAGTATATGGAAATCTTGGTTTTAAAGCAGGATTTTCAAAAGCTGACGAAGTTTTGGCCACAGCCTCAAGAGGAATTGCCGAAGTAATTACACATCATTATACTCAAAATATCGATTTAAAAGACGCCAAAACCGTTTTGGCAAATAGCGGAACTGCAATTATGGGATCGGCGGTTGCATCCGGCGAAAACAGAGCCAAAGAAGCAATTATTTCAGCACTGGATTCTCCATTATTAAACGACAATAAAATTACAGGAGCCAAAAACGTATTGTTGCTCATCGTTTCTGGATCAGATGAAATTACCATTGATGAAATAGGTGAAATCAACGATTTTATACAAACTGAAGCAGGCTTTAATGCGAATATAATTATGGGTGTTGGCGAGGATGAATCACTTGGCGATGCCATTTCGGTAACTATAATTGCAACAGGATTTGACATCGAACAACAACGTGAAATTGTAAATGTTGAACCACCAAAAATCATCCACATACTTGGAGACGAGCAAAAAAGTGTACACGATTTAACAAAAAAAACAGTACCTACATTTAATTGGGATAACGAATCCCCTGTTTCAAACTCAACCGAAAGAATCGTTTTCGAATTATTGGAAGATGTCACTCCTGAACCGGCAAAAGTGGTAATTAATAGCGATGAACTGATGGGAATGTCTGAGTTTATTAAAAATTTAGACGTGACATTTGAAATAGTTTCTCCAATTAAAGATCTTGATTTTGTAGTTTCATCTGCAATAGTTAAGCAAATAGATGTGGTAGAACCAACGATTTTTGAAAAAGAAGAACAAGCTACTTTCTCTTTCGATTTGCCACTTTTTAAATCTGAACCAGCAAAAACAGAGGACAACAAAATCCTTTTCGAATTGACTAATGAGACACGAGACATCAATGTTAATGAACCAGTTCAATTTGTTCCTGTAACCGAATTGACCGATAATGGAATCATCAGATATTCTCTTGAAGAATATACTGAAATGGAAAACAGTCTGTTAGATTCAAAACCATCAGTAACTGTAGTTGACGAAGTAATTCCCGAAGAGATGAACATCACGATGAAACAAGTAGATATAGTTTCAAATACGACTTTAACTTTCGAAAATGTTTCGCCAATGGATATGACTATACAGGAAACATTGAAATTCAGAGCTGACGAAAGAAGAAAAAAACTAAAGGAATTCAATTATAAATTTCATAATAATATCTCAAAAATCGATGAATTAGAAAAAGAACCAGCATACAAAAGACTGGGAATAGATATTTCTAAACCACAAGTAAACAGCACGAATTCAAGAATTTCAGTTGGAACCGATAGCAATGACGATCTTCAACTACGTTCAAATAATTCGTTCTTACACGATAATGTTGACTAACTAATTCAAACCAAAGTTGCCCGACCCGAAAATTAAGATAATTTTCGGGTTGTTTTTTTTGTCCATTTAGGAACAAAGTAATCTATTGCTAAAACCATTAAATTTCTTTAAATTTGTCCTCCTGATTGCAACCGAGGAAATTTAACGTTTAAACATTCTCAAATCTGCAACCAGCCAGCCAGCCGGCAGGTTTAAAATCATAAATCTAAAATCATAAATTATTATGAGCTTATCAACACAAATCATGGAGGACATCAAAACCGCCATGAAAGCCAAAGATACGGTAGCATTAGAAGCTTTAAGAGCTATCAAATCGGAAATACTTTTAGCCCAAACAGCAACTGGATCAAAAGAAGAATTATCGTCAGCCGACGAGATTAAACTGCTACAAAAACTAGTAAAAACCCGTAAGGATAGTGCCAAAATTTATACAGAACAAACCCGTATGGATTTAGCCGAACCAGAATTAGCTCAAATTGCGGTAATCGAAAAATTCTTACCAACACAATTAAGTGAAGCCGAAGTAGAAGCCATCATTGCAAAAATTATTGCAGAAACTGGCGCATCAGGAATTGCTTCAATGGGAAAAGTTATGGGAATTGCTTCAGCACAATTAGGCGGAACCGCCGAAGGAAAAACTATTTCTACAATTGTTAAAAGACTTTTAGTATAAATACTAATTAAATATTGGCTGCGTAGTTCAACTGGATAGAATATCAGATTTCGGCTCTGAGGGTTACAGGTTCGAACCCTGTCGCGGTCACTATATTAAAAACTTCAAGATAATTTCTTGAAGTTTTTTGTTTAGGAATTGAATTATAGAGTATGAAGTATTTTGTATATGTTTTAAAAAGCGAAATTGATGGCAGACTTTATAAAGGTCAAACAACTGATATAGAAAAGCGAATAAAAGAACACAATTCAGGCAAGACAAAATCTACTAAAGGTTACATGCCGTGGAAATTGGTATATTTTGAAACATTTGAAACAAGAGAGGAATCAGTTCTTCGAGAAAAATATTTCAAAACAGGAAGTGGGAGAGAATTTTTAAAAGGGAAATTAGCAAAATAAATATCTTGTAGTTCAACTGGATACCTGCCTGCCGGCAGGCAGGGAATATCAGATTTCGGCTCTGAGGGTTACAGGTTCGAACCCTGTCGCGGTCACTATATTAAAAACTTCAAGATAATTTCTTGAAGTTTTTTGTTTAGGAATTGAATTATAGAGTATGAAGTATTTTGTATATGTTTTAAAAAGCGAAATTGATGGCAGACTTTATAAAGGTCAAACAACTGATATAGAAAAGCGAATAAAAGAACACAATTCAGGCAAGACAAAATCTACTAAAGGTTACATGCCGTGGAAATTGGTATATTTTGAAACATTTGAAACAAGAGAGGAATCAGTTCTTCGAGAAAAATATTTCAAAACAGGAAGTGGGAGAGAATTTTTAAAAGGGAAATTAGCAAAATAAATATCTTGTAGTTCAACTGGATACCTGCCTGCCGGCAGGCAGGGAATATCAGATTTCGGCTCTGAGGGTTACAGGTTCCCTGCCTGTCGGCAGACAGGGAACCCCTCCGCAGTCACAAAAAAACCAAAGAGAATTTCTTTGGTTTTTTTATGGTTTTTATTGAATTTTTAAAAAGCGGTCAACTTCTTTAAATCGGCAATTGTTTCAATCGGATTTTCGGCTTTAAAAACAAAGTTTCCTGCGACAAGAACATCTGCGCCGGATTCTACTAATTGCTTGGCGTTTTTATTGGTAACACCACCATCAATTTCAATAATTGTATTTGCACCTTTTTGAGCAATTAATTTTTTCAATTTTTGAACTTTAGAATAGGTGTTTTCAATAAAGGATTGTCCTCCAAAACCCGGATTCACGCTCATCACACAAACCATATCAATGTCGTTGATAACATCTTCCAGCAAATCTATATTGGTATGTGGATTTATGGCAACACCAGCTTTCATTCCTTCGGATTTGATGGCTTGAAGTGTTCTGTGAAGGTGAGGACAAGCCTCGTAATGAACAGACAAAATGTTTGCACCCAAATCAGCAAAAGTTTTAATATATCTATCAGGATCGATAATCATCAAATGAACATCGATTGTTTTTGTAGCGTGTTTAGAAATCGCAGCCAAAACCGGCATTCCAAAGGAAATATTGGGAACAAAAACGCCATCCATAATGTCAATGTGAAACCAATCGGCTTCGGAATTGTTTATCATTTCGATGTCTCGTTGCAAATTAGCAAAATCGGCAGCAAGAATTGATGGTGCTATGAGTGTGGTTTTCATTGTTTGTGTGTTGTTTTTACAAAAGTAGAATTTTAACAGCAAAGTCTGCAAAGTTTTTCGCAAAGTTCA
The DNA here is from genome assembly GCA_022729635.1 of Flavobacterium psychrophilum. GTDB lineage: Bacteria > Bacteroidota > Bacteroidia > Flavobacteriales > Flavobacteriaceae > Flavobacterium > Flavobacterium psychrophilum_P. The sequence continues at coordinate 35,128 of DZAU01000015.1, forward strand.
CTAGTTTATATTTTAATTCAATGTTGTTTTGCGTGAAGGATGGAAGTGAAAATCCTTTTTGATCCCGAAATTTCGGGAGAAAAAAGATTGAAACGTACAGCCTGACCCAAAGTTGCGAGGCACGAAGCAATCTGAAGGGTCACGCCCAAATAAAAAACCTCGGACTCGATCCGCCTCAGCGGAGAACAGAGCGACGCTAAACCCGATCCGCCTCGGCGGAGAACTGACCGTGGGTTTTATTTCATAAAAAAATAAAACTCCGGTAATCAGCCGGAGTTTTAATCATCACACGAGAGCTTTGCTCGAACTGGCGAAGCAATCAAAAAACGAACAGTGAATCAGACCGTCGTTAAATTTAAAATTTATCCAAGATAGGTTTTTAATATTTTACTTCTTGAGGTGTGTTTCAGTCTACGAATCGCTTTTTCTTTAATTTGACGAACACGTTCACGAGTTAGGTCGAATGTTTCTCCAATTTCTTCCAAAGTCATTGGATGTTGGTCGCCAAGACCAAAATACAAACGAACAACATCGGCTTCTCTTGGTGTCAATGTTTCTAATGAGCGCTCGATTTCAGTACGTAATGATTCTTGAATTAAACTTCTGTCTGGATTTGGCGATTCGCCAGAACGCAACACATCATAAAGATTTGAATCTTCTCCTTCCACAAGCGGTGCATCCATCGAAAGGTGACGACCGGAGTTTTTCATACTTTCTCTCACATCATTTACGGTCATATCCAACTCTTTGGCTATTTCCTCAGCTGTTGGTGGTCTTTCGTTAGATTGCTCTAACAAGGCATACATTTTATTGATTTTATTAATGGAGCCAATTTTATTCAAAGGCAAACGAACGATACGGGATTGTTCTGCCAATGCCTGCAAAATCGATTGGCGAATCCACCAAACGGCATAAGAAATGAATTTGAAACCACGAGTTTCATCAAAACGTTGGGCTGCTTTTATAAGACCTAAATTTCCTTCATTAATCAAATCGGGAAGTGTTAAGCCTTGGTTTTGGTATTGTTTTGCCACCGAAACTACGAAACGCAAGTTGGCTTTTGTGAGTTTTTCTAATGCGGCTTGGTCACCAGCTTTTATCTTTTGTGCCAATTCTACTTCTTCATCGGCAGTGATAAGATCTACTTTTCCAATTTCCTGTAAATATTTGTCTAATGATGCAGTTTCACGATTGGTTACCTGCTTGGTGATTTTAAGTTGTCTCATAGTTGTTTTTCCCCAGATTTTTATGTGTACGGATTGTTATACGTGTAGCGTTTCGAAAAAGTTACAAAAGGATTGAAAATATTTTTTATTTAACAAAAAAACCCGTCTCATCAGTATGAAACGGGAATTATTAAAACTAAAATTTTAAAAAGAAAATCTGATTTGGATTATTTGAAGTTGTTTTTGTCGCCATTTAGTATGTCATCAAAAATTTTGTTCAAGGAACTTATATATAAAGGAATTCCAATTGCTAGAAAAGCATACTCTTTCCTTGCAACTGTTATATCTCCTAAAATTATGTATAAACTTGGAAGAATAATTAGCAATGACGCACAAACTCCAACGTATGGATTTGATATTATTTTTTGGCAAACTGTGATAAATTTCAACATGTGGTGGTGGTTATTTGATAAGGTCATGATGATTTTTTTGTTTTATTTTGTTCTTCAAATGTACTGTGGTTTTCCCTCTGCTCAGTTTCAATTGTCATGAAGCAAGTTTTTAATGTCATGAAATGTCAATTTTGGGTTTAAACAAAAAAATCCTCTCGGCTAAGAGAAGATTTAGTGAATTTTGGTTTATTAGGCTAAATTCTATTATAAACAGCAAAAGTAATATTTGGGCGTGTCCCTCCGTAAA
>DZAU01000064.1:0-3493 GCA_022729635.1 Flavobacterium psychrophilum
AATGGAAAGAGCATTAAATAAACGTAGCGGTTCTCAATGTGAACTTTGCGCTGCAACCGAAAACCTTAAAGTATATACCGTTTTACCAACCCAAAAAGGCGGAATTGACGAAAGTATTTTGGCTTGTGCAACCTGCATCGACCAGATTGAAAATCCTGGAAATGAAGACCAAAATCATTGGAGATGTTTGAACGAGAGTATGTGGAGTGAACATATTCCTGTACAAGTCGTTTCTTGGCGAATGCTGAAACGTTTGAAAAATAACGAATTAGTTGAACAAATGTATCTTGATGATGAAACATTGGCTTGGGTGCAAGCCACTGGCGAAGGCGAAGAAGACGAAAATAAAGTAATTCACCGCGATGTAAATGGAGTAATTCTTGCAACCGGCGATTCTGTAGTATTGATTAAAGATTTGAAAGTAAAAGGTTCCAGTATGGTTGCCAAACAAGGAACTGCAGTTCGCAACATCAGACTTGACCACGAGAACGCCGAATATATTGAAGGTAGAGTTGACGGTCAAACCATCGTGATCATTACACAATACGTGAAGAAAGTATAGCTGGAAGTGGGAAGTTAGAAGTTAGAAGTATAAAAAAACGAAAACGTCCTGAGAAATCAAGACGTTTTCATTTTTTAATACAGGTGTTTAACATTCTTAATCTGAAATCTGATTCTCTTTGAGATTCCTACGGAATGACAAAATTGTAAAAAATCTGAAACCTGCCTGCCGGCAGGCAGGTCTGAATTTACTCTTCTTCTTTCTTAATTACTTTTCTGGCAACTTCGATTTTGAATTTCTTGCCTTTCATTTTTTCATCTTTGATATTATGAAGTAAGTCTTTTACTTTATTGAATTTCACTGCGGCAAAAGAAATAAAATCCTTTACTTCGATTAATCCCAAATCGCCTTTTTCGAGTTTCCCTTTTTGGGAAAAGAATCCCACAATATCTATTTTGTTCAATTTATTTTTCTTTCCACCACTGATATAAATCGTTTGAAATTCCGGTGGTTTTGGCAATGTTGTGCTGTTTTCCACTTTCAGAATTGGCATTCCATAATCGACATAATCCAATTTTTTCTCGCTATCGTTTATTATAAGATAAGCCGTTCCGGAAGCAAGCATTCTCGCAGTTCTTCCGTTTCGATGGGTAAATTCATCTTCTTTTAAAGGCAAATGATAATGAATTACGTGTTTCATTTCGGGAATGTCAAGTCCTCGCGCTGCCAAATCTGTTGTGATTAAATAACTCATACTTTCGTTTCTGAACTGGATTAAAGCGCGTTCTCGTTCGTCTTGGTCCATTCCGCCGTGATAATACGTGGCGTAAATTCCTTTTTCGTTCAAGGTGTCGCTAATGCGTTCTGCAGCATCTCTGTGATTGCAAAATACCAATGCCGATTGTGATTTCAGTGAACAAATCAAGTTAAACAAACTCCCCATTTTGTCTTTATCTTTCGAAATTACCATCTTCATCGAAAGATTAGTTGCTTCTTCCTCATTTGGAATAAAATCCAAAATCGTTGGATTGACAACTCTGGTATATTTTGGAATCTCAATATCAGAAGTTGCCGAAACCAAAACACGTTTGTTCAATTTAGATAATTTCCCAATGATGAATGACATTTGCTCGTGAAAACCCAACTGTAGTGACTTGTCGAATTCGTCCAGAATCAAGGTTTCAATTTTGTCCAAACGAAAAGTGCCTCGGTCAATATGGTCTGCAATTCGTCCCGGAGTTCCTATTAAAACGGCTGGAGGATTGCTTAAATTTTTAATTTCGGTATCAATTGAATGTCCGCCGTAACAAACATTTACTTTATAATCGGTTCCCATTTTTTTCCAAACTTGTTCAATTTGAAGTCCTAATTCCCGTGATGGAACCAGAATCAAACATTGAACAGATAGTATTTCGGGTTTCAACATTTCGAAAATGGGCAACAAGAAGGCGAGTGTTTTCCCTGAACCTGTTGGCGAAAGCAGTAAAACATTGTTGTCGCTCAAAATGGTTTCTTGAGCAGCAACTTGCATTTCGTTTAGGTTTTCGATGCCTAAATTGATAAGAATATTATTGGAATGGTGTTTTTTATTCATTTTGCAAAGGTAACTCCAATTTCGAATTAAAAATTACGAATTACGAATTATTAAAATTTACAGTTACAGGAGATTTTCTTCCTCAAACAACAATTTTATGTTTTCATAAGACTTTACTAAAGCGCCTTGAATTTCGTTTGGATTGAGCCAAACCGCTTTTTCTATTCCTTCTTCTATTTGTCCAACAGGAATTCCCTCATAATCAGATTGCATTTCGAACCAATGGGTAATTTTTAGTCTGTAAGAACCATTTCGTCTGAAAATATGATAGGTTTTTTGGAGTTTTTTGGTAATCCGCAATTTATTAACGCCCGTTTCTTCTTCTACTTCGCGCATTGCAGTGGCTTCAATATCTTCTCCTTTTTCGGTTCCGCCTTTGGGTAAATCCCATTTTCCGCTTCTGAAAATGAATAAAACTTCCCCTTTTTTGTTGTAAACTAAACCTCCTCCCGCTTTAGAAACAGGAATTTTGGATTTCAACGTTTTCATAATCTCTTTCTCGTCAGGATGATAGAGATAGGCTTTCTGAATTTTGTTTTGAAAAATTTTGACAATAAGTTGCACTATGTCAACACTTTCCAACAAAAACAATTGAAAATTCGTCTCCTTGGAGATTTCATTTGTCAAAAAAAGTGGTTTGTCGTTTACAAAAACTTTATACATTTGTACTATGATATTTAATAAAGATACTGCCGAGAAAACTGCCGAATTGCTTTTGCAAATAAATGCAATTAAATTGAATCCAAGAAATCCTTTTACATGGGCTTCGGGATGGCAATCCCCTATTTATTGTGACAACCGATTAATTCTCTCGTTTCCAACGATAAGAAATTATATTCGGGATGAATTTTCTAAAAATATAGAAAAACAATTTGGTAAACCAGATGTAATTGCCGGAGTTGCCACAGGAGCTATTGGAATTGGAATTTTGGTTGCCGAAAGTTTAGGATTGCCCTTTGTTTATGTTCGTCCGGAACCCAAAAAACACGGCAGACAAAATCAAGTGGAAGGTTTTCTGCAAAAAGGACAAAATGTGGTAATTGTCGAAGATTTAATTAGCACCGGAAACAGTAGTTTGCTTGCTGTGGAAGCCTTGCGCGCTGCCGGAGCAAATGTAAAAGGAATGGCTGCCATCTTTACTTATGGTTTCGATATTGCCCAAGAAAACTTTGCAACTGCCAATGTTGACTTGTTAACTTTGAGCAATTATCAAAATTTATTAGACTTGGCAGTTGCCAAAAGATACATCACCGAAGCCGAAGAACAAACACTTAGAGAATGGAATTCGAGTCCATCGACCTGGGAAATTGCTAGCAGTAATTAGTGTTTAGCATAAACAATTAACAATTAACAATAAACCATAAACAACAAACCATAAACAACAAACAGAATATGAA
>DZAU01000064.1:3593-10776 GCA_022729635.1 Flavobacterium psychrophilum
TGAAATTAGATTTCGAAGGCGAATTCAATGCAATGATGGCAATGATGATAAAAGGGCCTATTTCGAAATTTATCGAAACATTGGCCGGAAATATGGGGAAATTGTAAGAGAATATTCTTCTAAATTTGTCATTCTGATCCCGAAAGCTTTCGGGAGAAGAATCTCATTAGTTGCTCACATTATGAGATTTGCTTCGCCTGTTCGCTCGAGTCTCCTGTGTCGAAATGACAAATAATAATGTTTTTTGCTATCAATACAACATTTGAATTTTTTTAATATCAAATTCAGAAACCGTATCATTTTCCAGAAGAACTTCGAGTTTTCCAATTGGAGAAATCCCCTGAATAATTCCCATAAAATTTTGTTGATTTTCGGCTGTAAATGGCATTGGAACTCCTTTTTTGTAGAGTTTATTAGTGTATTCTGATAGTAAAAAATCTGATTTTTGATTCCAAAATTGTATATTTTGTTCCAACTTTTCGACTATTTTCAAAAGGATTTCTTCCTTGTCAAAAGTTTTATTACAAATTAAGACCAATGAAGATGCTTTTGGCAAATTTTCAAAATTAGTTTGATTTACATTCAAACCCAAACCCAGAATAGAAACAATACTTCCGTCGCTTTTTATACTGTTTTCAATCAGAATTCCGCCTATTTTTTTATTATATGACATTATGTCGTTTGGCCATTTTATGGATAATTCGGGAATATTTAAGTTTTCTAAAACCTGAATTACCGAAACGGAAACAGCAATATTAATATCAAAAATTTGGTTAGTACCTGATATAAAGTCTTTAACCAAAACACTCATTATTAGATTTTTACTAGGTTCTGAATCCCAAACTGAACCCATTTGCCCCTTGCCTTTTGTTTGATTTTCGGCAGTAACGACCGTGAAATTTTCTAATAATAGATTGCTCGATAACCCTTTTAGGAACTCATTTGTAGAATCTATGGCATCGAGTTTGATTAATTGCATTTGAAGTTATTTGAGTATTTGAATTTAATATTTTGTTAAGGTTCAAAAATAATCACAAAAAATGGTAACTTTACACACTTATTAAAAATAATTCATGGTAAAAAAGACAATAAACAATGATGTTCTACTGGCAAACATCATCAAAGGAATAGAAGAAGTAAAAGGAAATGACATAGATATTCTGGATTTAAGAGAAATAGACACCGCCGTTTGTGACTATTTTGTAATCTGCAACGGAAATTCAAATACTCAGGTTAACGCCATCGTTAACTCCATCCAAAAAACAGTTTCAAAAGAATTAAAGGACAAACCTTGGCATGTTGAAGGTTCTGACAATGCCGAATGGGTTCTTATGGATTATGTGAGCATTGTGGTTCACGTTTTTCAAAAACACATTAGAGAATATTACAACATTGAAAGCCTTTGGGGCGATGCTAAAATCACAAAAATCGAGAATAAATACTAAAGAAATACATCTATAATGGCAAAAGATAATAATCCAAATTCGAATAAATTTAAAGTAAGTCCTTGGCTGGTTTACGTTGCAATACTTTTAGTATTTATGGCAATAAGCTTTTTGACTGGTGGCTCCTCTTTTCAAGAACCTGTTCGATTAAAATCTTCCGATATTGACTCCATGTTAGACAAGGGGCAAATCAAAAATATTATTATTTTTTCAAATAAAGAAGCCGAAATTTATCTTTCGGATGCCGCTTTAAAAGATCCTGCCAATAAAAAAGTAGCTAAAAATGTATTGGATCAGCCCAACAAAGGACCTCATTATATCACAAAATTTGGTGATCAAAAATCCTTTGAAGAAAAATTAATCAAAGCTAAAGCAGAAAAAAAATTAGTTACCTATGATTTTGATGAAGCAAGCAACTGGAGTGATATTTTTATTAGTCTTTTGCCTGTCATCATTATCATCGGTGTTTGGATATTCATTATGCGAAGAATGTCTGGCGGTGGTGGCGGTGGCGGACAAATTTTCAATATTGGAAAATCTAAAGCCAAACTTTTTGACGAAAAAAATGATATTAAAACTTCGTTCAAAGATGTTGCGGGTTTAGAAGGTGCAAAAGAAGAAATTCAGGAAATCGTAGAATTCTTGAAAAACCCTGAAAAATATACCAATCTGGGCGGAAAAATCCCAAAAGGAGCTTTGCTTGTTGGTCCACCAGGAACAGGAAAAACACTTTTGGCGAAAGCCGTAGCCGGCGAAGCACAAGTACCATTTTTCTCTTTATCAGGTTCTGATTTTGTTGAAATGTTTGTAGGAGTTGGAGCTTCAAGAGTAAGAGATTTATTCAAACAAGCCAAAGAAAAAGCTCCGGCAATCATCTTTATTGACGAAATTGATGCCGTGGGAAGAGCCAGAGGAAAAAGTAATATTTCTGGCGGAAATGACGAACGCGAAAACACATTAAACCAATTACTTACCGAAATGGATGGTTTTGGAACTAATTCGCATGTGATTGTCTTGGCTGCAACAAACCGAGCTGACGTTTTAGACAAAGCATTGATGCGTGCTGGTCGTTTTGACAGACAAATTTTTGTGGACTTGCCAGATATTCGCGAACGTGCAGAAATTTTCAAAGTTCACCTTGAGCCTTTGAAAAAAATTGAAGGTCTTGATACCGACTTTTTAGCAAAACAAACTCCAGGATTTTCAGGTGCCGATATTGCAAATGTTTGTAACGAAGCCGCTCTTATTGCTGCAAGAAACAATAAAACTGCTGTGGATAAACAAGATTTTCTAGATGCTGTGGATAGAATTGTGGGCGGATTAGAAAAGAAAAATAAAATTGTTACTCCCGATGAAAAGAAAGCCATCGCTATTCACGAAGCCGGTCACGCAACAGTAAGTTGGATGCTCGAACACGCTGCACCTTTAATAAAAGTAACCATTGTTCCGAGAGGACAAAGCCTCGGAGCAGCTTGGTATTTACCAGAAGAACGTTTGATTGTTCGAACAGACCAAATGCTTGACGAAATGTGTGCTACGATGGGCGGAAGAGCTGCTGAGAAAGTAACTTTCGACAGGATTTCGACCGGAGCATTGAGCGATTTAGAAAAAGTAACCAAACAAGCTCGTGCCATGGTAACCATTTATGGACTGAACGAAAAAATAGGTAACGTAACTTATTATGATTCTTCAGGTCAAGGTGAATACAGTTTTTCTAAACCCTATTCTGAAGAAACTGCTATGATTATTGATAAGGAAATTTCGATATTAATAGAAAATCAATACGAAAGAGCAATAAAAATATTAGAAGAAAATAAAGATAAATTAAATCAACTTGCCGATATCCTGATTGAGAAAGAAGTAATTTTTAAAGATGATTTAGAAGCCATTTTTGGAAAAAGAACATTTGACTCTAATCTGGAAGAAGTAGTCTCTTAATAAGAGAAAACACATATTATAATAAAATCTTAATTCAAAATTAACTTTTGAATTAAGATTTTTTTATCTTTGGACGTTTTCAAATAACATATTAAACAGCCCTATAAAAATATGAGTCTTTTTAGAAAATTTTTTGGTTCAAATAATCCAGATTCCGAAGGAGAAAAAGATAAAGAATTTAGTAAGTTCTCTCCTGATAATGACGCACCATTAGACGAACAATTCATCTATAATTTCAAGAAAAATGGTGGAAAATTTTTGTATTGTGAAAATGAAGCTGAAGTAAAAGATCATTTTGAGAACATACTCGAGGAAAATGACTGGTTCGAAAACGAAGCTTTATGTTATGATCCTGAACTATTTAATCATCTCGAAGAAAATAAAATCATCTATCACAAACCAAAACACCCTTCATTTCTTCTTGCAAATTGCGAAAATCTAATTGCTGACGAAGGTTCTATCTTGTTTTCTTCTAAACAAATTAAACAACATAAACCAAACGAACTCCCAACCAATATCATTATTTTAGCCACAACAAGCCAAATTATTGCAACAAAAAGCGATGGTTTGAGTGTTATAAAAAACAAATACGTCAGAGATTACCCTACCAATATCACAACAATAAAATATTTCGAAAAAGTCGAAGAAGAAGATTTTACCCAATACGGAAGCACAGCAAAAAATCTATATTTATTGCTTTTAGAAGACCAATAAGATGAATGAAACACTAAAGAGATCACTATCTGGTGCTATTTACATCCTTTTATTGCTAGCTTCAATATTGTTTTCGGCGGAAAGTTTTTTTATTGTATTCGGAATTTTTCTACTAATTGCAGTGGTTGAGTTTTGCAATTTAATTCAACTCCATAAAATCACTTCGCTACTTATTGCCTCCATAATTTATCTCTTATTTTACAAAACAAATCTCAAACAAGACGATTTATTTTCGGATGAAACGGCTCGTTACGCAACGCTTTCTGCACTTATTGTAACTCTTCTTGTTTCAATAAAAGGTATAGTATTTCTTTTTGATGATATGAAAATAAAAATAAATACGCTGTCAAAATACATTTACCTCATTGGTTACATCATTCTTCCATTTGTTTTTATTACCAAAATTCCATTTGGAGAAAAAGGATATAATCCAAAAATTATCATCAGTATTTTTATTCTTATTTGGACAAATGATACCTTTGCATTTATTGTGGGGAAATCGATTGGAAAAAGAAAATTATTCGAAAGAGTTTCTCCAAAGAAAACCATAGAAGGTTTTATCGGAGGCATTGTGTTTGCTGTGTTGGCAAGCTATATTATTTCGAAATATTATTTTGAACCCAAGGAATATTATTTCAAAAAATCGATGATAATTTGGATGACAATTGCCTTGATTGTGAGTGTTTTTGGCACAATTGGCGATTTAATTGAATCTAAATTCAAACGCATTGCCGGCGTAAAAGACAGCGGAGTCATAATGCCCGGTCACGGAGGCATTCTAGATCGACTCGATAGTGTTATATTTGTGGCACCAATTATATTTTTATTTTACCAAATTCTAAACTATGTTTCATAAAGAAGGCGCTCAATCTATATTATTAGGCACAGTTTTTACTGCTGTCGTGCTCTTATTGTCTGATAAATTCATTGACACCAATTGGATCAAAATGACTGTTCAAATCAGTGCTTTCGTATTGTTAATCATCATTTTACAATTTTTCAGAAATCCAAAACGCAACTTTATTCTCAACGAAAACCAAATTCTGGCGCCAGTTGACGGAAAAGTCGTTGTAATCGAAGAAGTTTATGAAGGTGAATATTTCAAAGAAAAACGCATTCAGGTTTCCATATTTATGTCGCCAATCAATGTTCACGTAACCCGTTATGCTCTTAGCGGAATCGTAAAATTCAGTAAATATCATCCCGGAAAATTCTTGGTGGCCTGGCATCCAAAAGCAAGCGAAGAAAACGAAAGAACCACCGTTGTAATCGAAAATAAAACTTTTGGTGAAGTGCTGTATCGTCAAATTGCTGGCGCATTGGCAAGGAGAATTGTCAATTATGCCAAAGAAGGAATGCAGGTTATTCAAGGTGAAGATGCAGGTTTTATAAAATTTGGCTCTAGAGTCGATCTGTTTTTACCTTTGGGGACACCAATCAATGTTGTGCTAAACCAGAAAGCCATTGGCGGAAAAACCATTATTGCAACAAAAGTTAAATGAGTGAAAAAGATTTAGATACACGGTTTCAGGAAGCAGTTGAAATTGCCTCTAAAATGTCTCAGGCATCATTACCTCAAGATGTCCAGTTGCGACTTTATGCGTTTTACAAACAAGCCACTTTTAGAACGGCAAACTACAATCAATCTGAACATTTTGACTTAAGAAATGCCTTCAAAACCAATGCTTGGATTCAAATAAGCCATTTATCAGTCGATGAAGCCAAAGAACAATACATAGAAATTATAAATTCCTTAGTGTAATAAATTCGTTATGAAAAAGATTAATTTTCTAATATCAAATTTTCTGCTAGTCACATTATTAATTTCCTGCAACAATAAAAAATACACCGAAGTGGTTGAAGTGCCGTTGCCAACTGCTCGGGAAAAAGTAATTATGGGAATGCCTGACGATGTAAAGGCTGATGACGGCTCATTTCAACTAGAAAAATTGCCTTATAATTATGATGCTTTAGCACCAAATATTTCGGCATTTACTATGGAAAATCATTATTCTAAACATTATTTAACTTACACCAATAATTTAAACAAAGCCATAGCAGGAACACCTTTAGAGAATCTAACCATCGAAGAAGTCTTGGCAAAATTAGATACAAGCATTCCCGAAATCAAGAATAATGCCGGTGGCTATTACAATCATTCCTTGTATTTTAAATGTATGGCTCCAAAAGCCGGAGGACAACCACAAGATACTTTGGCAACCGCCATCACAAAAAAGTTTGGTTCTTTTGAAAACTTTACCACTGCATTCAAAGACGAAGCAACGAAACAATTTGGTTCCGGTTGGGTTTGGCTCATTGTGGATAAATCAGGTAGTTTGCAAGTTACAAGCACCCAAAATCAAGACAATCCTTTGATGCGAAATGCCCTTATTCCTGGAAAACCAATTCTAGCCCTAGACCTTTGGGAACACGCTTACTACTTGGATTATCAATACAAAAGAAAAAATTATGTAGATGCTTTTTTCAATGTAATTAATTGGAAAAAAGTAAGCGAAAATTATGAAGAAGCTTTGAAGAAGTAGGTGGATTGAAGTTTAACAATACAATTGTCAAATCATCAAAATCCCCAAAAAAATATTGACATTGAATAATTTAATTTATGGATAGAGAAACAAAAATGGTTTTAACAATGTTACCAGGAATAATAATAATTGCACTGATAATTTTTCTATTAGTGGATTATAGTAAAAATGGCAAACCAAAGAGGAAGAAGTGGTTTTGGATGGCTTGTGTTATCTATAATAATTACTCCTTTTTTATGTATGCTTTTCTTATATCTTCTTGGAGAAACTAACGATAAAAGAAAAGAAAGAATCATCGAGGAAGAAGAATTAAGGAATCAATATAGGAGGAATCAATAATTATGAAAAAGATAATAATTATTATCAATATTATTTCATTTTAAGCTATTCCAACATTCACAACTGGCGCAAGAGTCAAGCTCGTAAAAACAAAAATAACCCTGTCAGCCCCGAAAATTTTCGGGGCTGACAGGGTTGAAAAAACCTATAACCCATAAATAAACGATTCCGACGGTGCAATACTAATTTGCGCTTTTCCTTCTC
>DZAU01000136.1 GCA_022729635.1 Flavobacterium psychrophilum
ACTAATTATTTCATAACTAAAAACAAAATGCGAAACCTATTTTTCATCCTAATTGCTTTTTATTTTATTTCATTTCAAGCGCAAGAGAAAAAAAATTTCAGTCTTCAAGAAGCTGTGGCTTACGCTAAAACGAATTCTTATGCCATGCTCAATGCCAGCGATGATATCGAAGCAGCGAAGAAAAAAGTATGGGAAACCACCACTATGGGTTTACCCCAAATCAATGGAAATGTAGATTATCAAAACTTTCTTAAAAAACCGGTTTCCTTGATTCCGGCAGAGATGTTTGGGGGTCAACCCGGTGAATTTGCCGAAATATCTTTTGGTACTAAGCACAATGTATCTGCATCGGCTACATTGACCCAACTCATTTTTAACGGTTCTTATTTGGTGGGTTTACAATCGGCAAAAGTATATCTCAAAATTAGTGAGAGTATTAAAGAAAAAACGGATATTGCTATCAAAGAAGGAGTTATCAATGCATATACCGGTGTTTTGATGAACCGAGAAGGGATTGAAATTTTAAAGAAAAACAAGCAAAATATAGAAAAAATGTTGAGCGAAACCCGCGAAATTATCAAAAACGGATTTGCAGAAGAACAAGATGCCGAACAATTGGCATTGACTCTTAATGGAATTGATAATCAATTGAAAAACTTGCAAAGAATGGAAGAGTACAATATCAATATGTTAAAATATGTTTTGGGTATTCCCATCGAAGAAAGTATTATGCTAACCGATTCCTTAAACAGCTTACTCACGCCGGAAAATGATTGGACGTTACTCAACAATCCGTTTGATTATACCCATCACATAGATTATAAAATGTCTGAAAACAATGTAGAAGCCGGGAAATTATTCACTAAATTGGAACAAAGCAAGGCATTGCCTTCCTTAGCTGCTTTTGTAAATTACGGCGTAAATGCCTATAACGAACAATTCAAATTTTTCAATAGTGAGCAAAAATGGTTGGGGAGTTCTGTATTTGGCGTGAAAATGATCATCCCTATTTTTAGTAGTTTGGAAAGAACCTCGCGTGTGCAACAAGCCAAAATTGGTTTGGAAAAAGCCAATAGAAATCAAATCGAAACCATAGAAAAACTGAATTTGGCTTATCAAAATGCTAAAATCAGTTATGAAAACGCCTTGGATACCTTCAACAATGCCAAAGAAAGTTTGAATTTGGCAGAAAGTATAGAACACAAAGAAAATATCAAATTTAAAGAAGGGATATCCGGAAGTTTTGAACTCAATAATGCACAAATGCAATTGTATGGCAAGCAACAAGAGTATTTGCAATCTATTTTTAATTTAATCAATAAAAAAGCGGGATTGGAAAATGCAATGGGACAATAGGTTTCACGTTTAAAGTTTAAGGTTTTATGTTTCGTTCAACCCAATTAAACTAATAACATTAATTAACAAAATAACCTAATATTAAATAACCACTTACATAAATGAGAAATTTAATTTTACTACTAACTACGCTTATTTTAATTACTTCATGCAAAAAAGAAGCGAAAAAAGAGACTAATTTATCAAAACTTATCAGTGAGAAATCTGTTTTGATGAAACAGATTGACAGTTTAAACCAAAAGGTAAAAGATATTGAATTGGCTATTAACCAATTAGATACTACTCAAAAAAATCAAAAAGTAACTACGCTAATAGCCAAAGATACTGTTCTAAATCATTACATCAATTTGCAAGGAACTGTTGCTTCTGACCAAAACGTAACGCTAAACCCTGAAATGGGTGGAACGATTACAGCCGTTTTAGTCAAAGAAGGTCAACGAGTGAGTGCCGGTCAAACCTTAGTAAAATTGGATGACCAAAGTCTGCACGACCGAGTAAATGAAGTGCAAACCCAACTCAATTTGGCTACTACCACCTTCGAGCGTCAAGCCAATTTGTGGAATCAAAAAATTGGTTCGGAAATGCAGTATTTGCAAGCAAAAGCCCAAAAAGAAGGTTTGGAAAAAACCTTAAAATCCATTTATACGCAAATTAACAAAATGCGCATTACTGCCCCATTTAGTGGAATTGTTGACGAAATATTCTTTAAAAAAGGAGAATTAACCGGACCGCAATCACCCGTTTTACGCTTAATTAATTTAAGTAAAATGTATGTGGAAGTTGAAGTTCCTGAAACCTATTTGAAATCTATTAAAAAAGGTACACCTGTCATCTTGGATTTTGCATCCATTGGTAAAAAAATAAATGCGAAAATCAATGAAGTCAGTAATTATATCAATCCGGACAATAGAAGTTTTAAAGTGCGTATCAATTTGAATAATCCGGATGGTGCATTGAAACCTAATTTATTAGCTAATATAGCCATCAATGATTTTAGTGGCAAGGGAATTGTTTTACCAAAACAAATCATCCAAATGAATCAAGCAGGTGAAAAGTTTGTTTATGCGGTTCACAAAGAAGGAAATTCGATTAAAACCAACAAAAGAGTGTTGGAATTAGGAACAGAATACAACAATGAAATATTGATTCTAAACGGGTTGAAAACGGGAGATACTTTGGTAAACGAAGGGGGGAAATTCTTGAAAGACGGCGACCAAATTGAGTTTTA
>DZAU01000065.1 GCA_022729635.1 Flavobacterium psychrophilum
AATTGGAAGTTTTAAATTTTTCTAAAGGCTCTGACTTTGAAGTAATGATTTTCGGAATTACGGTGCGAGAAACCTTCTCATCCTATCATTAATTTGGATTTATTTTCAAATTAAGCACTTTCAAATCAGCAAATAAGAAGAAAAAAATTACTGTTTTAATAAAATTGCAATATAATAGTAACAATTTTACATTTTTTTGTTTTATTTAAGAAATTAACAGATAAATTGCCATCAAATTTGTAATTTAGCCAAACTAATTTTAAATAACCAAACCAAAAATGAAAAAATTATTCTTTATTCTGACTTTAATTTTTACAGTAAGTAGTACTGCACAAGAAATTAAAGTTTCGGGAGTTGTTTCAGACGACTCGAACGCTCCTCTAGCAGGTGCTTCTGTCCTTGTAAAAGGAACTCAAAACGGAGTTTCCACAGATTTCGACGGGAAATTCTCAATCGATGCAAAAACAGGAGATGTTTTGCTTGTTTCCTATATTGGGTTTGAAACACAATCCATTACAGTAACAGGAAGCACAGTAAATGTTTCTCTAAAATCAAGTGGCGAAACACTTCAGGATGTTGTGGTAATAGGTTCGCGTACTCCTGGTAGAACAGTAACTGAATCTGCTGTGCCTATTGATGTGATCAATATGAAAGCAATTGCTTCACAAGGACCACAAGTAAACATTAACCAAATTATGAATATGGTTGCGCCATCGTTTACTTCAAATACGATGACTGTTGCTGACGGAACAGATCATATTGACCCAGCTCAATTAAGAGGTTTAGGACCAGACCAGGTTTTAGTTTTGGTAAACGGAAAAAGAAGACACACTTCTTCATTGGTAAACATCAATGGATCTCCTGGAAGAGGATCTGTAGGTACTGACTTAAACGCTATGCCTGCTTTTGCCCTTGAAAAAATTGAGGTTTTGAGAGATGGTGCTTCTGCACAATATGGTTCAGATGCCATTGCGGGTGTTATCAATTTAGATGTAAAAAAAGATACCAAAAAATTTGACATTGCTCTTTTTGCAGGAAGTAATTTCTCTAAAGGAGCCAATGATCATAACGGGGGAAATGACGGTAACAATGTTCAACTTGATATGAATTATGGCACAAACCTTGGAAAAGAAAAAAGTTTCATTAATGCTACAGTAAGTGTTCAATTAAGAGGCAACACGAGCAGAGCAAAAGATGCAACAGGAACTTTATTCAGCGCGTATAATGCTGTTGAACAGAGAGCTGCTGAAGCTGGAACAAATATCAATGAATTGTTTGGAAACATTACCAATACTCCAAATACAGCCCAGATACTTTCATCAATAAAAACGTATGCGCCTCAAGTAAGTTATTTTACACCAACACAACAAACTGCAATTAGTAGTGCGAGTACAATAGCTCAAATGCAAACTGCACTAAATTTTGATGCAACAACAGGAGAATTAGAATATAGAGGTCTTAAAAGAAGGGATTTCAATATGAAAGTGGGACAATCTTCCCTGACTAGTGTACAAGCCTTTTTGAATGCTGCTTATCCAGTGTCCAAAAATAGCGAACTTTATGCATTTGGGGGAATCAGTTATAGAGATGGATCTTCAGCTGGTTTTTACAGAAGACCAAATCAATCTAGGTCATACACAGGATTGTATCCGAATGGATTCTTACCTGAAATTCACTCTTCAATTAGTGATTTTTCTGGTGCCGCTGGTTTAAGAGGTAAGATATTCGAAAGTTGGAATTATGATTTTAGTAATACTTTCGGAATAAACACATTCGATTATAATATTGAAAATACTGTTAACTCTTCTTTGAGAGAAAATTCTCCAACTGAATTTGATGCAGGTGGATTATCATTTGCTCAAAACACCACTAATTTTGATATGAATAGAAAATTTGACAAACTTAACGTCGCTTTTGGTGCAGAATATCGTTATGAAAACTTCATTATCAATTCAGGTATTCCAGAATCATATAATTTATACGACATTAATGGAGATGTGGTTACAGAAACTACACCGGCCAATATTAAAGTTACAGATTTTTACGGTGCCGCCAGAGCAGGTGGAGCTCAAGTTTTTCCAGGTTTCAGACCAGCTAATGCGATAGATAAAAACCGTAACAGTGTGGCAGTTTATGGTGATTTAGAATATGATTTAACGTCAAAATGGTTTGTAAACGGAGCAGTACGTTTTGAAAATTATTCCGATTTTGGAAGCACAACCAATTTTAAATTTGCAACTCGTTACAAATTAACTAGTAATATTAATTTACGTGGAGCTGTTGCCACTGGATTCAGAGCGCCATCTTTACATCAAATATATTTCAACTCTACATCAACTCAATTCGTAGGTGGTGTTCCATTTGAAGTAGGAACATTTAGCAACGATTCAGAAGTTGCCCAATTATTAGGAATTCCTAAATTAAAACAAGAAGAATCTCTAAGTGGAAGTATCGGTTTTACAGCTAAAGTACCCTCTGTAAATTTAACTTTGACAGCCGATGCTTATATCATTGAAATACAAGACAGAGTGGTTCTTACAGATCAGTTCGCAAGACCAGGTGGAACTCCGCTGCCAGGAACTCCGGCATACATTTTAAACGGTTTATTTGACCAAGCAGGAGCGACAGCTGCCACTTTCTTTTCAAATGCTATTGACACTCAATCAAAAGGAATCGACATTGTAATTAGCCAAGTAGCCAACTTAGGAAATGGTCTTAAATTAAAAAATGATTTATCTGCAACATTTGGTGAAACAAAAAGAATTGGTGACATTCACGCCTCTCCTATTTTAGAGGCTACAGGTCAAATTAACAAATATTATTCTGAATCAAGCAGAGTATATCTTCAGGAAGCTGTGCCAAGACAAAAAATTAATTTGACCAATACTCTTTCCGTTAAAAAATTTGATTTCTTCTTGAGAAACGTTTATTTTGGAGAAGTTACTGATCCAAACACAGTTGATGTCAATGGAGATGGAAGAATTGAAGGAGCTATCGTTAACGGTCAAGTAGTAGAAGTTGAACACCCAGTTTGGAGCTCTAGGGTTATTACAGATTTGTCTGTAAGTTATAGTTTAAATAAAAATGCTAAAATTGTAATTGGAGCCAACAACCTTTTTGATATCTATCCAAGTCTTAATTACGGTCCTGTAACTGCTATTAGACCAAAATTAGTTAATGGCGCAATAGATTATACTGCTGCTCCTACAACAGTAGATTTATCAAACGCAAACCAATTCGTTTATTCTAGAAACGTATCGCAATTTGGTCAAAATGGTCGTTTCCTTTTTGCCAGATTAAGCTACAATTTTTAAAATACATTTTTTTTAATTTTGAAACCGTCTCAAAACTGAGGCGGTTTTTTTTTGAATTTTACTTTTGATTGGAATGATGCTAAACTTTGTAACTTTGCCGTTCTGAAAAATAGAAAATGAAATTAAAAAATATATACAATCTCCAGCCTAAAGCTTTACAATTCAAAGATAACGAGACCCGTAATCATTTTCGAATAAAATTATTCCTTTTAACACTAACATTTACATTAATGTCGGTAAATTTATGTTTTTCTCAATATTCCCATTTAGGAAGTTGGAATATTCTGAATTTGAAATACAAATTTGATAAAAAGTGGAGCGTATTTGGTGAAGCGCAATTACGTTCATTGAGTTTCTACGATGATTTTAATTATTACGAATATAAACTTGGAGTTAATTATAAAGCCCATCAAAATATAGTGTTAACTTTTGGAACAGGAAGCTATCAAACTTATCAAGATAGCGGTAGCTTTATTACTCCAAAAAAAAATGATGAATTTAGAGCTTGGCCTCAAATCACTGTTTATCAAAAATTTGGATCATTCATTTTGGAGCAACGTTTCAGAACCGAATTACGATTTACGAGTGATGGTTATCACAACCGCTTTCGATATCGACTTGGCTTATCCTATCCTTTTGGAAAGAAAAAACAAGATTTTTTTCCTTACCAAATCACTGTGAGTGATGAAATCTTTTTCACTAACAACCAACCGTATTTCGAAAGAAATAGAATGCAAACTTTTTTTAGTTACAAACCATCCAAAGCAACTACTTTACAAATGGGTTATGTGCATCAATTCGATTATAAAATTAATGATGAATCCGGACGAGATTTCCTTTTAGTTGGATTCAATTTGGAGCTTTTTTCTAAAAATTATTATACTAAATAATACCAAATCTCATTTCGTTTGAGTTATTGACATTACTTCCTATAAATATAAATTTTTCATCGATATTCTTTTATGGATTTCCTTTGTAACTTTGTAAATCTCAAAAATTTTAAATGAAATTCCAAGTTATATCCGATTATCAGCCCAAAGGCGACCAACCGCAAGCTATCGAAAAATTAGCTCAAGGCATTATTGCTGGCGAACGTTTTCAAACTTTGCTTGGAGTAACAGGTTCAGGAAAAACTTTTACAGTGGCAAATGTCATTCAGGAAGTCCAAAAACCTACCTTGATTTTGGCTCACAACAAAACCTTGGCAGCACAATTGTACTCGGAATTCAAGCAATTTTTTCCGAATAATGCTGTGGAATATTTTGTTTCCTACTATGATTATTACCAGCCGGAAGCTTTTATGCCTGTTACCGGAGTTTTCATCGAAAAGGATTTATCCATCAACGAAGAGTTGGAAAAAATGCGTTTGAGTACCACTTCTTCCCTACTTTCCGGACGAAGAGATATAATTGTAGTGGCATCGGTTTCGTGTATCTACGGAATTGGAAACCCTGTTGAATTTCAGAAAAATGTCATTGCCATTGAGAAAAATCAAATTATTTCCCGAACCAAATTATTACACAGTTTAGTCCAAAGTTTATATTCCAGAACCGAAGCCGATTTCAATCCAGGAAACTTCAGGATAAAAGGTGATACACTCGAAGTTTATCCGAGTTATGCAGATGATGCGTTCCGAATTCACTTTTTTGGAGATGAAATCGAAGAAATTGAAAGCTTCGACACAAAATCTTCTCAAGTTCTTGAGAAATTTGAAAAACTTACGATTTATCCTGCCAATATGTTTGTGACTTCGCCCGATGTATTACAAAATGCGATATGGGAAATCCAACAGGATTTAGTAAAACAAGTCGATTATTTCAAGGAAATTGGCAAACATCTCGAAGCCAAAAGACTCGAAGAACGCACCAATTTCGATTTAGAAATGATTCGGGAACTGGGTTATTGCTCCGGAATCGAAAACTATTCCCGTTATCTTGACGGAAGAAACGCCGGCACAAGACCTTTTTGTTTATTGGATTATTTTCCAAAAGATTTCTTGATGGTTGTTGACGAAAGTCACGTCACGATTTCGCAAGTACATGCTATGTATGGTGGCGACAGAAGCCGAAAAGAAAATTTGGTCGAATTTGGTTTTAGACTTCCGGCTGCGATGGACAATCGTCCGTTGAAATTTGAGGAATTTGAAGCGATGCAAAACCAAGTCATTTATGTTTCGGCAACGCCTGCTGATTATGAATTGCAAAAAACCGATGGCGTTTATATCGAGCAAGTCATTCGTCCAACGGGATTATTGGATCCAATAATAGAAATCCGTCCGAGTTTGAACCAAATTGACGATTTAATTGATGAAATTCAGCAACGCGCCGAAATAGACGAACGTGTTTTGGTCACCACTTTAACCAAAAGAATGGCAGAAGAATTGGCAAAATACTTAGCAAAAGTAAGCATTCGTTGTCGTTACATTCATTCGGATGTGGATACATTGGAGCGAATTGAAATTATGCAGGACTTACGAAAAGGATTGTTTGATGTCCTGATTGGCGTGAATTTACTTCGTGAAGGCTTGGATTTGCCTGAAGTTTCCCTAGTTGCCATTCTCGATGCCGACAAGGAAGGATTTCTGCGCAGTCATCGTTCGTTGACCCAAACCATTGGTCGTGCGGCGAGAAACCTCAACGGAAAAGCCATTATGTATGCCGACAAAATCACGGCAAGTATGCAAAAAACCATTGATGAAACCAATTACCGCCGAGAAAAGCAAATCAATTTCAATATTAAAAATAATATAATTCCAATGGCATTGAATAAAAAAATTGAAAGTGCTTTTACAAAAAATCCTTTGGTAGATTATGAATTGGGTTACTCTGTTTCTATTGCGGCAGAACCCGAAACAGAATACCTATCGAAACCGGAAATAGAAAAACGCATTCGTGAAAAGCGAAAATCAATGGAGAAAGCCGCCAAAGAGTTAGACTTTATGCAAGCCGCAAAACTTCGAGATGACATTAAAGCATTGCAGGAGAAAATATAATTTTTCATTAAAACTTATTGATATAAAAATCAATATTTACTAAACCTCAACAATTACTCCTCTTCCTCAACCAAATGTGATTTCGAATAACCTCGCCATTTTTCTATACAATCCTGAAAATCCTGCGGCAATTCCGTATCAAAACGCATCATTTCGCCCGTTGTGGGATGTACAAAACCAAGCGTTTTGGCGTGTAAAGCCTGTCGCGGTAAAACCTTGAAACAGTTTTCTATAAATTGTTTGTATTTGGTAAACGTGGTTCCTTTTAGAATTAAATCGCCACCATATCGGGCATCATTAAATAACGGATGACCAATATGTTTCAAATGCACCCGGATTTGGTGCGTTCTTCCCGTTTCGAGAATGCAGGAAACCAAAGTCACATAACCAAAACGTTCCAAAACTTTGTAATGTGTCACAGCCGGTTTCCCAATTTCGGGATCGGCAAAAACCGCCATTTGCATTCGGTCTTTTACGTGGCGTGCAATGTTGCCTTCAATCGTTCCTTCCTCGGCAACCACATTTCCCCAAACTAGCGCAATATATTCTCTTTCGGTGGTTTTGGCTTCAAATTGTTTGGCAAGATGTGTCATTGCGGCTTCGGTTTTGGCAATTACCAAAAGTCCTGAAGTGTCTTTATCGATTCGATGAACCAATCCAGGTCGTTCGCTGCTGTTCATTGGCAAATTATCGAAATGGAAAGCCAAAGCGTTTACCAAAGTTCCGGTATAATTTCCGTGACCGGGATGAACCACAAAATCGGGCGGTTTGTTGATGAGCAAAAGTGCGTCATCTTCATAGACAATATTAAGCGGAATATCTTCTGGATCAACCCTGTTTTCAAACGGCGGATGCGACAATAGTATCCGAATCACATCAAAAGGTTTTACTTTATAATTCGATTTTACGGGAACATCATTCACATAAATATCGCCAGAAGTTGCTGCGTTCTGAATTTTATTCCGGGTCGCATTCGGAATCATATTCATCAAGTATTTGTCGATTCTCAGGAGCAATTGCCCTTTGGGAACGTCAAACCTATAATGCTCAAATAATTCGTCTTCTAAATCTACAATTTCTTCGTTATTTTCGCTCATTGAATTGAGTCTTTTGGTACAGCCAAGCTATCCACTTCTTCAACATAACTTTCTTTTCCGTCTCCCAAAACCAAATCAATTTTAGAGGCTTTCAAAACACGATCGCCCACTTTCAGGTTTCTTCCTTTGTAGCGCATTTCGAGTACCATATCTTTTCCAAGATTCGGAATATAAGTAATCGTTCCTTCTTCGAGACCTAAAGATTTCAATGTTGGCACGGCTTCACGATAGGTTTTATCAATTAAATCAGGAATTCTAACCGACGAAAATCCCGAAGCATTAATCTTAATATATACTTTTCTACCCACTTTTACTTTCGCACCAGGCAAAGGATCTTGCTCTACCACGGTAAACTTCGGAAAATCACTATTATAATCTACGCTGTCCAAAAGCACATAATCTAAATCTAACTCGTCTAGTTTTTCTTCGACTTGCTCTTCGGTTAATTTAGCCAGATTTGGCACCGCAATTTCGTGACCGTGATCAGTGGTAAAAGTCAACCAATGCATAAACAAATAAACCAAAACTGCAAGTATAGCAAGAGCTGCTAATGCTTGACCAAAAAACACCCGACTAGTAAGATAATTACGTAAGCTCATAAATTTATTTTTATAAGTCACAAAGATAAAGTTATTTCGTTCCAAAAAAAATTCTAATTTTGTTTAATGATAATTTGATGTCATCCTGAACACAGTCGAAGGAAGGAGCTGTTTCCCGCTATCCGTTGCAATCTTTTCTTTTTTTGGCAGCAAAAAAAGAAAAGGATTTTCTCTACTATCGGGGCTATGACATCCTATAAACGACAACATTTTTTACTATAAATTAACATTTCTCCTCCCTCTCCTTTGGAGAGGGCTGGGGTGAGGAAAACCTAAAATATGAAAAACATTGCCATCATAATGGGCGGATATTCAAGCGAATATAAAATCTCCTTAATCAGCGGAAACGTTGTCTATCAATTTCTTGACAAAACAAAATTTAACGGATTCCGAATCCATATTTTCAAAGAAAAATGGGTTTATGTCGATGAAAAAGACGCTGAATTCCCAATCGATAAAAACGATTTTTCAACTACAGTCAACGGGACAAAAATCACTTTCGACTGTGTTTTCAACGCCATTCACGGAACTCCGGGCGAAGACGGATTGATGCAAGCCTATTTTGAATTAATCGGTCTGCCGCAAACTTCCTGCGACTATTATCAATCAGCACTCACATTCAACAAACGTGATTTACTCTCTGTTTTGAAACCATACGGAATCAAAACCGCGACTTCCTATTATTTGAACAAAGGCGAACATATTGACACTGCCGAAATCGTAAAAACGGTAGGATTGCCTTGTTTTGTAAAGCCAAATAAATCGGGTTCGAGTTTTGGAATTTCCAAAGTAAAAACCGCTGCCGAATTGCCAATCGCCATCGAAATTGCTTATAAAGAAGACAACGAAATCATCATCGAAAGTTTCCTCGACGGAACCGAAGTTTCTGTTGGCGTTATCAATTACAAAGGAAAAGTTACCGTTTTGCCCATCACCGAAATTGTTTCGGAAAATGATTTCTTCGATTATGAAGCCAAATATGAAGGAAAATCACAGGAAATTACACCTGCCAGAATCTCGGACGAAATGACAAAAAGAGTGAGCGAAGTGGCAAAACGCGCTTATGAAGTCTTGAAAATGAAAGGCTTTTCCAGAAGCGAATTTATATTCGTTGACGGCGAACCTTATATGCTCGAAATGAACACCATTCCTGGTCTTACCACTGAAAGTTTGATTCCGCAACAAGCCAAAGAGGCGGGAATTTCATTGGAGGATTTGTTCAGCAATGCTATAGAATTGGCTATATCTTAATGAAGTCGTTTAAACTTTTGGCGTTTAAGCGAAAATTAAGGATTTTGTAACCAATTGAATACTTTTTCAAGATGCATAGCAGCGCTACGGAACGAAAAAAAGACGAAAAGTGGGTGCAAAAGACAAATTTTTTAGCAAATGGAAAAAGTTTAAACGACTTCAATTAGACATTTTTAGAACACGGATTAATTTGTAAAATTTATAAAGAAAAAAATCTGTGTGAATCTGTGAAATCTGTGGTGATTTTTTTTTAATCAAATAAATAGTTAAAATATGAACAAAAGCAGACTCGAAGCCTTTAGCGATGGTGTTTTAGCCATTATCATCACCATAATGATTTTGGAAATAAAAGTGCCTGATGATTCAACTTTTGAATCATTGAAACCGTTAATTCCTGTTATTTTGAGCTATGTTTTGAGTTTTGTTTATGTTGGAATTTATTGGAATAATCATCATCACATGTTTCAGGTTGTAAAAAAAATCAATGGTTCGATTTTATGGGCTAATCTTTTTTTACTTTTTTGGTTATCTTTAATCCCATTTGGCACAAATTGGATTGGTGAACAACATTTTGCAGCAGTTCCAATGAGCGTTTATGGGTTTATATTGTTGATGTGCGCTATATCCTACACCATTCTTCAAAATAAAATCATAAAACACGAAGGGAAAGAATCTCTTTTATTTCAAGCAATTCAAAGCGATATAAAAGGTAAAATATCTTTAGTTTGTTATGTTTTAGCAATTTCTTTGGCTTTCATAACGCCTTGGATTTCTGGATTACTTTACATTACTGTTGCTCTGATTTGGATTATTCCAGACAAGAGAATTGAAAAACAAATAAATATAAGTTAAAATGAGAAAAGCCATATTTCCGGGATCGTTTGATCCAATAACTCTAGGTCACGAAGATATTATAAGAAGAGGAGTGTCTTTGTTTGACGAAATTGTCATCGCTATTGGTGTCAATGCCGAAAAAAAATATATGTTTTCACTCGAAGAAAGGAAACGTTTTATCGAAGAAACATTCAAAAACGAACCAAAGGTTTCTGTCATTGTATATGAAGGTCTGACCATCGAATTGTGCAAAAAAATTAAAGCTAATTTTATTCTGCGTGGTCTTCGTAATCCAGCCGATTTTGAATTCGAAAAAGCCATAGCACACACTAACAGGCGATTATCAAAAATAGAAACCGTATTTTTATTGACTGCCGCAGGAACTTCCTATATCAGTTCCAGCATCGTGAGAGATGTTATCCGGAATGGTGGCGAATATGAACTCTTAGTTCCTGATGCAGTAAGAGTTAAAAAATAGTGTTCAACATAAATTTGCAAAAGTTTTTTTATAGCAGTACTTTCGCCGCTCAAAATTTATAATTTACAATGGAAAGAGCATTAAATAAACGTAGCGGTTCTCAATGTGAACTTTGCGCTGCA
>DZAU01000016.1 GCA_022729635.1 Flavobacterium psychrophilum
GAGAAAAAATTCTCAAGGTTTTGAATACAACTACAGCGAAGGTGGAATGATTTTTAATTTGGGCGTTCACCAAGGGTCGGGCTTTTCGTTCCAATCCCTAACGCAAAATCTGAATTAATATGAACACTATCGAAAAAATCAACAATAAAAAAGATTTTATTACTACTGAATTGTATCAATGGGCAGAAACTTTTGAATATGAATTAGATGAAGACGGAGAAAAAACATCGGACAGTTATAATTTTGTATATAATTTAGCCGAAAAATTAGAAAATAATCTTTGTAACCAAGAGGATTACAAAAATATTGAATTTCATATTGAACAAATTAATTACAATAAAGTGATAATAAAATTATGATAAATACAAAACAAATAATTGATGATTTACAAGGATATATTTCAAAAAATGGCACCCAAGAAAGTATTAAACCATACTTTAAGAATGATGATATTACTTTATATAATGGCGATAGTTTAGAAATAATGTCAAGACTTCCAGATAATTGTATTGATATGATTTTTGCTGACCCACCATATATGCTTTCAAACGATGGATTTTCTTGTCAAAACGGAAAAATGGTTAGTGTGAATAAGGGTAAATGGGACAAAAGTAATGGCTTTGAAGATGATTTGTTGTTTCACGAGGCTTGGTTAAGTGAATGCAAAAGATTATTAAAACCAGATGGGACATTATGGGTAAGTGGTACATATCATTCTATTTATCAATGTGGTTTTCTAATTCAAAAATTGGGATTTCATATATTGAATGATATATCTTGGTTTAAGCCTAATGCTGCACCAAACTTAAGTTGCAGATTTTTTACAGCAAGTCACGAAACACTCATTTGGGCAAGAAAAGATAAAAAAGGAAAACATATTTTTAATTATGATGCAATGAAAAATGGTAATTTTCCCGAAGACCCAATGAAAAAAAATGAAACCCAAATGCGTTCTGTATGGTCAATTCCAACGTCACCACAAAGTGAAAAAGAATTTGGAAAACATCCTACACAAAAACCATTATCATTATTAAAAAGAGTTGTTTCATCATCTACAAAAGACGGTGACATTATTTTAGACCCTTTTAACGGCGGTGGTACAACGGGAATTGCATCAAAAATCATTGGAAATAGACATTACATTGGTATTGATATGAATATTGACTATATAGAGTTAACAAAGAAAAAATATGAACAATTAAATAACCAAAAACAACTTTTCAATATATGAGAGCAAAAGGAACAGGTGGCGCAAACACTAAAACTGGTTTAGTATTTGAAGGAAATACAGACCTGTCAACATTCTTAAATAAACAAATTGGATATAAAGTTACCGATGAAAATGTTTATTACAAGAAAGAACTTGTTGCTAGAATATTTAAAAAACACAGTTTTTATAAATTTCTTGATGAACAAGGTGTTGACTGGAAATCATTAATTTCCAAGCGATTATTGCCAGACGATAGTATTTATGTGATTATAAACAATACTATGTTCATTATTGAATGTAAGTTTCAGCAAAGCGCTGGTTCTGTTGATGAAAAACTTCAAACATGTGATTTCAAAAGAAAACAATATCAGAAATTATTGTCGCAACTCAATATGGAAGTTGAATATATGTATTTATTAAGTGATTGGTTTAAAAAACCCGAATATAAAGATGTTTTAGACTACATAATAAGTGTTCGATGTAGTTATTATTTTGAATATATTCCATTGCATAAGTTTGGCTTACCAGTTCCGATAAAATAACCAAAGCAATTCTCGGAATTGAACTTGATAAAGAAATCGAAGAATTTGAAAAAGCGGAAATTATTGTAAAAACAGTTCGCTTAAAAGAAAATGATTTGCCGAAAGAAGATACTTCTTTTCCAAATTTTAAGTACGAAGAAATCGTAAATCAAGATTGGGAAGAATCTGATTTTAAGGATATTTTAGAACATAAATTTCTATTTGTATTCTTTCAATTTGAGAACGAAAAACTTATTTTAAGAAAAGTCAAATTTTGGAATATGCCATATTTGGACTTAATCGAAGTTGAAAAAGTTTGGACGAAAACAAAACAAATTGTTGCAAAAGGCGAAATCGTAAAAGAAATAAAAACTAATAAAAAAGGCAAGGAAATTCGTTTCACGAATTTTCCCAGCAAGAAATTTAGTTCAATTTCTCACGTTCGTCCTCACGCAAAAGATGCTTCTGATACTTTTGAATTGCCGAAAAAAGACAAATTAACAAAGCAAAATGAATACACTAAACATTGTTTTTGGCTGAACAATACTTATGTGAAAAATGAAATTTATCTGAAATAGAAACCGATAGGAGCTACTGCCAACAGCCGTTATCTACAAGCTGAAAAAACAATGAAACATAAAATCTTAATTGTATTACTTCCTTTATTTCTCGGTTCTTGTTCAAACCAAATAGGATTCGATAAAGACACAGAAACAAAAGCGATTCTAAAACTGCATAATTTGCAGCGAGATTATCATTTTAACAAAGATTCCATTTCTTTTGCTAATCAGTTTTCTGAAAACTTTATTTCAGTCAACAAAGGAATTATTTCACACCCAAATAAAAACGAAAGTATATCAAGGTACAATAGCTATTTTTCATCTGTCGAGTTTGTGGAATGGGATGATGTTACAGCACCTATAATCAATTTTTCTGAAGATGGAACACTTGCCTACACCATAGTAGATAAAATAGTAAAAATCACTTATAAAGACGAGATGGGTAAAACAATTGAAGATGAAACTCATTTTGCTTGGACTGCTATTTACAAGAAGTATGGAAATGATTGGAAAATTGACTGCGTAACATCAACTCAAAAACCTAATGACAGAGAAAAAAACTAAAAGCCAGTGGCTAACAATGTATATAAAAAATAGACGAAATAGTGGTAAAAACAAGGCTTTTGGCTCGTATCAAACTTTGTGCTTAACTGAAAATTTCGTGCTTCGAAACCGCCTACTTTTCATATACTAAACGTTGTGCTTAATATTAAGACAAAAAACACACCTTGCTGCACGAACTCTCCCGACTTCGTGCAGCAAGTTTTTATCTCTTAAAACAATCTAAAATCAACAGTACAATTTCTCTCAAAAATATATTTTTAAATTCGTCACCCTTTCTTCCTAAATATTTCCAAAAAAGCCATTACCGAATTAGAAATCTCGAATAATTTATAAGACCTTTGCAAACTTTTTAGGATAAAGTATAAACCTCTAAAATTTTTGTAATTACAAATTTATCATCCCATTGATGAAAAAGAAAATAGAAATTTTGGCTCCTGCCAAAGATTTACTCCACGGAATTGCTGCCATTAATAGCGGTGCCGATGCCGTTTATATAGGAGCTCCATTATACGGCGCTCGTTCCAATGCGACCAACTCGATTGAAGATGTGGCAGCTTTGGTGCAGTATGCACATTTGTATTATGCCCAGGTTTTTGTGGCGGTCAACACCATTTTATACGACAACGAACTTGAAAGTTGCCGAAAAATGATTTGGGAATTGTACGAAATTGGCGTTGATGCCATCATCATTCAGGATATGGCGATTCTGGAAATGGAATTGCCTCCAATACTTATTCACGCCAGTACACAAGCCAATAATCGCGATGCCGATAAAATAAAATTCCTTGCCGATGCTGGAATTAAACGTGTGGTTTTGGCTCGTGAACTGAATTTGCATCAAATAAAAGAAATAAGTCAAACCACTGATGTGGAACTGGAATTTTTTGTAACTGGCGCATTATGCGTTTCCTTTAGTGGTAATTGCTATATGAGTGTGGCCAACGGCGAACGCTCTGCTAATCGAGGTTCTTGTGCACAAAACTGTCGTTTGCCTTATAATTTGATTGATGGAAACGGCGAAACGCTTATCAAAAACAGCCATTTGCTTTCGATAAAAGATTTTGATGTTTCGGACCAAATCCCGAATTTGATTGAAGCCGGAATTTGTTCTTTCAAAATAGAAGGACGTTTGAAAGACATCGTTTATGTAAAAAACAATGTATCTTTTTTGCGTAAAAAATTAGATGCTTTTTTGTCTGAAAATGAAAATTACACTAAAGCTTCTTCGGGAAAATGCAATTATATTTTCGATTCGGCATTGGACAAAACTTTCAATCGGGGTTATACCGATTATTTTGTCAATGAAAGACATAGTGCCATTGGCTCTTGGAACAGCCCAAAATCGAAAGGAGAATATATTGGCAAACTCATTCGAATTGTTGGTAAAGCTTACGAAATCGAAAACGGGCATTTGCTCAATAATGGTGACGGACTTTGCTACATCAACGAAAGCAACGAAGCCGATGGAATTTACATTAATAAAGTCGAAAATGGTCTGGCTTATCCTTTTGTGTTGAAAGACGTAAAAGTTGGTGCTTTTATTTATCGAAATAATGATGCGGCTTTTATAAAAGTGGTTGAAAGAGAAGATAGTGCAGTGCGAAAAATCAGTACCCAATTAGTTTTAAAAGAAACAGAAAACGGCTTCGAATTGACAGCAATTGATGAAGACGAAAACGAAAGTTCGGTAGTTTTAGAACATTCTAAAGAAATCACCAAAAACAATCTTTCGATAGAAGGAAATATCAAAATCAATTTGGCAAAAACAGGTTTCACACCTTTTACAGTAGATGAAATAACAATTCAATTTTCAGAAAACTGGTTTTTGCCAATATCAAAAATCAACGAAATGCGTAGATTGGTTTTCGATAAATTAACCGAAAACCGTTTGAATAATTACAAAAGAGAATTGCATCAAATCGAAAAAAGCGAGCATCCTTTTCCGGAAACAAAACTGGATTTTATGTATAATGTTTCGAATAAACTGGCTCGTAAATTCTACACAAATCACGGCGTGACCGAAATAGAAAAAGCATTCGAATTGCAATGGGATCCGGGAAAATCACGTGTGATGACTACCAAATATTGCATTAAATACGAATTGGAAAAATGCCCAAAATACCACAGCGAAACTTTGGGCAACAAACTAAAAGAACCATTGATACTGAAACAGGGCGAATTAGAATACAAGCTAAAATTCAATTGTAAACCCTGCGAAATGGAAATTTGGGAAAAGGATGCCGAATTTGAAATCGAAGAAGATTAATTTCGGTTCTAAAAAATAACTATTTTTGCAACGCAGTTTTTTGTTCTCTTTTTTGAAAACTTTAAACTTTTAAACCTTAAACTTTTAAACTAAAATAGATGAAAGCATACGTATTTCCGGGTCAAGGCGCCCAATTCACAGGAATGGGCAAAGACTTATATGAGAATTCAGAATTAGCAAAATCACTTTTTGAAAAAGCTAATGAAATCTTGGGTTTTCGCATCACTGATATTATGTTTGAAGGCACCGCCGAAGAATTGAAAGAGACCAAAGTGACACAGCCAGCAATTTTCCTGCATTCGGTAATTTTGGCAAAAACTATCGAAAATTTCAAACCAGAAATGGTGGCAGGACACTCTTTGGGCGAATTTTCGGCATTGGTTGCCAATGGCGTTTTGTCGTTTGAAGACGGATTGCGATTAGTTTCACAACGAGCATTGGCAATGCAAAAAGCCTGCGAAATCCAACCTTCGACAATGGCGGCAGTTTTGAATCTTGACGATAAAATTGTGGAAGATATTTGTGCTTCAATTGACGGAATTGTGGTGGCGGCAAATTATAATTGTCCTGGTCAATTAGTGATTTCAGGAGAATATAAAGCAGTTGAACTGGCTTGCGAAAAAATGAAAGAAGCAGGAGCAAAACGTGCCTTGATTTTACCTGTTGGTGGTGGTTTTCACTCTCCAATGATGGAACCAGCTAGAGAAAAATTGGCGAAAGCCATAGAAAACACTGTGTTTTCAACCCCAATTTGCCCTGTGTATCAAAATGTTACAGCGACTGCGGTTTCAGATTCTGCGGAGATAAAGAAAAATTTAATTACGCAATTGACAGCACCCGTAAAATGGACACAATCAGTACAACAAATGATTAAAGACGGCGCGACTTTGTTTACTGAAGTTGGACCAGGAAAAGTATTGGCTGGATTAATTGGAAAAATTGACAGGGAAGCCGTGACGGCGAACGCTTAAAATTAGTGGTGAGCCTGCCTGTCGGCAGACAGGTGGTCAGTTTTTTAGTGTTCAGTCGTTTGTAAATAAAATCCTCATAAACTTATGTTTGCGGGGATTTTTCTTTAACTAGCAATAGTTTCAGTTACAACTCCTTTGCTTCTTCACAATGATTATTGATAATTCTGGTAATCAAATAATTTTGATTCTTTTTTTCGAAGAAAATATACCAAGTTGTTCGGTTATTCGATTTATAAAAAATGTAGTTGGAGCCTAGATAGCGGAGTTTTTGAGGAGGAATTTTATGCGGAAAACTATTTATTTCTAAGATAATAAAATCTACTATTTTATCCACATAAAGTTGTGCGTTTTCAGAATAACTAAAGTACGCTTCCTTGAAAAGTGTAAAAACTAATTCATCCAAATAATCTAAAACCTTGTCCTTAAAAATTACTTTTTCCAAGGATATGCTTTTATTCTTTTGTGCATTTCAGCCTTGAATTCTTCTGGAGTAAGACCATTTTTAAATTCTTCATCAAAATCAAAAGTAGCTCTATCAATCCCTTTTGATTTAAGTTTAGAAGTTTTGTAAGCCACAGCGGGTTCTTCCACTTTGGCTATTTTCGGATTTTCTTTTTTTGGATTCATAACAAGGAGATTAGCATAACAAAACTACAAATAAATCTTTAAAACTTAAATTTTCATTTACACATTTGAAAATAGTACAAAACAATTCGAAACTAATTTAGTTCATTCTTTATTTTTGCTATTTGTCACACTGGAAGCGTCTAAAACATACTACTCTCGTGTGTTGAGACGCTTCTAGCGTGACAATTGGGATAGAGGTTGGGTTTCACAAATATACAATCGGTATAAAGGTAAAAAATCCTAAATCATCTTCTTGACAATTTAGGATTCTGTCTTAATACTTAATACTAAAATCTTAATACTATTTAAGAACGAATCTTCTGCTCCCATTTCCAGGCACTTGCCAATGCTTCTTCTAATGTGGATTGTGCTTTCCATCCCAGAACCGTATTGGCTTTATCCGTATTGGCGTAGGCCGAAGTAATATCACCTTCTCTGCGAGCCACAATTTTATATGGCAATTTTTGTCCGCTCACTTTTTCGAAAGCGTGAATCACTTCCAGAACCGAACTTCCTGTTCCTGTTCCCAGATTGAAAATCTCCACTTTATCCAAATTCTTTTTATCCAATAAACGTTTCAAGGCAATAACGTGGGCTTTCGCCAAATCGACTACGTGAATGTAATCGCGAATGCAGGTTCCATCCGGCGTAGGATAATCGTCGCCAAAAACGGATAATTCTTGACGTAAACCATATCCGGTTTGGGTGATAAATGGCACTAAATTTTGCGGAACTCCAATGGGCAATTCCCCAATTTCGGCACTTGGATGAGCTCCAATTGGGTTGAAATAGCGGAGCAAAACAGCATTGATATGGCTGACTTTTGCAACATCAGTGATAATTTCTTCGCCAATTTGCTTGGTGTTTCCATAAGGCGACATTGCCGGTTGAATCGAGGCATTTTCGGTAATTGGCATTTTTTCGGCTTGACCGTAAACAGTGCAAGAGGAACTAAAAATAAAACTAGCTTCCTTCTTTTGTTGTAATTCCTGAAGCAAATAAACTAAAGTATTGATATTGTTTTCGTAATACAATAACGGATTTTCGACACTTTCGCCAACTGCTTTTGAAGCTGCAAAATGAATCACGCCAGAAATATCGTTATGCCTTTTGAAAAAATCCTGCACTTTTTCTTTTTCACGCAAATCTAATTTTTCGAAAGCTGTGTTTTTGCTGGTAATGCTGTTGATTCCGTTTAAAACTTTCATAGAGGTATTCGAAAGATTATCGATGATGATTACCTCAAAACCTTCTTTTTGCAACTCGACAACGGTGTGAGAGCCAATAAATCCTAATCCGCCTGAGACAACTATTTTCATTTTATATTTTTTTGTACAGACGCGATTCATCGTGTCTTCTCATTTACTAAAAAAGACGCAATGAATTGCATCTCTACTGGAATTATTTTAAAAATTCTAAAACAGAATCTGTGATAAATTTAATTTGTTCATCATCTAATTCGGTGTGCATTGGCAAGGAAATCACTTCTTTTGCCAACTGATTTGTGATTACAAAGTTTTCTTCTTTATATCTCGAATCTAAATAAGCTTTTTGCAAATGCAACGGAATTGGATAATAAATGGCGCAAGGTATTCCTTTGCCGAGCAAATGTTGCATCAATCCATCTCTATCGGCATTGATAATGCGCAAAGTGTATTGGTGAAAAACGTGATCATCACCTGTTTTATCAAACTCTGGAGTGATAATTTTTGGATGATTGGCAAAAGCTTCATTATATTTTGTTGCGGCTTCCCGACGGGTTTTATTGTATTGGTCAAGAAGGGGTAATTTTGCATTGAGAACCGCTGCCTGAATACTGTCTAATCTCGAATTTACACCCACAACATCGTGATGATAACGAATATACATTCCGTGGTTTACAATGCCTCGAATGGTGTGAGCCAATTCGTCATCATTGGTAAAAATAGCACCGCCATCGCCATAACAGCCTAAATTTTTAGAAGGGAAAAAAGAGGTTGAAGCTACGTGTCCAATGGTTCCTGTTTTCTTTTTGCTTCCGTCTGAAAAAGAACAATTGGCACCAATTCCTTGTGCATTATCTTCGATAACGTAAAGATTATGAGCTGCGGCAATTTCCATAATAGCCTCCATATTTGCCGCGCGACCAAACAAATGTACTGGAACGATAGCCTTCGTTTTTGGAGTAATCGCTTTTTTTATAGCTTCGAGAGAAATATTCATTGTGTCTAAATCCACATCGACCAAAACGGGTGTGAGTTGTAACAACGCAATTACTTCTACGGTTGCAGCAAAAGTAAAATCGGCAGTAATCACTTCGTCGCCAGGCTTTAAACCCAAGCCCATCATCGCAATTTGCAAGGCATCGGTTCCGTTAGCACAAGGGATTACGTGTTTTACTCCAAGATATTCTTCAAGATTTTTTTGAAATTGCTGAACTTGTGGACCATTAATGTATGTGTTTGTATCGAGAACTTCTTGGATCGAAGTGTTTACTGTGTCTTTTATTTTTTCGTATTGACTTTTCAGGTCAACCATTTGTATTTTTTTCATTTGAATTAAATTAACCGCAAAGCTCAAAATGGGCATCGCAAAGTTCACAAAGTTTTATGTTCTTCGCAAAAATAAGAATTTTAAAAGAAGGATTAAATAAATAATTAAAAGAAAACGTATTTTAGCCACAGAAATCTTTGATATGTTTTTTCTTTATAATTTAATCGTTCAAATTGCGGGGTTTTTATTAAAAATCGTGGCACTTTTCAGTTCAAAAATTAAACTTTTTGTAGATGGGAGGAAAGTCACTTTTTCTGTTTTGGGGCAAAAAATAAAAGCTTCTGATAAAACAATTTGGTTTCACGCTGCTTCGCTGGGCGAATACGAGCAAGGTTTACCAGTGATTGAAAAAATAAAATCGGAATATCCCAATCATAAAATCGTGCTCACATTTTTTTCGCCATCGGGTTATGAAGTGAGGAAAAATAATACCCTTGCAGATGTGACCGTGTATTTGCCATTAGACACCAAAAGAAATGCAAAACAATTTTTAAAACTCGTTCATCCGGACGAGGTTTTCTTTATCAAATATGAATATTGGCCCAATTATTTGAACGAATTGCAAAAACTTGAAACACCAACGTATTTGATTTCTGGCGTTTTCAGGAAAAACCAAATGTTCTTTAAATGGTATGGTGGGTTTTACCGGAAAGCGTTGGATACTTTCACTTATTTTTTTGTACAAAATGAAAGCTCAAAAAAATTATTGTTTGAATTAGGCAAAACCAATGTGGCAATTTCAGGAGATACTCGTTTTGACAGAGTTGCTTCAATTTTGGGAAAAGATAATTTTTTAGATTTTATTGAAGATTTTTGCAAAAGCTCCTCGACTGCGCTCGGAGTGACAAATCCAACAATAATAGTTATTGGAAGTTCTTGGCCAAAAGACGAGAGTTTATTAGTTGATTTTATTAATCAAACTTCTGAAAAGGTGAAATTTATTATTGCTCCTCACAATATTAAAGCCGAACAAATTCAAGAATTGAAAAAATCAATTTCAAAAAAAACAATTTTATTTTCAGAGGTAGGGACAGGTCGCAACTTGTCCCTACAAGATTTTGATGTTTTTATCATCGACACCATCGGGATTTTGACCAAGATTTACAGTTATGCAGACATAGCTTATGTTGGCGGTGGTTTTGGAAATCCTGGTGTTCACAATATTTTGGAACCAGCCACTTTTGGAGTTCCAATTATCATCGGGCCAAATTATTCTCATTTTGCCGAAGCAACGGCATTGGTAAATATGGGAGGTTGTATTTCGATTACCAATAAAAATGAACTTTCTGATACCTTTTCGAATTTAATTAGGAATGACGACATTCGTAACGAAAAAGGACATATTTGCAGCACTTTTGTACAAATGAACAAAGGAGCAACAGCTATCATTTTGAAACACATATCGAAAGATTGAATATAAAATCACTACCCTAAATTAAATATTATGAAAATTTTAAAATTACTCTTATTATTCTTTTTTATCCAATTACAAGCTCAACAAGGCGGAATGTGGATTCCATCGCTTTTAAACGCAATGAATGAAACCGAAATGAAAAATCTAGGAATGAAAATGTCTGTAAAAGATATTTATGATGTGAATTCATCTAGTCTTAAAGACGCTGTTCCTCATTTTAACAGAGGTTGCACCTCAGGAGTGATTTCTCCAAAAGGGTTAATTTTGACCAATCACCATTGCGGTTATAAAGCCATACAAAACCATTCGACCGTAGAACACGATTATTTAACCGAGGGTTTTTGGGCATACAAAATGGAAGATGAATTACCCAATGAAAATTTAGAGGTAACCTTCGTTATTAAAATAGAAGATGTAACAGCAAAAGTTTTGGAAGGCACAGCAAATTTAACTTCTGAAGTTGAGAAACAAAAGAAAATACAAGAAAATATTAGTGTTTTGAATGGTTCATTACCAAAAGAAAGTTGGCAAGAAAACTCCATTAAAACGTTTTTCGAAGGCAATCAATACATGCTTTTCGTAACAGAAACTTTTAAAGATGTTCGATTGGTTGGAGCTCCACCTTCGTCAATTGGAAAATTTGGTTCAGATACCGACAATTGGATGTGGCCAAGACATACTGGAGATTTTTCGTTGTTTAGAATCTACGCTGACAAAAATAATCATCCTACAACTTATTCAAAAGAGAATGTTCCTTACAAACCAAAACATTTTATACCAATATCATTAGACGGTGTAAAAGAAGACGATTTTACAATGATTTATGGTTATCCTGGAAAAACAAATGAGTATTTGCCAGCCGTGGCTATCGATCAAATTGCCAACGAATTGAATCCAGCAAAAATCGAGGTTAGAAATCAAGCATTGAAAGTCATTGATGAATTTATGCGAAAAGATAAGGCTATAAAAATTCAATATGCTTCAAAATATGCTGGAACATCCAATTATTGGAAGAAATGGATTGGAGAATCTGCGGGGATTAAAAAAACAAATGCCGTTGCAATCAAAAGAAAACAGGAAATTGCCTTTCAAGAAAAGCTTGTAAAAGCCGGAAAACAAATCGAATACGGAAATTTACTTGCTGATTTTGAAAAAAATTACGCTGAAATTGCTCCTTACGCCTTGGCAAGAGATTATTTTTCTGAAGTAGTACAAAGAAATATTGAGCTACTAACTGTTGGCTATAAACTTTACCAATTAGAGCAGGTTTACAGCACTAAAGGAGAGCAAGCCTTTACCGACAGGAAAAATAATTTAATAATTAGTTTAGGGGATTTTTATAAAAACTTCAATCCGAATGTTGACCAAAAAGTTTTTGAAAAATTAATTGATTTATATGCCACAAAAGTACCAAAAGACTTTTTACCAATTCATTTATTGAATATAAATGCCGAAAATATGGCGAAGGAAATTTACGGACAATCAAAATTAGTCCATTATGATAGCCTCAAAGAGTTGCTTTCTGGTGATGCAAAAACGGTTTTAGCCAACTTAAACGCAGATAAAGGATATCTGTTGTCAAAAAACATCTCGGATAAATTCATAAAAGAGGTTGCGCCTAAATATGAAGAAATTAATTTAAGGATTACGGTCTTGCAGCGAACGTATATGAAAGCGCAATTAGAATTAAATAAAGAGGCAAGAATTTTTCCTAATGCCAATAGTACTTTAAGGGTTTCCTACGGGAAAGTAAAAGGATATTCTCCGAAAGACGGAATTGTTTATAGTCCAATTTCCTATTTGGATGGAGTGATAGAAAAATACATTCCCGGAGATTATGAATTTGATGTTCCAAAAAAACTAATCGATTTGTATAAAGCTAAAGACTATGGTTCTTATGGAGAAAACGGAAAAATGCCTGTATGTTTTGTTGGAACAAACCATTCAACAGGAGGAAATTCCGGAAGCCCGGTTATGGATTCAAAAGGAAATTTAATAGGACTTAACTTTGACAGTGTTTGGGAAGGAACTATGAGCGATATCTATTACGACCCTAGTATTTGTAGGAACATTATGGTAGATATGCGCTATGTGTTATTTATCATAGATAAATATGCTGATGCCAAAAATGTAATAAATGAATTGAAATTAGTTCATTCAAAAAAATAAAATTTCATGAAAATACAACTCAAAATGATAACAAAAAAATGAGTTGAATAAGTTTATCAGAGAAATAGTAAGCAATTGTTTTTAAAGTCCTAATAGTCGCAATTCAAACTGATGTAAGAAAATGAAAAAAAATGAAAAAAAAAAAGAAAAAATATTTTACCTATTAAAAAATTTATATCTTTGCCACGAATTAATAATTAACCTTTTATAATTAAGTAAGATGAAAAAAGTATTTTTAAGTTTAGCCGTTGTTGCTATGTTGACTGTTGTATCTTGTAAAAAAGCTGAAGCTCCTGTTGAAGAAGCTGCTATGGATACCACTGCTGTAGCTGTTGATACTGCTGCTGCTGCTGTTGACACTGCTGCTGTTGCTGTTGACACTGCTGCTGCTGCTGCAACTCCAGCTGCTGAGTAATTCTAAATTACAGAAAAAAAATAAGCTATCCGCCTCGGCGGATGGCTTTTTTTTTGATTTAAACAGAAAATTTTTTAACGATTCAATAAATCGAATTTTTAAAGCTGATTGAATTTTATACCATTACTCATTATATTTTAGCCTAAAGGAGTTTAGTATAATGCCTTTGAATATTTCATTTATTCAAATTTTTATTGGAATAATTTGAAACAACTAACGGTATTAGTTATAATTTGAAGCAATAAAACGAGTTGTTTTTAAAATAAAAAACCGCAAAGAATTAAAAATTAATCCTTTACGGCTTTTCTTGTACTCAGAGCGGGACTTGAACCCGCACGAACATTGCTGTTCACTGGATTTTAAGTCCAGCGTGTCTACCAATTTCACCATCCGAGCATTTTACTTTTCGATGTTATATCTAATTTTTAAAAAAAATTAATTAAATATAGTCACCATCCGATCGTTTTGCTATTTTGAAAATTTCAAAATTTTGAGCGAAAAACGGGGCTCGAACCCGCGACCTCGACCTTGGCAAGGTCGCGCTCTACCAACTGAGCTATTTTCGCATTATATTTATAAAAGACGTAAGTTAGCGACCTCGTTCGCCACGGCGAACGCGCTCTACCAACTGAGTTATTTTCGCATTATATTTAAAAAGAACGTAAGTTAGCGACCTCGTTCGCCACGGCGAACGCGCTCTACCAACTGAGCTATTTTCGCATTATATTTAAAAAGAACGTAAGTTAGCGACCTCGTTCGCCACGGCGAACGCGCTCTACCAACTGAGCTATTTTCGCATTTTTCATTCTAAAAAGAACTCTATACTTAATCGTATTGCGGATGCAAATTTAATACATTAATTCAATTACACAAGCGATTATCGTAAAAAAAATATTGGACGAAGTTAACGTTCTGATAACCTTTTCTTTAAGACAAATAAACTATTTTCTACTCAACATTCTTTTAATTTCATTGAGTTTCATCAAGGCTTCCATAGGGGTAATAGTGTTGATGTCCAGGTTTAAAATTTCGTCTTTGATTTCTTCTAGCAATGGATCATCAAGATTAAAGAAACTCATTTGCATTTCGTCTTTGGCTGATTTGATTCCGCTCAAAGCTTCGCTGGAATGGTCTTTTTCTAATTTTTTTAATAGTTTTTGCGCTTTCAAAATTACAATTTGAGGCATTCCTGCCATTTTTGCCACGTGTATTCCAAAACTATGTGCGCTTCCGCCTTTTACCAATTTTCGAATAAAAAGGACAGTGTCTTTTAATTCTTTGACAGAAACATTATAATTCTGGATTCTGGGCAAAGATTCGCTCATTTCATTCAACTCGTGATAATGGGTTGCAAAAAGAGTTTTAGGTTTCGATGGATGTTCGTGCAAGAACTCGGCGATTGCCCAAGCAATGGAAATACCATCATACG
Source organism: Flavobacterium psychrophilum (assembly GCA_022729635.1). Classification (GTDB taxonomy): domain Bacteria; phylum Bacteroidota; class Bacteroidia; order Flavobacteriales; family Flavobacteriaceae; genus Flavobacterium; species Flavobacterium psychrophilum_P. The sequence continues at coordinate 14,679 of DZAU01000016.1, forward strand.
TGCTGGTTCCTCTTCCTATTTCGTCTAATAATACCAAACTTCTGTCGGAAATATTGTTCAAGATAGAAGCCGTTTCGTTCATTTCGACCATAAAAGTGGATTCTCCCATCGAAATATTGTCTGAAGCTCCAACTCTAGTAAATATCTTGTCGATAATTCCCATTCTAACACTTTCTGCGGGAACAAAACTTCCCATTTGAGCTAAGAGTACAATTAATGCAGTTTGGCGTAAAATTGCCGATTTTCCGGACATATTTGGCCCAGTAATCATAATTAGCTGCTGGGTTTCCCTATCTAGGAAAACATCATTGGCAATATAAGGCATACCAACAGGCAATTGCTTTTCGATAACAGGATGCCTTCCGTTTTTGATTTCCAGTTCGTATGTTTCGTCGAGCTCTGGACAAACATATTTATTTTCAATAGCCAATTGAGTAAACGAACACAAGCAATCCAGTTGCGCCACCAAGTTTGCATTCATCTGAACTGGCTTGATATAAGTGGCAATCCAACTGACCAATTGCTCGAATAATTCGACTTCTATTTTATGAATTTTTTCTTCGGCACCAAGGATTTTAGTTTCGTATTCTTTTAATTCTTCGGTAATGTAACGTTCTGCACTGACCAAGGTTTGTTTCCGAATCCATTCAGTCGGTACTTTATCTTTATGTGTGTTTCGAACTTCGATATAATACCCAAAAACATTATTGAAGGAAATTTTCAAAGAGGAAATTCCCGTTCTTTCTGATTCTCGTTTTTCGATTCCTTCCAAAAATTCTTTGCCGGATATTGAAATTGCCCGCAAATCATCCAATTCTTCGTTGATTCCTTTGGCAATCGCATTTCCTTTGGCAATAGCCACGGGAGCATCTTGGTTTAAAACCGTTTTAATTTTTTCGCGCAATAAATCGCAGCTATGCAGGCTGTCGCCAATTACTTTCACGGCTTCTTGCGGACTTTCAAAAGCCAAAGTTTTTATTGGAATAATCGCATCCAATGATTCTTTCAAATAAACAACTTCGCGCGGCGATACTTTTCCGGTGGCAATTTTTGAAATTAAGCGTTCTAAATCAGAAATTTGCTTGATTTGTTTTTGAATATTTTTTAAAACATTCTGATTCTCTTTCAAATAAGAAACCACTTGATGACGATTTCTAATTTTATTAGCGTCTTTTAACGGCAATGCTAGCCAGCGTTTTAGTAAACGACCTCCCATTGGCGAAAGCGTTTTGTCAATAACATCCAGCAACGTAACCGCATTCGGGTTATAGCTATGATACAATTCTAAATTTCGAATCGTAAAGCGATCCATCCAAACATATTCGTCTTCGGCAATGCGTTGAATAGCTGTAATGTGTTGAATTTTATTGTGTTGCGTTTCGGATAAATAATATAAAATGGCTCCCGAAGCAACGATTCCTTCCTGCAATTCTTCGATTCCGAAACCTTTGAGAGAAACGGTCTGAAAATGTTTAGTTAGGATTTCGAAAGCATAATCTTCCTTATAAATCCAGTCTTCCAGATAAAAACTATGATAATCATCTCCGAAAGTTTCCCGGAAATCATTTTTGTTGTTTTTTGGTATCAGAATTTCACTTGGATTAAAATTCTGCAACAACTTGTCTATGTATTCTGCATTGCCTTGTGCCGTGAGAAATTCGCCTGTTGAAACATCCAAAAAAGAAATTCCCAGTGTTTTTTTTCCAAAATATATGGAAGCCAAAAAATTATTTGTTTTCGATTGTAAAACCTCATCATTCATAGAAACACCTGGAGTCACAAGCTCAGTCACGCCACGTTTCACGATGGTTTTGGTCATTTTAGGATCTTCGAGTTGGTCACAAATAGCCACACGAAGTCCGGCTTTAACCAGTTTTGGCAAATACGTATTCAAAGAATGATGTGGAAAACCCGCCAACGCCGTTTCGGTTTCTGAACCTGCACCGCGTTTTGTCAATACGATTCCTAAAATTTTTGAAGCACGAACGGCATCCTCGCCAAAAGTTTCATAAAAATCGCCCACTCTAAACAACAAACAAGCATCAGGATATTTCCTTTTGATTTCGTTATATTGCTTCATTAACGGCGTTTCCTTGACCAATTTCTCCTTAGATGACAAAATGTATTCTTTAAAATTTATTAAAAAGCGAATTTATATATTTTATGGCGAATAATGAGCACTTCAAAAATTAAAATCATTTTAAGAAAAATTTAGGACTGAATTTCTTTTTTTTATATAAATTTGTCACTCAATCAAAAAAATAGTATAAAAATGAAAAAAATAGTTGCACTTTCAATGGTACTTTTGGCATTTACTTTTTCTAATGCTCAAGAAACTTCAAAAACTACAAAATCAGCGAAAAAAACTTCCGCAAAAACAACTAAAGTTGAAGGAGCAGGGATGGTTTTTGTCAATGAAACTATCGATTACGGAACAATTGCACACAATGCTGATGGAAAACGCGAATTTGTTTTTACTAATAATGGCAACAAACCGTTGATTATTACAAATGTTGGAACCTCTTGCGGATGTACGGTTCCTGCTTATCCGAAAGAACCAATTGTACCAAATGCAAAAGGGGTTATTGGTGTAAAATATGCTACAGACAGAGTTGGTGCTTTTACAAAAACAATTACCATAACTTCAAATGCTGAAGGAACTCCGTCAAAAGTGCTTACTATAAAAGGAACTGTTTTGCCAGATCCAGCTCCAGCAACAAAAAGCTAAATTTTTTTTTTAAAATAATTTAAAGGCTTCCTAAAACTAGGAAGCCTTTTTTATAATTTATTTGCGGTAAAATGAGGAAGTTAGAAAACAAAGAACTTGACAGAAAATCTATTGAAGCTTTTAAGGAAGCCAAGAAAACACCCATTATCATTATTTTAGATGATATTCGGAGTTTGCATAATATTGGCTCCGTGTTTAGAACAGCCGACGCTTTTTTAATCGAAAAAATAATTTTGTGTGGCATAACGGCAACTCCTCCAAACAAGGAAATTAACAAAACAGCCCTCGGCGCAACCGAAACCGTGGCTTGGGAACATTGTGCAAATGTTCTCGAAGTTATCGAAAATCTGAAAAAAGAGAATGTCACCGTTCTTGCTGTCGAACAAGTGGAAAATGCTGTTTTGCTACAAAATTTTGAGGTTGAAAAGCATAAAAAATATGCTTTGGTTTTTGGAAATGAAGTGTTTGGGGTTTCTCAAGAAGCAGTTGCAATGTGTGATGGCTGTATCGAAATTCCGCAGTTGGGAACCAAACATTCCTTAAATATTTCAGTAAGTGCAGGGATTGTAGTTTGGGATTTATTCAAAAAAATGAATTGGCTCAAATAAAGATTTTTGATTGAAAATTTATACTTTTATGGAATGAAAAGTAGTGTTTTTTTGAAAACAATTTTAATTTTATTATTCTTCATTCCGAAGGTAATTTATGCAATAGATCCACCAAAAATCACAGCAACAGGCAGTCAAATCTATTGTCCGGGAACTTCTTTAAATATTGTTGAAACAGTTAGTATTACTTTCGATCCCGCTGAGCCAAGCACCGATGCAGTTTATATCCAAATTTCATCGGGTTATGTTTTTGGACAAGATGTATTAACTCTCGCAGGCTCACATCCAACAATTTCACCAATCTGGGTTCCCTCTGAAGGAAAACTAAAATTATTTTCTTCAACAGGTGGCAAAATTCCTTATGGTGATTTTGAAGATGCAATTAGAGATGTTCAATTCAGCAATTCCTCAACTTTACCATCAGGAAACAGAACTTTTTCAATCAGTTTAGGGTTAGGTCAGTTGAGTTATTTGCCAAGTAATAAACACTTTTATGAATATGTTTCCAGTGTAGGAATCACATGGACTGATGCAAAAGCAGCAGCAGAAGCTAGAAATTATTATGGGTTAAAAGGCTATTTAGCAACTCTCACTGCTGCCGATGAAGCCCAATTAGCCGGAGCACAAGCGCCCGGAGCAGGATGGATTGGCGGTAGCGATGCTGATTCAGAAGGTGTCTGGAAATGGGTTACAGGACCAGAAACAAGAACTGTAATGACTTTTTCCTTTTGGAATAATGGAGAACCCAATAATTTAGGAGATGAAGATTATGTACACATTACTGCGCCAGGTGTTGGAATTTCAGGTTCTTGGAACGATTTATCCAATGCAGGAAATCCTAGTGGAGATTATCAACCCAAAGGATATATTGTAGAATATGGAGGAATGCTTTCTGGCGATGTTGATAATATCCAAATTTCAGCAAGCACTGTAATGACAATGTCTCAAATTACAACTACAACACCAACTCCTGTTTGTGGTTCTGGAATATTTACACTTCAGGCAACTTCAACAACTGGCACAATCAATTGGTATGATGCTTCAAGTGGCGGAAATTTATTGGGAACAGGAAACAGTTATACCACTCCTTCAATAAACACAACCACAACTTATTATGTTGATAATGGATGTCCGAACAGAGTTCCAATTATAGCAACTGTAAATACAATTCCAACTATTACTTCAACTAATTCTGGTATTTCGAGATGTGGTACGGGAACGGTAACGCTACGAGCAAGTTCTGATATTGGAATTATAAATTGGTACGACTTCGCAACTGGAGGAAGTATTGTAGCAACTGGAATAAGTTTTACAACTCCAAATCTAACAACAAGCACAACTTATTTTGTTGAAGCTTTTAATAATGGATGCAGCAGCGGAATACGAGTTCCAATAAATGTCCTTGTTTACACGCCTCCAGTAGTTATTGACCAAGAAATCACTAAATGCAAATCAAGTTCTGCAACATTAGACGCAGGCATTTCAGGGATGATTTATTTATGGTCAACAGACGAAACGACACAAACAATTACGGTTTCAACTACAGGAATTTATACTGTGAATGTTACAAGTCCAGCACCCGAAAATTGTACCAGCATAAAGAAAATTACTGTTGTAGAACACAATGTTCCCGAAATAGACCGTGTAGTTGTCAATGAAACTACCGTTGTTATTTATTTAAAAAAGGAAGAAATTTATTTTGAATATTCGGTTGACGGAATCAATTATCAAAGTTCGAATGTGTTTTTTAATGTGCCAAGTGGTTTACAAACAGCTTACGTGAGGGAAATAAATTTTTGTAGTAATGACAGCCAAACGTTTATTGTTTTGATTGCTCCAAAGTTTTTCACTCCAAACGGTGATACCTATAATGATTTCTGGGAAGTAAAAGGATTAATTAATTATCCGCAAGCCGAAGTTTCTATTTTTGACCGATATGGAAAACTAATTTCGGTTCTAAACGTCACAAAACTAACTTGGGACGGAACTTTGAATAAATATCCTTTGCCTGCTGATGATTATTGGTATGTGTTGAAAATTGATGAGACTATGCCTGAAAAAAGAGGTCATTTTTCTTTGAAAAGATAAACTCGAAAGTCAATTTATTGGCTAATCTTCAGTTGAATTTCATCCAAAATATAAAGATAATCTTCCTGATTTTTCACAAAATCCCTATCCGAAACATCTATAATCAAAACATTCAATTCAGTTTGGGATTTAATGTAATCAAGATAACCACTGTTGATTTTGTCTAAATATTCAGCAGGAATGTTTTGCTCATAATCTCGACCTCTTTTCTTAATATTGGCTAATAATCGCTCGGTGTTTTGGTATAAATAAACATACAAATCCGGTTTTGGCATTTCTCTATAAACAATGTCAAACAGCGTTCGATACAAGCGATATTCGTCTTCGGCAAGTGTGATTTTGGCAAAAATCAAAGACTTAAAAATATGATAATCGGCAACGACAAAATCTTTAAATAAGTCGAATTGCGCCAAATCATCGGACAATTGCTTGTATCTGTCGGCAAGAAATGACATTTCGAGCGGAAAGGCATAGCGGTTTTGGTCTTCATAAAATTTTGGAAGAAAAGGATTGTCGGCAAAGCGTTCTAAAACGGTTTTAGCATTGAAATCTTCGGCTATTTTTGTGGTTAAAGTAGTTTTTCCTGCACCAATATTGCCTTCAAAAGCAATGTAGTTGAATTGTTCCAAAGGAATCGAATCTAAAGGACTTTCTAAATTTTGAATTGCCGTACAGCTACTTTGGTCAGTTGAAATTTCGAGCAATTCAGAGATTTTCTTCAGAAAAACAGGATGTTTCCAATCTAAATTCAAGTCCAACATTGGCAACAAAACAAATCGCCTGTTTTGCATTAAAGGATGCGGAATTTGGAGCTCTTCTGTATTGATAATTTCTTCATCAAAAGCTATTAAATCAATATCAATAATTCGGGATTGGTATTCTAAAGTAGCTTCACGAACACGACCTGATTTTTTTTCAATAGTTAAAATTTGGTCTAATATTTTATTTGCAGAGCTAAATGTGTGCAAAACCAAAGCGCAATTGTAGAAAGCATCGCCGTCAAAACCCCAAGACGGAGTTTCGTACAACTTCGAAATTTTTATGATTGTACCAATTTCCTGATGTAACAACTTCAGGCAATTTTCGATGTTGTGAAGACGATTGCCTTGATTAGTTCCGAGGGATAAAACGACTTGATGTTGTGATTTCATAATTACCACAAATTAACTAAAACAATTTTAGAATTGAACTATATTTGCAAGTGTGTTGATAACTATTTTTTTGATTTTCGTGCTTAAATTTGTAACAATTCAGCGCTTTTTGCTACTTATTAAAAAAATATAATTATGAGATTTTTAGGAAATGTTTTGGCAACCGTTGTAGGTTTATTTGTGTTTTTGATGCTGTTTGTTTTTGGATTAGTATTCATTGCAATGATTTTTGGAGGAGAATCAGAAGAAATAGCAGTCAAAAATAATTCGGTTATCGAATTAAATTTGGAACGCATTAAAAACGATTATGCAGGAAAGTACAAAGATCCTTGGGTAACAATTTTGGCCGATGGAGAAAAAGTAGGACTTTCGGATGTAATTAACGCTATCGAAAAAGCAAAAACGGATGGCGACATTAAGGGAATTTCAATTCTAAATAATGAATCAGAGTTGGGAATGGCACAACGAAAAGCCCTTCGCGACGCATTGGAAGACTTCAAAAAATCAGGAAAATTTGTTATGGCTTATGCCAATTCCTTTTCGCAAAAAGAATATTATTTGAATTCTGTTGCCAATACGATTTACCTGAATCCTGTTGGTGATTTAGATTTCAAAGGATTATCTGCCGAAATGATGTTTTTCAAGGATTTTCAAGACAAAACCGGCGTAAAAATGGAAGTAATCCGACACGGAAAATACAAAAGTGCTGTTGAACCTTTCCTTGATAACAAAATGAGCGATGCCAATAGAGAGCAAATTTCATCTTTGTTGAACTCGGTTTGGAATGATGTGGTAACTGATATTTCGAAAAGCAGAAATATTTCTGTGATAAAATTGAACGAAATCGCAAACGGACTCCTTGCCAGAACTCCCGAAATGGCAAAAGCACAAAAATTAGTTGATGTGGTGGCTTATGAAGATGTCTATCACAACGCCATAAAAAAATCTTTGAAAGTTGATAAAGATAAAGAGTACAACAAAGTAAGTATTTTGGATTATGCCAGAAAAATAGCCACAACTTCGGATGATTTTGAAACCAAAGACAAAATTGCCATTATCTATGCTCAAGGCGAAATTTCGGGCGGAGAAGGCGATATTAATAAAATAGGGGAAGGCTCAATGCGTCGTTCGCTAAAAGAAGCTAGAGAAGACAAAGAGGTAAAAGCAATTGTGCTTCGAATTAATAGTCCGGGCGGAAGTGCTTTGACATCAGATTTGATTTGGAGAGAAATCGAATTGACAAAAAAAGTAAAGCCAGTTGTGGTTTCTATGGGGAATTACGCAGCTTCTGGCGGATATTATATTGCGTGTAATGCCAATAAAATTTTTGCAGAAAATAACACCATCACGGGTTCAATCGGTGTTTTTGGAATATTGCCAAATTTTACCCAATTAGCAACAAAAATTGGTTTGCATTCAGAACAGGTGAAAACCCACGAAAACGCTGCTGAATACAGTCCGTTTTTGCCTTTGGACGAAAAATTCAAAACTGTCACACAGGAAAGTGTAGAGCAAGTATATAAAACCTTTGTATCACACGTTGCACAAGGTCGAAAAATGACTATTGCTCAAGTGGATTCTATCGGTCAAGGCAGGGTTTGGTCTGGCTCACAAGCCGTAAAGATTGGACTTGTGGATAAAATTGGTGGTTTGGATGATGCTATTCACGAAGCTGCATCTTTGGCAAAAACAAAAAAATACAGCACACAAAATTTTCCGGAATTCGAAAAAGACATCAATGATATTTTAGAGCATTTTCCTTTTGCAAAATCGAAAGAATCATTTATAAAAGAAGAATTGGGGGAGGAAACTTATCGTTTAATGGAACAAATAAAAAAGGTTCAATCTCAAAAAGGAGTTCAGGCAATGATGCCTTTTGAGATTACTATTCAATAAAGATTTTTTTAATAGTTTGCCCTTTTAGTCCTATGCCATTGGGATTGAAAGGGTTTTTTATACTATTGCCAATGCTTCTTCCGGAGATAAAACGAGCACCTTACTGTTTTTAAAATCTTTTGGATTTCTAGTAATTATGGCATCTACACTATTTGAAAGTGCGGAATAATTTTGAACGGCATCTTCAAAATCTTTAAAATTAGAATTGAGAGCAGTATGCACGATAGTTTTTGTCACATCAGTAGTCTCAATAAATTGCTCCAACTCTTTTAAAATAGCGATTGTTTTTGGATGTGAAGAACAACTTTTTCGAATATAATAATAAATTGTGGTATAGGAAACGGCAGAAATATACAATTTAATTTCCCCTTTGTAGCCTAAATCAAAAAGTTGCTGGCCATATTTAGAAAAGGGCTGACGATCGGTTAAAACATCAATTACAATATTTGTATCTAAAAAGAAATGCCTCATTTTTGATACTTTTTAAAAATTTCTTCGGCAACAACCTCTTTATAATTAATATTGTCATCGACAGGTTTCACACATCCCACAAGTTTTTTTATGGATGGAGAAATCTCGTTTTCACGATTTTCTTTTTGCTGAATGAGTGACCTGAGGTAGTTTTCTATCAAATTTGACAAGCTCTTTCCTTTATTCTTTGCAACAGATTTGGCTTCTTTTATTACACTTTCTTCAAGTGATAAGGTTAATTTAGTTGTCATTATACGTGAATTTTATTTACAAATATACGTAAAAAATAAAAACAACTTATTTTTATTTTAAATAATTATTCGGACAACATATCCTTCGGAGCTGCGAATATTAAAAACGGTACCGTCTTCAAATAGTAAGTATTGGCCTTTTATTCCTGTGAGTTTTCCTTGAAAATTAGGAGTTTTCTCTAAACTTAAGCTGTTTATTTTTTTTGGATATTCTAAAACAGGAAAAATCATTTCGTATAAATCATTTTTTTCGGAGTAGAAATATTCCTGAACTTCGGCGGGAATTAAATTCTCAGCTTTCAATCTTTCGGCAATCAAATCTACTTGCTCCACATCGTTTTGAAGCATTTTTCGCCAATTGGTTTTATCTGCATAATGGTTTTTCAAGGCGACTTCGGTAATTCCGGCCAGATATCGATTGGGAACTTCCACGATAGAAATGGCTTGTGTTGCACCTTGATCAATCCATCGTGTGGGCATTTGAGTTTTTCGAGTCACACCTACTTTTACTTCGCTCGACAAAGCCAAATACACAATATGTGGCTGCAATTGCACTTTTTCTTCATAAGCCAAATCTCTGTCCTGAATGCCAAGATGTGCCGTGCTCAACTCCGGTTTCATAATCCAATCGCCAACCGCCGGACTCGAATAAAAACAATCGTAGCAAAAACCCTGACGGAAAATTTTTTTCTTCTGACCACAATTCAAGCATTGGTAACCCACAAAATCGATTTCAATAGTTTTGTCTAAAAGTTGGTTCACATTCAAAAAACTATTTTCAAAAACCAGATAATATTGAATGGGGTTTCCAAACTCGGTTTGCATTTTAGTAAGAACGCCTTCGTATGTCATATAAATTAGCCCCCTAACCCCCGAAGGGGGAATTAGAATTACGGAATTATAAGATTATTAAAAAAAAATACTATTTTTGATAAAGTTGTAAAATTACAAAATTAGAATCCAATTTAATAAATTTATTATCTCATTCCCAATTCCCCCATCGGGGGTTAGGGGGCTAATCCTAAATCTGAATGCCAATAGCTGTCATCAATTCATTTGCTTCTTGGGTTCTTAAACAAAGAATTCATCAAATAGAACTTTTTTTGAAATACCCAAATGAGGTGCAAGAAGAGCTGTTGATGAACCTGATTCGAGCTTCCGAAAACACAATTATTGGTCAAAAATATGATTATGCTTCTGTGAATTCTTATGCTACGTTTGCCGAAAGGGTTCCCGTTTCTACCTACGAAGAATTGCATCCTTTGATAGAACGCACACGACAAGGCGAGCAAAATGTTTTTTGGGAAACTCCTATAAAATGGTTTGCCAAATCCAGCGGAACGACAAATGCCAACAGCAAATTTATTCCCGTAAGTCCCCAAGCACTGGAAGATTGCCATTACAAAGCCGGTAAAGATTTGTTGTGTATGTATTTGAACAACAACGAAAATTCCGAAATGTTTTTGGGAAAAAGCCTTCGACTTGGCGGAAGTTCCCAAATTTATGAAGACAACGATACTTTTTTTGGAGATTTATCAGCAATTTTAATCGAAAATATGCCTCTTTGGGCGGAGTTTAGCAGCACTCCAAACAACAAAATTTCATTAATGAGCGATTGGGAAACTAAAATTCCGGCGATTATCAATGAAGTCAAAAACGAAAATGTGACTAGTTTTGCCGGCGTTCCTTCGTGGATGTTGGTTTTAATGAACAAATTGCTGGAAGAAACCGGTAAAGGAAATTTACTGGAACTATGGCCAAATCTCGAAGTTTATTTTCACGGCGGCGTGAGTTTTGAACCTTACCGCGAACAATATCAAAAGATTTTGCCAAAAAAAGATTTCAAATATTACGAAATTTACAATGCTTCCGAAGGATTTTTTGCTATTCAGGATTTGAATGATTCCAATGATTTATTGTTGATGCTGGATTATGGAATTTTCTATGAATTTATTCCGATGGACACTTTTGGAACTCCAAATCAAAAAATCATTCGGTTGTCAGAAGTGGAACTTTTTGTAAATTATGCTATTGTAATCACAACAAATTCGGGCTTGTGGCGTTATTTAATAGGCGATACCGTGCGTTTTACTTCCTTGAATCCGTATAGAATTCGGGTTTCAGGAAGGACGAAACATCACATCAATGTTTTTGGTGAAGAATTAATGGTCGAAAATACCGATCAAGCCATTGCCAAAGCGTGTCATATTACTGGAACAGAAATAGTTGATTATACAGTTGCTCCTGTTTTTATGAAAGATAAGGAAAAAGGAGCCCACGAATGGATTATCGAATTCAAGAAAAACCCAGACGACATTGCTCATTTCCAAAAAGTATTGGACGAAACCTTGCAATCCTTAAATTCTGATTATGAGGCAAAAAGATATAATAATATGACTTTGAATCCGTTAGTTATAAATATTGCCCGTAAAAATCTATTTTACGATTGGTTGAAAGAAAAAGACAAACTTGGCGGACAGCACAAAATCCCAAGATTGTCGAACCAAAGAGACTACTTAGAACAATTGAAAAATATGTAGTAAGAAGTTTTTGGTGTAAAATAAATCCCTAATTTTGTCATTATGAAGAAAATAACAATAAATATTGAAGAAAATAAATATTCCTTCTTTTTAGAATTAATAAAAAGTATGGACTTTGTATCTATTGAAAACAGTGATGATTGGTATGAAAATCTTTCGTTTTCAGAGAAAAAAAACATTCAAAAAGGGATTGATGATATAGAAAATGGCAGCATTTTTTCTCATAATGAAGTTATGACTTTTGCAAAAAAAAGAATTGCAGAATTAAAAAAATAATCAATGAAGATTGTTTGGTCTGCTTTAGCCAAAGATTATTACATTTTCATCATAGAACAACTTTTCGAAAAATGGAATATTGACATCGTAGAATTATTTGAAAACGAAACAGTCGAATTAATCCATAGAACAAAAACCACAATTATATTTGCCCAAAATCAAAAATTATAAATTTACACAAATGTGTAATAAACGAGCATATTTTTTTAATTTACAGAGTACAAAACGAAACAATAGAAATTATTACTTTTGTTTTTAATCAACCTGAACATTATTATTAATGAAAAAGTTTATTTTAATAGCGTTTCTGATAGTTTTTTTAGCTTCTTGTGGACCACATAGAATGAGTTGTGGGGCAAGAGGGATTTGTAACGCTTCAGGAAAGCAAATGCTTGACCACTCCAAAAATAATCACGATAAACAAATAGTAAAAATTAGACAAAAAAATCCCGTATAGAAATTTTTCAATACGGGATTTTGTTTTATTCTAATTTGAAATAGTTACTCTTCCTGCATCATATCAATATGTCTGTCGTGGTAGCCTAATAAGTATAAAATTCCGTCGAGACCTAAGCTGGAAATAGAAGTAGTTGCATTTTCTTTTACTTTCGGTTTGGCGTGAAAAGCAATCCCCAAACCTGCGAGGTTCAACATAGGCAAATCATTCGCGCCATCGCCAACAGCAATGGTTTGGTTGATGTGTATGCCTTCTTTTTCGGCAATGGCTTTTAGGTATTCGGCTTTCTTTTGACCATCTATAATTTCGCCTAAATAGTTGCCCGTTAGTTTGCCATCCTTAATCTCCAATTGATTGGCGTAAACATAATCGATTCCTAATTCCTTTTGCAAATAATCGCCAAAATAGGTGAAACCTCCAGATAAAATAGCGGTTTTATAGCCGTAATATTTTAAGGCTTTCATCAAGCGATGTGCTCCCTTGGTTATCGGTAAATTTATAGCCACATTATGCAGCACGTCTTCGCTCAAACCTTCTAACAAAGCCATCCTTTTTTTGAAACTTTCGCTAAAATCTATTTCGCCGTTCATCGCTGATTCTGTGATGGCTCTAACTTGTTCGCCAACACCTGCTAACTCGGCCAATTCATCGATTACTTCGGTTTGGATTAAGGTAGAATCCATATCAAAACACACCAAGCGGCGGTTTCTTCTATACATATTGTCTTCCTGAAACGAAATATCGACATCAAACTCTCCCGAAATTTCCATAAACTTAGCGGTCATCGCCGTTTTGTCTTTTATTTCGCCAGTTACAGATAATTGTATGCAGGAACGAGGATATTCTTCTTTTTCTACTACAGATGTTCTGCCGGTTAATCGAATAATGGAATCGATATTCAATTTTTGGTCTGACATTATTTTGGTTACAGCTGCCAATTGTTCTGCAGTTAAGGTTTCGCCCAAAACATTGATGATATATCGTTGTTTGCTTTGTCCTTTTACCCAAATTTCGTAGTCAGGAATCGATATTGGAATAAATTTTACTTTAATTCCCAATTCATACCCCTTAAATAATAAATCTTTTAACACGCTGCCAGAACCCGAACCTGCTTTTACTTCAAATAAAATGCCCAAAGATAATGTATCGTGGATATCGGCTTGACCAATATCTAAAATTGTGGCTCCATAGGTGGCCAATATAGCTGTTAAACCAGCGGTTACACCAGGTTTGTCCTGACCAGAAACTTTCAACAAAATTATCTCTTTATCTACTATTGCCATTTTATTTCTTATTGATTTGCATTGGCAAAAATCGACAATCTATTGCTTTTAAAAAAAGAATATCTCGTGTTTTTTCGTTAAGAGAAATTTGTTACTCAAATATCAATACAATTTCAAAGAAATTTTAGATTTGAAAATCTTTGGCAAAAAAAAACCTGCTCAAAAAAAGGAACAGGCTTTAAAATTATTAATCCCAATTTGGAATTTGTTTTTTGGAATTTAAAATATTACATCATTCCCGGCATTCCGCCACCCATTGGCATTGCACTACCGTGTTCTTCTTTGATTTCCACCAAAGCACATTCAGTTGTCAATATCATTCCGGCAACTGAGGCTGCATTTTCTAGGGCTACACGAGTTACTTTTTTAGGATCGATAATTCCGGCTTTTAGCATATCTACATATTCGTCGGTTTTTGCATTATAACCAAAATCACCTTTTCCTTCAGCTACTTTTGCCACAACCACTGAGCCTTCAAGACCAGCATTTTCGACAATTGTTCTCAATGGAGATTCGATAGCACGAGATATGATTTGGATTCCTGTTGCTTCGTCAGCGTTGTCAGCTTTTATAGTTGAAAGTGTCTTTTTAGCTCTCAATAAGGCAACACCTCCACCGGCAACAATTCCTTCTTCGACAGCGGCACGAGTGGCGTGAAGTGCATCGTCAACTCTGTCTTTTTTCTCTTTCATTTCAACTTCTGAAGCTGCTCCAACATAAAGAACAGCAACTCCACCGGCTAATTTTGCCAAACGTTCTTGTAGTTTTTCTCTATCATAGTCAGAAGTTGTTGCTTCCATTTGACCTTTGATTTGGTTCACACGATTTTTGATTGAATCGGCATCACCAGCACCACTTACAATGGTTGTATTGTCTTTATCGATGGTTACTCTTTTTGCAGTTCCCAACATTTCGATAGTCGTGTTTTCTAAAGTATAACCTCTTTCTTCTGAAATTACGATTCCACCAGTTAAGATGGCAATATCTTCTAACATTGCTTTTCTTCTGTCTCCAAAGCCCGGAGCTTTTACAGCAGCGATTTTCAAGGCACCACGCAATTTATTTACCACCAATGTTGATAATGCTTCGCCATCTACATCTTCTGCAATAATCAATAATGGTTTTCCTGATTGTGCAACTGGCTCTAAAACTGGCAATAATTCTTTTAAAGAAGAAACTTTTTTGTCATATAAAAGAATATATGGACTTTCTAATTCCGCTTCCATTTTCTCTGCATTGGTCACAAAATAAGGCGAAAGATAGCCTCTGTCAAATTGCATTCCTTCCACGACATCTACAAAAGTATCAGTTCCTTTGGCTTCTTCAACCGTGATTACACCTTCTTTTCCAACTTTCGCGAAAGCGTTTGCAATCAATTCGCCAATCACTTCATCGTTATTTGCTGAAATAGCGGCAATTTGTTTTATTTTTTCAGAATCGCTTCCTACTACTTTGGCTTGTTTTGCCAAGTCAGCAACAATAGCCTCGACGGCTTTGTCAATTCCTCTTTTCAAATCCATTGGATTGGCTCCGGCGGCCACGTTTTTTAGGCCTTCTTTTACGATGGCTTGCGCCAAAACTGTGGCAGTTGTTGTTCCGTCACCAGCTAAATCATTGGTTTTTGAAGCTACTTCTTTTACCATTTGAGCGCCCATATTTTCTAATGGGTCTTTTAATTCAATTTCTTTTGCAACGGTAACACCATCTTTAGTAACAGTTGGTCCTCCAAAAGATTTTCCAATAATCACGTTACGACCTTTTGGCCCAAGGGTTACTTTTACTGCATTTGCCAATGCATCGACTCCACGTTTTAATCCGTCACGTGCTTCAATATCAAATTTTATATCTTTTGCCATTTTTAATTTTAGTTTAAAGTTTAAAGTTTTTTTAGTTTAAAGTTTTGTTACAGGATTCTAACTTGAAACCTGAAACTTGAAACAAAATTTAGATTATCGCCAAAATATCATCCTCACGCATAATCAAATAATCTTTGCCTTCTAATTTCAATTCTGTTCCGGCATATTTTCCGTAAAGAACAGAATCTCCGACTTTTACAGTCATTTCGTGGTCTTTTGTTCCTTTTCCAACAGCGACTACGGTTCCTTTTTGTGGTTTTTCTTTTGCGTTATCCGGAATAAAAATCCCTGAGGCGGTTTTAGTTTCGGCAGCAACGGGTTCAATAAGAACGCGGTCTGAAAGCGGTTTAATATTTAAAGCCATAATAGTTTGTATTTTTTTATTTAGATATATTTTAACCGTGCAAAAGTAGTTAAAATTTGACGTTTATGTACAAAAAAAGCGTTAACAAAATGCTAACGCTTTTAAATATTTTGATATAAAAATTATTTTGCTGGAGTTGTTCCAGACGGTGTATTTTGAACAGGAGCTGCCGGTGCTGTAGTGCTTGGTGCTGTAGTTTCTGTTTTGTCTATGATTTTAGAATCAGAATCACCTAACGATCCACCAAAACTTAAACTTGAAAGCAAGATAAGTACAATTAAAATGGTAGCTAATGTCCAAGTACTTTTGTCTAAAAAGTCGGTTGTTTTTTGTACACCACCTATTTGTGTTGATCCGCCTAATGATGAAGAAAGTCCACCACCTTTAGGATTTTGAACCATTATTACTACTACCAAAAGGAAGCAAACTATTGTTATTAACACTAAAAAAATCGAAAATGTGCTCATTGTTTAATTATTATTTTGTTGTAAAATCTTAATATCCGAGATTCGGTCTGCAAAGAAACTACTTTTTTCTGGATATTTCAAAATTAATATCTCATAAGCTTGTACTGCTTTTTGATATTTTTTTTGCTCTAAGTAAACTCTTGCCAGAGTTTCGGTCATTAAATAGGAATTATCTGCTTTATTTATTTCAAAACTTATCGAAGATTCTGAGCTTTGTTTTATCGGGGAAATCTTCGGACTGGCTTCAATAAATTTGTCAATCAGTTCGGATTTTTTCTTTTTTTCTGAATCCAAAGTAGTGATTTCTGATTTGGTTTCTCTTACTATTGGCTGGGTTCTGGAGAGTTGTAGCCATTCTTGAAACGAATGTTTTTCGTTTATGGAGAAACCCAAAGGCTTTCCAATTTCTAAGTTTTCTTCCGCCAATTTTGTGCTTTCTTCCGCCTCAATTTGGGTACTACTTTTTATTGTGGTAAGAATGGATTGTTCTAAAGTATTACTCTTTGGCTCAAGCCGTATTACGGGTTTGATAATTTCGCTATCAACGACACTAATTTCTAATAGTTCTTGAATTTTTTTCTCATACAATCCTTTTTGGATTGCCACAAAAGTATCCGAAGTTATGAAATCAAATAATACGGTTCGGTCAGTAGTATATGCTGCCGTGACTTTTAAAGCATAATTATACCTGAAGCTGTTTTGATTAAAAAGGCCTTTCAAACGCAATGCTCTGGCACTTTGAAAGAACGGAAATTCATCCAATACTTTTCCCAACGCATCAGTTTGCTTCTCATTGATAGCATCTGGTTTGTTAATTAAATAAGTATAATCAGTTACGTTCATTTTTAAAATTTACGATTTACGATATTAGATTTACGATTTATTATATCTAATGTCGGAAATCTAATATCTAATATTTGTTTACCATTTTGCCAAAGATTCATTGAATACATCTTGTGTGATTCTTTCGAAAATTTCTTTTATTGCGGTTTCTTTTGTTGTTCCTGTAAGTTGTTGGGCTGCTGGATAATCATAGAAAAATTCGAAAGGTTTCTCGAAATTATCGGCTTCTTTATTTTTATTGGTAAATCGGACATTTACTCTGATTGTCAGTCTATTTTGAGCCGCTGTAATATCGGCAGTGGCCAGCATTGGGCTAATTCTATAATCGATAATTTCGCCTTCGTAGATTAAATCGCCTCCATTTTTAACCAGATTAAGATTGGTTTGATTCTGGATAATATCTTGTAATGTTAAGGTAAAAGTCCTGTCAATTCCGGGTTCAATGAGTTCTGCATTGTTTGGAAAATAATTTACCTGAAATGTTGTTGCATCAATTTTGCCCGTTCCGGTGAAGTTATAAACATTACAACTGTTTATTGAAAACAATAAAATTAGAAATAATATAGGATGTGTTTTTTTCATAAGGTGTTTATTATAAATTCCAATTTTTTAAATTCCAAATTCCAATCATTTAAACAATGACTTAATTTGATTTCAAATATACTATTTTGGAATTTGGAATTTTATTTTTTTGGAATTTAGACTTTATTTTTTTGGAATTTCATTTGTTTTTACAAATCAAATTGTTTTATTTTTCTATACAATGTTCTTTCTGAAATGCCTAATTCATCAGCGGCAGCTTTTCGTTTTCCTTTGTTTTTTTCCAAAGATTTTTTTATCATTTCGATTTCTCTTTGCTCTAATTTAAGAATTTCTTCTTCTTCAACAGTTTCGGCAAATTGATAATTATCGTCTTGTTCTTGATAGCTATTTTCTTTGTTTTGAGTGGAAATTACATTAGTTCTTGGTTCTTCTTCAAAATCTATTTCACTGTCTTCTTCGTTGGAACCGTATATTTTGTTGATTAAATGCGAATTTTTCTCCTGCACTTTTGCGCCTCCGTTTTGCATCAACTCCAAAGTTAATTTTTTCAAATCATTCAAATCACTTTTCATATCAAAAAGTACTTTGTACAGAATTTCTCTTTCGGTGCTAAAATCATTTTTGCTTTTTTCGTCTTTAATTACCGAAGGCAAATTACTCGCTTCTGAAGGTAAATACGATTGCAAAGTTGCAGCCGAAATATCTCTATTGGTTTCCAAAACCGAAATTTGTTCGGCAACATTTCGCAATTGGCGAATGTTTCCGCTCCAGCGAAATTTTTGCAATAATTCTACGGCATTTTCGTCCAGTTTTATTGGGGGCATTTTGTATTTATGGGCAAAATCGGCCGCAAATTTTCGGAATAAGAGATGAATATCGTCTTTTCGGTCACGCAAAGGAGGTAAAGTGATATCCACGGTACTCAATCTATAATACAAATCTTCACGGAATTTCCCTTTTTCGATAGCATCAAACAAATTGATATTAGTGGCAGCCACGATTCTCACGTTTGTTTTTTGCACTTGCGAAGAACCTACTTTTATAAATTCGCCATTTTCAAGCACACGAAGCAATCGCACCTGAGTTGTCAAAGGCAATTCGCCCACTTCATCAAGGAAAATGGTCCCGCCATCGGCAACTTCAAAATAACCTTCACGAGTTGAGGTTGCGCCTGTAAAAGACCCTTTTTCGTGACCAAAAAGTTCACTGTCAATAGTTCCTTCTGGAATTGCACCACAGTTTACTGCGATATATTTTCCGTGTTTTCTATGCGAAAGTGTATGAATAATTTTTGGAATACTTTCTTTTCCAACACCACTTTCTCCCACAACCAATACCGTAATATCAGTTGGTGCCACCTGAATTGCTTTTTCTATCGCACGATTGAGTTTCGGGTCATTTCCGATAATCTCGAATCGTTGTTTTATTGATTGAACTGTTTCCATATTGTTTTGTTTAAAGGCAACAAATTTTAACCACAAATTACTCAAATTTTCACAAATTGTTTAAGTGCTAATTAATCTTTTGTGAGTTAATGATTTATTTTGAAAATTTACAATAATTCCAATTGGAGTATCTGCTAGTTTCATGTAATTTAATGTTCTTGAAAGATGTTCATTTGTTATTTCTTTAACTGATTTTACTTCTAAAATTAGATCATCATAGACTACAAAATCTGCATAAAAATTATGGGGTAGAATAAATCCTTTATAATCAACATCATATTTTTTTTCTCTTATATATGGAATATTATTATTTTTAAATTCAATTTCTAAGGCATCTTCATATACTATCTCAAGTAATCCAGGCCCTAATATTCGATGAACTTCCATGCACAAACCAACAATGGTATAGTTTTCCTCTTTCTTATAATAATATTCATTTTCGTAACTCATAATAATATAATGTAAAATTGTTTGTGAAAATTTGTGAAATTTGTGGTATAAAATTAATTCATCTTACTCAAACCAACTGCCTCACCAATCAAGGTTCCACTGGTGCAACTCGTGATTTTTATGTTTACAAAATCTCCAATCTTGTAATTTTCTTTTGGAAAAACCACGACTATACTTTGGGAATTTCTTCCGGACCAATCCTTTTCTGATTTTTTAGAAACTTTCTCTGCCAAAACTTCAACAGTTTGACCCACAAATTCCTGAGTTCTTATCGCACTGTGGATTCTTTGTAAATCGACAATTTCCTGTAATCTTCGCAATTTTATAGTTTCAGGAACATCATCTTCCATTTTGCGTTCAGCCAGTGTTCCCGGGCGTTCAGAATACGCATACATATAACCAAAACTATATTTCACGTATTCCATCAAACTCAAAGTATCCTGATGATCTTCTTCAGTTTCCGTTGGAAAACCTGAAATCAGGTCTTGAGTAATGGAACAATCCGGAATGATAGCATTTATTTTATCAATCAATGTTTTATATTCCTCACGAGTGTGCAAACGGTTCATTTCCTTGAGGATTCTGTCGCTTCCTGATTGAACCGGCAAATGAATATGGTTGCAAATATTCGAATGTTTCGCAATCACGTGCAACACACTTTCGTGCATATCCTGCGGATTTGATGTCGAAAATCGAATGCGCATTTTTGGAAAACCAACTGCTGCCATTTCGAGTAATTGATCAAAATCAACCGCAGTTGCTTTTTGCATTTCTGAAGCATTGGTGAAATCTTTTTTCAGTCCGCCTCCATACCATAAATAGCTATCTACATTTTGTCCCAAAAGTGTAATTTCCTTAAAACCGTTGTCCCACAAATCCTGAATTTCCTTCATAATGCTTTGCGGTTCGCGGCTTCGTTCGCGACCTCGGGTAAAAGGCACCACGCAAAACGTACACATATTGTCGCAACCACGCGTGATGGAAACAAAAGCCGAAACGCCATTCGAATTCAATCGAACGGGAGAAATATCACCATAGGTTTCGTCTTTCGACAAAATCACGTTTATTGCATCGCGACCTTCTTCGACTTCGGATAATAAATTTGGTAAATCTTTGTAAGCATCTGGACCAACAACGAGGTCGACAATTTTTTCTTCTTCGAGAAATTGACTTTTCAAACGTTCTGCCATACAGCCTAAAACGCCCACTTTCATTTTTGGGTTTGTGCGTTTTACGGCATTGTATTTTTCCAAACGTTTACGGATTGTTTGTTCCGCTTTGTCCCGAATCGAACAGGTATTTACCAAAACCAAATCGGCTTCTTCTAAAGTTTGTGTAGTATTGTATCCGTTTGACGACAGGATGGAAGCCACGATTTCGCTATCCGAAAAATTCATCGCACAGCCGTAACTTTCTATAAAGAGTTTCTTGGTATTCTCTGGTTTATAATCTAAAACGAGGCTTTCGCCTTGCTTGCTTTCTTCAATAATCTTTTCCATAGTCACTTTCAAAAGTGTGTTTTAATAAGAATGCAAAGTTACAATTATTTGAATCAATCTGACAAGATGTCAGCCGAAGAATTAACAATGTTTTATAACAAAGTACCCTTTCAAAAACCCTTATCAGGGTTCAAAACCCTGAAAGGATTGCTTTTCGATTGGATTGCTTTGGATTTTTATCATTTCATCAATAGTATTGCCTTGTTTTTTTATCAAAAAAAATGTTTTTAGGAAAAAATTAGACTTTGGAATACGATTATCATTAGAGAGTTTTTCTGAAATGGAAAAAATAAAAATAATTCCATTGTATGCGGTTGGAAATTTG
>DZAU01000137.1 GCA_022729635.1 Flavobacterium psychrophilum
TGGATAAATTCATCACCGCTTTCAACAATAAATTCGATAGCAATTCGTCTAATTATGACAAATTATTATTGAAAATGTTACCCGAAAAATTCTTGGAAGAAAAGGATGATTTGTATAAAAGATTGCTACACATTTGTCATTATGTTTCCCTTTTAACAGACGGAAATGCTCTAGAATTATACGAAACCATAAATGGCAGGAAAACGAATTAATTCCTAAAAAGCATAAGCTAAACCAATTCCAAGAGTTTGTTTTAATTGTACTTTTGGTCCTGAGACAACTTGTTCGCCGTTAATTTCTTCTGTGGTTTTTACATCATCATCATAAATGAGATGCGTTCCAATATTTGCTCTAACATATTGATTTACAACTAAATCAAAATGTAATTTCCATTCTACATCAATATTTCCAAAATTATTAATGTAATCAGAATACAAACTCAATCGATTTTCCATTGTGATGTTTTTCCAAACTTCTTTTTTATAATAATTGGTTACCAAAAAGCCAAATTCGGTTTTTGATTTCTTGCCTTCTGAAATTAAATTTCCATCATAATCATAAGTGGCTTTAGTCACACCAAAAGCGCCTTGATTGGCCAATTTTTGGTCTAAAACCAAGGTATTTTTTAATGTCAGTGGCGAAATATAAACATCAAATTTCTTCTCTTTATTGAAATAATCTGCACCAACTCCAAGAAATGTATAAGCAGGAGCAAAAAGTTTTGAAATTGGAGTTTCAGTATCCGGATATTTATATCCGTTGGAAAATTGAGTTTTAAAATTGAATTTTGCACTAAAATACCAATTTGAAAACGTGTCGCTTCGATACCCATAAGTAGAATTGAAACGGAACTCATCATCCGTTTTTTGCATTCCCAAACCGTCCTGTTTGTTGACTCCATATTTTACAATTAATTCATTAAACCATTCACTATCGATTTCAGATCGGACTCTTGTAAAATTCCCATTTAACAAACCCGAAATGGAACTAACGCCGCCAGCATTCCAGTTAACAAAGGCAATTTCGTTCAGGTCAAAGCCTACTGTGTTTTTATTTGTCCAATGAGACATTGAATTTAATGGGATTACTAGCTTTGTTATTACTTCCAATGGAGTTATTGTTGGCTCAGCAACAAGAGTTGTTATGGGCTTGATTTCTATTGAGATAGGTGTCAAAGTTGTTTCTTGTGAAAAACTGTTTGCAGAAATAAAAAATACAAGAAAAAGAGAAATAAAAGGGTATAATTTCATTACGGACTTTTAAGTTTAATAAGGCAAAAATAATTTATTTCAATAGCTTGAAAAAATAGTTGACAAACTTTTAACGTCAATTTTGCAATATTGTTGTTGTTCTTCAATAGTTCCTTGTTCGATAAACTCATCAGGTATTCCAAGGGTTTTTATGGTTGAAATATAATTATTTTGTGATGAAAACTCAAGAATAGCTGTTCCAAAACCACCTTTTATCACGCCATCTTCGATAGTGATTATCGTTTCAAATTCGCCAAAAATAGTATGCAATAATTTCTCGTCCAAAGGTTTTACAAACGCAAAATCATAATGAGCAATAGTTTCAGAATTATTCAATTTCGCTAAAGCCAAAGTCACATTATTCCCGATTGTTCCATTGGATAAAACCGCCACTTCCGAACCTTTGTTAAGATAATTTGCCTTTCCAATTTCGATTTTTTTGTATGGTTTTTGCCAATCCACAATTTGACCACGACCACGAGGATATCGAATGGCAATAGGATGATTCAAACCCAATTGTGCTGTGAATAAAATGTTTCGCAACGCAATTTCATTCAATGGCGAATACACAATCATATTTGGGATGCAACGCAAATAAGCCAAATCGAAAACTCCGTGATGCGTCGCTCCATCTTCGCCAACCAATCCTGCTCTGTCTAAACAAAAAATCACGGGTAAATCTTGTAAAGCCACGTCGTGAATAACTTGATCGTAAGCTCTTTGCAAAAATGTGGAATAAATATTGCAAAAAACCACCATTCCTTGGGTCGCCATTCCTGCCGAAAGTGTGACTGCGTGTTGCTCGGCAATCCCAACATCAAAAGCACGTTTTGGAAAAACGTCCATCATAAATTTAAGTGAACTTCCCGAAGGCATTGCGGGTGTGATTCCAACAATTTTTTCATTGGCTTTCGCCAAATCTAAAACTGTTAATCCAAAAACATCTTGATATTTTGGGGGCAAATTCTCTTCCGATTTTGTGTGGATTTCTCCAGTACTAGCATCAAATTTTCCTGGAGCGTGGTATTTTACCTGGTCGTCTTCGGCTTGTTGCAAACCTTTTCCTTTTGTGGTAATAATGTGAAGGAATTTGGGTCCTTTTACTTTTTTTAATCGTTTCAATTCCTTGATAACTGAAAAAATATCGTGACCGTCAATAGGTCCTGAATAATCAAAATTCAGGGACTTTATCACATTATTCGTCTTTGGATTTTTTCCTTCTTTCACGGCAGTGAGATACTTTTTCAAAGCACCAACACTTGGGTCAA
>DZAU01000138.1 GCA_022729635.1 Flavobacterium psychrophilum
AATTGTTTTAATTCGTTTGCAAATATAAACTTTACGTTTTTGTCGTTGTCAATGAGTTTTAGATTATTGTCTTTACTTGCTTTTGTTATGATTACGATTTTTTCGATTAATTTAAGATTTTCGCTGTCCCAATATTTTTCAGATTTTTCAATTTGGTTTATCACTTCGCTATCAACAAAACCGTTATAATCTTTTACTTGAATTGCAATTGCATATTCGTAATTTGACAAAATACTCGGAAGTTTGATTAAAATATCTGCTCCGTGATTTTTTTCTTCTTTTCCGCCAACTCTGTCAATTTGGTAATAAGGAAACATTTGTCTTAAACCATAAACTAATGCAAATTCCCATTCTTCTCTTGTAAATTGTTCCGTTAGTTTGTCATAAAGTTTGTCAGCAAAAACTTTTTCGTCAAAAACTTCATTAAAAACACTTCCAATTGAACTTTCTAATCGGCTATTATGGTCTTGTCTTTTTGATAAATCTGTAACTTCTGTTTTTAGTAATAGTTCAACATCTTCTGAATAATGGTTTATATTCCAAAATCTTGAAGGGTTTTTTAAAGTTGAACGTAAATTTCCTGTAACATTGTCGTTATTTCTTGTAAATTTTTTAATGTATTTCGCTGGAAAAATATGTCCGTAATCATTTTGGTTTTTGTCTAATTCAAACCTGTAACCTAAATTAAAATCTTCAATTGCTTCAACCAAAGCAACTTCACCCCAATTTGGAATTTGCGGAATTAAAAGAATATCTCCTTTTTTAACTTTGTTAAATATTGGACGATTTCTTCCTGCACCTTCGTCCATTTTGAAATTTCTTAAATCTTGTGCTTCGTCCCAACCCCAACCTTGTCTTAAACGTCCTTCATTTAATTCGTCAGTAAAATATTTTATTTTGCTTGTATCAACTCGGTAACACCAAAAATTTCTTTTTCTCATTTTATGATTTGTTTGTGCATTCTTCAATTATGTCTTCAATATTTTTACCGTCAACTTTCCAAGTTTTGTAATGTTGAATTACTTTTTTGGCTAAATCATTTTGGATTTCTTCATTTTGAGAAAGTTCGTAAAACTTTTTTTCAACAGTTTCAAAATCAGTAAAGTTTATTAAATCATTTGGGCTGTAATGAGCTCGCATTCCTCTTATATAATCTTTTCTCCAACCTCTTGACGCATCACGATATTTTGTAAAATTCCTATTTCCCCAAAATTCAACGTAAGCTCCAATAACTGCACCTTGATTTTTTTCTCTTTCTAATGGTCCAATTCTGAAACTTAAATTTGAATTTTTTACTTGACACCAAATAAACTTGTTTTTGTATTCAACGTTTGAAATTTCAATTTCTTCGTCACTATTTTTTAACGTTTCTTCAAAATTTTCTAAATAATTTTTCTTAAAGTCTTTTTGAATCAAAAAAGGAATGACTTTCTCTTCAAGCAAATTCAATTTTGTTCTGATTTCTGGTCTAATTTCTCCACCAAGTCCAATCTCTTTTGCTAATTCATTGATTATGTCAAAAATATTTTTTTGAATTAGTTTTGTTGCTTCTGCATCTTTGTTATTGGATTTGTCTGGTTTTGCTTGTTCTGCAATTTCAATTAAATGGGATAAAATTTTATCTACGGTTTCGGGTTTTGTGTATAAAACTATGTCTTTTGAAACAAGTTTAATTAACTCGTTGAGTTCTTCTAAACTTACAACTCTGTCATCCCAAATGTCCCATAGTTTATTTATAAACGTATTAAATCTTTCTGATTTTTCTTCAAAAACTCTAACATTTCTTTCTTTAACTTCTTCGCTTGAAGATTGTTGAGAAAGTAAAAGCACCGTTATGATTGCGGTAAGAATTGCACCAATTGAACTATTATTGATTTCTTCGACAATCTTTGGAACAGAACCTTGATAAATAGCATTGAAAACGAAAATGCTGATGGAAATTGTAAACAAAATTCCCAAACCGATGTATAATTTTTTAGTCATTTTATTATTTTGATAAAGTTAAATAGTAAAGGTGGCGAAGCCACCCTTTTTAATTTTTTTACGCTGACCTTTGACTTACTTTTTTACAATCTTCATCATATACTTTCAGCCAACTTCCTTCTCTTACGGTAAATGTGTTACCTGAAGCATTTAATACATTTTTTCCACTGTTTGACATTTGAGATATTTTTTTGCAGTCTTCGTCATAAACTTTAATCCAAGAACCTTCTTCAGTTACAAAGAATGAAGAACCTATTCCAACAATATCTTTTCCGCTACTTGACATTTGAGATATTTTTTTTCCTTTCTCGTCATAAACCTTAATCCAAGAACCTTCGTGTTGAACATTTGAAATTGCCATTATTTTTTAATTTTTTTATTTGTGCTTACTCTGTTCGGTTTTCAGCTTTCCCCGTTAGTTCTGCAAATGTCGGTTGTCAGTCGGTCAAAACGTGTCGTTCTGTGCTGTCGTCCAAACATAGCAGGTAACG
>DZAU01000066.1 GCA_022729635.1 Flavobacterium psychrophilum
GGTACATCGGGAGTTGATTAAACATCCAGTTTATGGTCTCTTGATAGTTCATTTTTCTAATAAAATAAAGGGAATTTAAAATATTTTTCGGTTTTTTTAGTTTAATAGTAGATCGAAAAGTATCTTTAGTGCAAATTTGAAATATTTTTTAGAATTAATGAATAAAATAATACTATATGTTTAGTTTAATACAATTACAAGCCGATACCATTGCAAACGCCGCATCAGGAGTTGTCATCGAAAATGTGGCAACAACTACTGAAATTTCTGTTTTAGAATTTATTTTAAAAGGAGGTTTTTTCTTGATTCCAATTTCAATATTGTTATTTTATACTTTTTATTTAATCTTAGAACGCTACTTTTATATTCATAAAGCTTCAAAAATTGACACCCTTTTAATGAGAGATGTCAGAGAGAATCTACATTCAGGCAAGTTGGATATGGCGAGATCAATTGCCGAAAGGAGTAATACTGCATCGGGCAATATTATTAAAGAAGGAATTATGGTTATTGGCAGACCTATTGTGGAGATTGAATCGAATATGGATCGTGCAGCCGATATCGAAATTGGCGAAATGGAAAAACATTTAGGACAACTTGGACTTATTGCAGGGATTGCGCCAACACTTGGATTTATTGGAACAATTTCGGGAGTTATAAAAATATTTTACAGTATTTCGGTTACAGAGAATATCAGTATTGGTAATATTTCCGGTGGTTTATACGAAAAAATGATTAGTAGTGGTGCAGGATTATTGGTAGGAATTATAGCGTATAGCGCCTATCATTTATTAAACGGAAAAATTGATAATTTTGCGTTAAGAATCCAAAAACAAATATTGGAATTTGTCAATATTATTCAAAAATCATAACAATGTCGATAAAACGAAAAAGAAGATTTCACGCCGAAGTAGCCACTTCATCCTTGAGTGATATTATGTTTTTTTTATTGCTGTTTTTCCTGATTATTTCCACTTTGGCGAATCCGAATGTGATAAAAATGACCTTGCCAAAAGCCAAATCTAACGAAAAAACGAACAAACAATTCATTAGTTTATCCGTTACCGAAGACAAAAAATTCTATCTCGACAAGCAAGCAGTAACTTTTGAGGAATTAGAAACTACGCTAATGTCAAAAATGAATTCGCAAAAAGACCAAACCGTTATTGTGAGAATTCCGTTCAACCTTCAAGTTCAGGATTTGGTTGATGTGTTGCAAATTGGCGTTAGAAATAATTTAAAGTTTGTGATTGCTACCAGCCCGAAGTGATTTGCTACTAATAATTTTTTTGTCATTTCGACGAAGGAGAAATCACACAACAGTAAACGAAAAACGCCTCAATTTATCGAGGCGTTTTTCGTTTATATTATCCGTGTCAATCCGTTTTATCTGTGAAATCCGTGGCTCATTTTTAATTCAAATTGAAATTATAAACAATCTTCCCCACTTGTTTTTCTGGTGCATCATTGCTGGCATCCCATTTTGTATTTAGTGCTGCAATTCTGGCTTGATCGAGCAAGCATTTTGCGGTATTCGTAGTTCCTTTTATTCCGGCAATAGCATCAATGGTTTTTCCGTTTCTGTCAACAGAAACTTCTACAACAACTTTCCCCGCTTCGTTACAAATATATTTTGGTGCGGGTTTAGAAATTGCTTTTCTGTTTCCTAACGAATAACCAGTTCCGCCACCTGAACCACCACCACTTCCTGCACCATATCCGCTACCAGTTCCTATTCCGTTTCCTGTGCCATTTCCTCCACCTGTTCCTCCACCGGAACCTCCCGTTCCGTAATAACCGTTAGAACTTAAATTCCCGTTCGCTTTTCCTTTGTTTCCGCTAGTTTTATCATCGCCATTACCACCTTTATTCGAGCCTTTTAGAATACTGGACAAAGCATTATTTGTGTTATTAGAAATTTTTGGTTTTACCACAACTGGTTTTGGTTCTTCTTTTAAAACTGGAGTAGATTTTAATGGTTTTTCTTTTTGCGAAATTACTACACTTTCTTCTGTGGAATTTTCTTGTGATAAAATAGCTTCGTCTGGAGTTGCATTTGTAAGTGTTTGTTTGGTTTGATTTTTCACATTCAAAACTTCACTTTTATAATTAGCACCGGAACCGAAATCACTGTCGCCAAAATTCACGGTTACGCCACCTCCGCCACCTCCGGCTCCAATTAATTCTTCTAAATTTGATGGAGGCCAAAAACGGATGAAGAACAAAATCAACAATAATGTTCCGTATAAAAGGACGGATATTGCTATTGATTTCTTTTGGTCAGAGGATATGTAGAAACTCATTAAAATTTTAAATTTAGCATACTTTAGTAAAACGTTGAAAAATACTAAAAATTATTTAATGTAATCATTGTTTCAAAAAGGAATTTTTACAACAAAAACAAAAACGTTAAATCAAACTTTAATTGGAGATAAAAATTACAAAATAAATGAATTATCTTTGATAAAATTTTATAACAAATCATAACATTTATTTTATATAATTATGGATTTTAATTTAACCGAAGAACAATTAATGGTGCAACAAGCCGCTAGGGATTTTGCTCAAAACGAACTTTTAGCAGGAGTAATCGAAAGAGATGAAAAGCAAATTTTTCCTGCGGAGCAAGTCAAAAAAATGGGAGAACTTGGATTTATGGGAATGATGGTGGATCCAAAATACGGCGGAAGCGGACTCGATACGATTTCTTATGTTCTGGCAATGGAAGAAATTTCGAAAGTAGATGCCTCGGCTTCGGTGGTGGTTTCTGTAAATAATTCGTTAGTTTGTTGGGGTTTACAGGCTTATGGAACCGAAGAACAAAAACAACAATGGCTGCCAAGATTGGCTTCGGGAGAAATTCACGGCGCATTTTGTTTAAGCGAACCTGAAGCGGGAAGTGATGCCACTTCGCAAAAAACTACCGCTATCGATATGGGCGATTATTATCTGGTAAACGGGACAAAAAACTGGATAACCAATGGAGGAACGGCTTCGTTTTATATCGTTATTGCACAAACCGATGTCGAAAAAAAACACAAAGGTATCAATGCCCTAATTATGACCAAAGATATGGCGGGTTTTGCTGTTGGTCCAAAAGAACAAAAAATGGGAATTCGTGGTTCAGATACGCATTCTTTACTGTTCACTGATGTAAAAGTTCCAAAAGAAAACAGGATTGGCGAAGATGGTTTCGGGTTTAAATTTGCCATGAAAACTTTGGCCGGAGGAAGAATCGGAATCGCATCTCAAGCATTGGGAATTGCATCTGGAGCTTATGAATTGGCTTTAAAATATTCGAAAGAGCGCAAAGCTTTTGGAACCGAAATTTGCAATCATCAGGCAATTGCATTTAAACTTGCGGATATGGCCGTAAATATTGAAGCCGCAAGACACCTTTGTATGAAGGCGGCTTGGGATAAAGACAATCATCAGAATTATGATGTGAGCGGTGCGATGGCGAAACTTTATGCTTCGCAAGTAGCGATGGATACGACTATCGAAGCGGTTCAAATTCACGGCGGCAACGGTTATGTTCGAGAATATCACGTAGAACGATTGATGCGTGATGCCAAAATTACACAAATCTACGAAGGTACTTCCGAAATTCAGAAAATTGTGATTTCAAGAAGTGTAATTGCGGGGTAAATTTTAACTAATGGCTTCGATACAACCCTTTCAGAGTTTTAAACTCTGAAAGGGTTTTTATTTGAAATTTTACATACTTTTACATTTCTAAATTTTTCTTATGTCCGAAGAACTAAAATATTGGTATTTGCGCGATCACAAATTGTTTTGGACATTAAGTATGTCACAAATCAAACAATTGTGCATTATTACTGGATTTAAAAAAGCCAAAAAAGGCGATATTATTTATTTTTCTTCTTCTGATGTACCTCGTATATTTTTACTTAAAAAAGGAAATATAAAAATTGTGGAGATTGATGATGACGGAAACGAAACCATCAAAGATATTATTCAAAAAGGGGATTTGTTTGGTGAATTGACTTTAGAAAATGATAAAAACTCTAATGAATATGCCAAAGTTTTGACTGATGATGTGGCGATTTGTAGTTTTCTGTTGTCTGATTTTGAAGATTTATTACTACGAAATCCAAGTCTGGCATTGTCTTACACCAAGTTTGTAGGTTTGAAAATGAAACGCATCAGAAACAGTTATTCTAATTTAATTTCTAAAGATGCCAAAACCAGATTGCATCAATTCCTGAAAGATTGGGCTGAAAAAGAAGGTAAAAAAGAAGGCGACAAGGTTACAATTGAAAATTACCTTACCCAAAACGATATTGCCCAAATTATTTGTACTTCCCGCCAAACAGCAACGCAATTACTCAATGAGATGGAAACCAACGGAACCATTATTTATGGCAGAAAAGAAATCATAATTACTGCTGTTTCTAAACTGTAATCTATCTATTTTGTCTTCATTGTAAACTAGCCGACAATTTTTTTTTTGATGTTGATCTATTTTTGTCAAAAAAATAAACATTATGAAAACAAGATTGCTGTCGTTGCCGCTTTTTTTACTGCTGTTTTCCTGTGAAGTTCAAGGCGATTTAACTCAAGATGTCATTCAAGCAACTCCAATTCCAAAAGACATTTCAACATTAAAATACTCGGGTTCTTTCTTGCCTACATCCGGTATAAATGTTAATGGTCAGGCTAAAATTTATTTTGTCAACAACCAGAACACAGTAGAATTACAAAATTTTAGTATTTCTAACGGACCGGATCTTAAAGTATATTTATCAAAATCGAATACGCCTACTGATTTTGTCAATTTAGGAAGCTTAACCGCTGCAACTGTTTATTCGATTCCTCAAAGCGTTGTCTTATCAGAGTATAAATATGTTCTCATTCACTGTCAGCAATACAATCATTTGTTTGCAGTTGCCGAATTAACATCTAATTAAGAAGGTATGAAAAATATATTTTTAAAACTAACAGTACTTTTAATCACAGGTTTTGTTTCTGCCCAAGGATGTAGCGATGCTGGGATTTGTTCTATTGGACACGGATTTCAATCAACGGATAAAACTTTCAAAAATAATATTGAAATTGCCACTATTTTTGGAGCAGGAGAATCTGATGTGAACTATTTTTCTCCATTTATTTCTTATACAAGACAGATAAACAACAAAATAGAGTTGAGTACTAAAATCACTTTTTCGACAGCGAGCGGAAGTTTTGGTACACGAAGCGCTTTTGGTGATGCTTTTTTAATAGGGAAATATACTTTTGCAGAAAAAAACAGCAAACAATGGAGTGCAGTTATGGGTTGGAAAATTCCATTTACAACTTCAAATTTGAAGATTAATGGCTATTCACTTCCGCTAGATTACCAATCGAGTTTGGGAACGTTTGATTTGTTTTTGGGAACAAATTTTACTTTCAAAAAATGGGATTTTAATGCCACTGTTCAAATTCCAGTTTTTAATAACAATAAAAATTCCTATTTCAAAGAATTTTCAGGAACCGATGATTTTCCCACCACTAATTTATTTGAGCGCAAATCCGATGCTTTGTTCAGAACAACTTATACCTTGAGTACAAAAAACCAAAAGTTTAGCTTTAAACCCAATGTGTTATTTATTTATCATCTTGGTGAAGATAGTTATGAAGATATCTTTGGCAAAAGAATCAATTATGTCGGCTCTGAGGGATTAACAATCAACGGAAACCTGATAAGCACTTACAATATCAGCAAACAAAAAAGCATTGAACTTTCGCTGGCGACTCCGTTCGTGATAAGAGATATTAGACCAGATGGTTTAACAAGAAGTCTTGTTATAGCACTTCATTACAGAATACTATTTTAATTTTTGGGTTAATTGTAAAGTGTCTGACAAAAGACATTTTTGAACTTAGATACCTTTGCCCCATCAAAAAGAACAAATTAATATAACTACTTTATGAAAAAACAATTTTTAATTTTATTGGGAATCTTAACTTCGATTACCACATTTGCACAAAACGAACTACCTAAAACGGCAACCGAAATTTTCCCTTTATTAATTGGAGAAAAAATCCCAAACCTAACTCTAAAATCTGTTGATGATCTTGACGTGAATTTAGTTGAACTCATTGGCAATAAAAAAACTGTTTTGGTTTTTTATCGCGGTGGTTGGTGTCCCTATTGCAATACGCATTTATCCGCTTTAGGTGAAGCCGAAAAAGAATTACTCGATATGGGTTATCAAATTATTGCAATAAGCCCTGATTCTCCAAAAAAACTAAAAGTCTCTGACGACAAAAACAAGCTAAATTACTTGTTATTATCAGACAGTAAAGGAGAATTATGTAAAGCAATGGGAATAGCTTTTCAAGCGCCAGAAAATTACAAAACCTACATTTCAAAGGGTTCGGAAGGAATTAATACTTCTTTCTTACCTGTGCCATCGGTTTTTATTGTAAACACAAAAGGCGAAATTCAATTTGAACATATCACTCCCGATTTCAAACACAGAATTTCAAATGAATTATTAATTGCCGCAACAAAAGCTTTAAAGTAAATTGAAAAAAATCCTTGTCCTCTTTACGATTTTATTTGCCGTTTCAAGTTTTGCACAGAACGAAAACAAGCGACTAAAACAGTTTAATATAGAAAACAAAGTTGCAATTCAAGGATACGATCCCGTGGCTTATTTTAAAAGAAAACCTTCAAAAGGAAAGAAAGAAATTGCAACAACCTACGAAGGTGTATTTTACAATTTTTCGTCAATTGCGAATAGAGATGCTTTTTTAAAAGAACCTATGAGTTTTGAACCTCAATTTGGTGGTTGGTGTGCTTATGCAATGGGAAGTTCAGGCGAAAAAATAGAAATCGACCCAGAAACTTTCAAAATTGTTGACGGAAAATTATATTTGTTTTACAACGCTTATTTCAACAATACACTAAAAAGTTGGAACAAAGACGAAGCAAATTTAAAAGTAAAGGCCGAAGCCAATTGGAAAAAGTTAAACAAATAAATCGTCAATGTGAAAACACTAACTTGGATATTGCGAATTGTGGCATCGGGAATATTATTGCAAACATTATTTTATAAATTCACTGCTGCCGAAGAAAGTATCTATATTTTCTCAACTTTAGGAATGGAACCTTATGGGAGAATTGGCACAGGAATCGCTGAATTGATTACTGCAATTTTAATTTTAATTCCAAGAACTACCTTGCTTGGAGCATTAATGGGTTGTGGCATAATGATTGGTGCTATTTTCTCTCATTTATTTGTACTTGGTATCGAAATCAAAAATGATGGCGGAACACTTTTTATTTTGGCTTTAATTACCTTACTTTGCTGTACAACCTTGGTTTTTAAGAATAAAATTAAAATCTCCGATTTATTACAATTAAAATCATAATATGCTACTATCTTCCATAAAAAATAATCTTGACGAACTGATTGATTTACTCCATCAATTATCTAATGACGAATATTCAGAACCTTGTGTTCAGTTAACTAATGCGAGTATTGGCGAACATACCAGACATATTATTGAACTTTTTCAATGTCTGGATAATCAATATGAATCCGGAATTGTGAATTATGATAAACGAGAAAGAAACACTTTAATTCAAACCGATACGGATTTTGCCATTAAGCAAATTATTATCATCAAGAATAATTTGGACAAGGAAAACAAAAAAATTATTTTGCAGCAAATGATTGATGGTAATGAAATTCAAACAGAAAGTAATTATTATCGCGAATTACTTTATAATTTTGAACATTGTATTCATCATCAAGCCTTGATAAAAGTAGCTCTTTTTCAATACGAAACTGTTGCCCTTGATGAAAATTTTGGTGTTGCACGTTCCACAATCGAGTACAGAAAAAAATGTGTACAGTAAGTTTTATTGTTTCAAATGGCAAAACCATCATCACATCCAATCGAGATGAAAAAGTCATTAGACCAAGTGCCATTGAGCCCAAAAATTATTTCATAAACAACAAAAAAATTATTTTCCCAAAGGACTCGAAAGCAGGCGGAACCTGGTTTGCCGTTGATGAAATAGGAACAATTCTGGTTTTGTTGAATGGCGCAAACGAGAAACACCAAGTTCAACTTCCGTATAGAAAAAGTCGCGGTTTGATTGTTTTGGATGTTATCAGTAGCTTGTCGCCAAAGGATTTTTGGAAGGAAATTGATTTGGAAAACATCGAACCTTTTACTTTAGTTTTATTCCAGAATAACGAACTTTTTCAACTGCGTTGGAATGGTTTTGATAAAGAAACCACGCAATTAGACACGAATAAAAATCACATTTGGTCCTCATCGACTTTGTATCCAAAAACAATTCGAGAAAATCGATCCGATTGGTTTTACAATTTTTTAGATTCAAATCCTGAAATTTCAGACACAAAAATGCTTCATTTTCATCGATATACCGAAGAAGAAAATCAAGAAAACGGACTAGTCATTAA
The DNA here is from genome assembly GCA_022729635.1 of Flavobacterium psychrophilum. Lineage (GTDB taxonomy): Bacteria > Bacteroidota > Bacteroidia > Flavobacteriales > Flavobacteriaceae > Flavobacterium > Flavobacterium psychrophilum_P. The sequence goes on from DZAU01000066.1 coordinate 8,445, forward strand.
TCGAAATGATGAATTGAAAACCTTGAGTATTACCCAATCGGTTACCGAGAAAAACAAAGTCACTATTTTGCATTCTGACTTGGTTTCAAACAAAGATTTCGAAACTTCTTTCATAATAATTTAAGCACTCAAATTTGAAACTTTTTCTCCACAAACTCACCCATTGGGAATATTGGCCTTTCCAGATAGTATATATTCCCATTTATTTTCTTTGGGCTTGTTATTCCATTAAAGCGAAATCATTTTTTTTCTTTAATGCGTCTAATCCCGCTATTAAAAATGGAGGTTTTATAATGGAATCCAAAAAGGCAATTTATAACCTTATTCCACAGCAATATTACCCAAAAACAGAATTAATTACTGAAGGAACCGCTTTAGATAAAATACAAAAAGCCATTGAAGATTCTGGAATTGAATATCCTTTCATTGCCAAGCCAGACATTGGTTTACGAGGTTCGGCCGTGAAAAAAATTCATAATTTAGAGGAATTGAAATCCTATAATAACAAAGCCAATTTTGATTATTTGGTGCAAGACTTAATTCCATTTAAAAATGAAGTCGGCATTTTTTATGTGCGTTATCCTGACGAAAAAAAAGGTAGAATAACTGGAATTGTTTCCAAAGAATTTCTGATTGTTACCGGTGATGGTGTTGCTACAATCGAAGAATTAATCCGGCAAAATCCGCGTTACAAATTACAATTGAGTACATTAAAACTGCAATACGGCAATAAATTATTGGATGTTTTAGCAAATGACAAAAAACTAAATTTAGTCCCTTACGGAAATCACGCTCGCGGTGCAAAATTCATAGATGGAAGCCATTGGATATCGCCAAAATTAACAGAAACCATAAACGAAATGTGTTTGCAAATTCCCGATTTTTATTTTGGAAGAATGGATGTTATGTACAACCGTTGGGAAGAACTTGAGAGAGGAGAAAATTTTTCGGTTGTTGAGTTGAACGGAGCCGCAAGCGAACCCACACATATTTATGACCCAAGACATTCTTTGTTGTTTGCTTGGAAAGAATTAGCACGACACATCACTTATATGTATGAAATAAGTGTACAAAACCACAAAAATGGAATTCCTTATTTGGCTCACAAAGCAGGAATGAAAGAATACAGATTGCATTTGGCACATAACAAAAAGATTGTTAATTTCCAGTAAATGAAAGCAATAAAAAATACACTTGTTGGATTTTTAGTCAGCTTTGTTGGATCAATTCCACTCGGATATTTGAATATTGTAGGCTTCGAAATCTATTCAAAATTTGGAATGGATAGTCTGGTTTTCTTCTTGTTTGGTGTGATGTCTGTTGAAGTTTTCGTGATTTATTTCACGCTGATTTTTGCAAAGTCATTGGTTACTAATCTAAAATTGATGAAATCCATTGAGGTTTTTGCTGTTTTCTTCTTGTTGATTTTGGCTTATTCTTTCTATTCTCATTCGAATCAAACTATGGGAAATTATAATTATTTAGAAAAGTATGTGATGTTTTCACCCTTTCTGATTGGTGTTTTTTTGAATTGTATAAATTTTCTTCAAGTGCCATTCTGGACGGGTTGGAACCTTTATTTGCTAAATTCCAATTATATTTCGGTAGGTAAAAATTTAAAGTTTTTTTACATCGCAGGAACTTTAATTGGAATATTTATGGGAATGATGGCGATAATTTTGGCACTACAATCTATTTCGCAAAACACGGAGAGCCATACAGAATATGTGATGCCGGTTATAATTCCGTTGTTTTTTGTTGCTTTGGCGATTCTTCAGGTTTACAAGGTGAACCAAAAATATTTCAGCTTAAAAAAAAATTAATACTGCTAGTTATACCAAGTTGAAAAGCCGT
>DZAU01000067.1 GCA_022729635.1 Flavobacterium psychrophilum
CTATCTTCGCTTAAGAAAGAGAAAAGAGAATAGAAAATAGAATCTAGACAAAAATCTATGTTCTATTCTCTTTGTTCTATATTCTATATTCTAAAAATTCTAAAATGTCCAATAATCTCCTAGAAACTCCCATCGAATACCTCAAAGGCGTCGGTCCTAACCGTGGTGCTTTGTTGCGCAAGGAATTGGGAATTCACAAATATGGCCATTTGCTCAATTTTTTTCCAAATAGATACATCGACAGAACACGATATTACAAGATTAACGAATTGCAAAACAATGTTGCCGAAGTTCAAATTATTGGTAAAATCATCAATATTAAAACCGTAGAATTTGGCAAAAACCAGAAAAGATTAGTTGCCACATTCGTTGACGATACAGGACAAATGGAACTTGTATGGTTTCAAGGAATTAAATGGATTAGGGAAAGTTTGAAACTCAATGAAATGGGCGTGATTTTTGGAAAGTGTACTTCATTCGGGAATACTTTTAATATGGCTCATCCCGAAATTGAGTTGATGACAGAACACGAACAAAGCCTGCGCTCGGCGATGCAACCTGTTTATCCATCGACGGAAACTTTGGCAAACCGTGGCATTTCCAATCGGGTAATCAATAAAATGATGCAGCAATTATTTCAGGAAACCCAAGCCAAATTCTCCGAAACCTTGCCCGATTATTTGATTGCCGAATTAAAACTGATTCCGAAAAATGTGGCTTTGTTCAACATTCATTTTCCAAAAAGCACCGAAGCTTTGGCTAAAGCCCAATTCCGATTGAAATTCGAGGAATTGTTCTATATCCAATTGCAATTAATTACCAAAAACCTGATTCGGAAACACAAAATAAAAGGGCATCCATTTACGAAAGTGGGCGAACATTTTAATGATTTTTATCAAAATCACCTGCCTTTTGAATTGACAAATGCACAAAAAAGAGTCATCAAGGAAATCCGAATCGATATGGGAAGCAATGCCCAAATGAACCGATTGCTGCAAGGAGATGTGGGTTCCGGAAAAACAATCGTGGCGTTGATGAGTATGCTCATTGCCTTGGATAATGGTTTTCAATCTTGTTTGATGGCACCAACAGAAATCTTGGCAAACCAACATTTTAATGGTTTGACTAAATTAGCCAAAGAATTGAATATCAATATAAAAATGCTCACTGGTTCAACCAAAACTGCCGCTCGAAAAATCATTCACGAAGAACTCGAAAATGGCAGTTTACATATTCTGATTGGCACGCACGCTTTATTGGAAGACAAGGTAAAATTCCAAAATTTGGGTTTGGCAGTGATTGATGAACAGCATCGTTTTGGAGTGGAACAGCGTTCTAAACTTTGGAAAAAATCCACCCCAAACCCCTCCAATGAAGGGGAACAAATCCCGCCACACGTTTTGGTAATGACCGCCACTCCTATTCCGCGAACTTTAGCGATGAGTTTGTATGGCGATTTGGATATTTCGGTGATTGATGAATTGCCGCCGGGACGAAAACCCATTCAAACCGTGCATCGTTTTGACACAAATAGATTAAAAGTCTGGAAATTCATTCGGGATGAAATTGCTCTTGGAAGACAAATTTATATCGTTTACCCGTTAATTGAAGAATCTAAAACTATGGATTTAAAGGACTTAATGGACGGTTACGAAAGTATTTCCAGAGATTTTCCTTTGCCACAATATTCTATTTCCATCCTTCACGGAAAAATGAAACCAGCGGATAAAGATGCCGAAATGAAACGTTTTGCCGAAGGAAAAACCAATATTATGGTGGCGACAACCGTGATTGAAGTAGGCGTGAATATTCCGAATGCCAGTGTGATGATTATCGAAAGTGCGGAACGTTTTGGATTATCCCAATTGCACCAACTTCGAGGACGCGTAGGTCGTGGAGCGGAACAAAGTTATTGCATCCTGATGACGAGCCACAAATTGAGTGCCGACAGCAAAACCCGAATAGAAACTATGGTAAAAACCAATGACGGTTTCGAAATTGCCGAAGTCGATCTAAAACTGCGTGGACCAGGCGATTTGATGGGAACACAACAAAGCGGCGTTCTCAACCTACAAATTGCCGATATTGTCCGCGATAGAGATATTTTATTATTGGCACGAAATTATGCCTTGAAAATTCTGAAAGACGATGCACCAATGCAAAAACCGGAAAATGCAGTTTTGAGAACAACCTATATTGAATTGACCAAGAAAAAAAATATTTGGAATTATATTAGTTAAAACCTTTCAGTTTAAATTATCGCATACAGATAGTACACAGAGGGTACGTATTTTCTTCGTAAAAACATGGTTTATAACTGATTTTTAAAATTTAAAGTCTAACCATTTTGTATTTTTATTGTCATAGAAAAAGTTGACTTTTTCGAAAATTAATATTTGCTTAAAAGCTGTAAAATAATTGGCAAAACTCCCTTAATTCCAAATTCTAAAAACTAATTTTGTTTTTCAATCTAAAAAAGGATTTTTAAATCCTATTTTATCTCTAAATTATGAAACTAAAACATATTATTTATACCCTACTAATAATTGGGTTTGGTGCTTTTATAGCCTACAGAATTACCTCAAACAAAAACAAAAACGACGATTCTAAAGGCAAAGACGGAAAAAATAAAATGATGACCGTTAGCGGAATTGTTGTAAAAACACAAACTTTCGATAATAATCTTTCACTTTCGGGTTCACTTGAAGCCAATGAACAAGTAGAAATTCGCTCCGAAATTTCAGGAATTGTCGAAGGAATTTATTTCAATGAAGGAAGTAATGTTTCTAAAGGTCAATTGCTTTTCAAAGTAAATGATATTGAATTAAGAGCACAATTGGCTCAAGCCAAAACAAAAGAAGGATTGGCTTCGGAAAACGAGAGAAGAGCAAAACTTTTACTCGAAAAAGAAGCTATAAGCCAAGAAGAATACGACGTTGCACGAGCCGATTTAAAATTAGCGCAAGCCCAAATCCAGTTAATTCAGGCGCAAATTGCAAAAACTTCGGTTAAAGCACCGTTTTCAGGAAAGATAGGATTACGTTCTATTTCGCCCGGAACTTACATCACTCCTAGTCTTTTGGTCGCCAAATTAGTCAACATCAGTCAATTAAAAATCACTTTTTCGATTCCTGAAAAATATGCCAGCGAGGTAAAACCGAATTCCAATTTAATCTTTACAGTTGCCAGTTCTACCAAAACATATACTGCCAAAATTTATGCTATTGAACCCGAAGTTCAAATCGAAACAAGAACATTGCAAGTTCGTGCCATTGCCGAAAATAAAGACGGAAAATTATTGCCGGGTACTTTTGCCAATGTAGAATTGCCTTTGGATATTATTAAAGATGCAATTGTTATTCCATCGGAAGCCATTATTCCTGTTCAAAACGGAAAGAAAGTATTTATTTCTAATGTGGGCAAAGCCAAAGAAGTAATGGTTGAAACAGCTACTAGAACTGATGCTTCTATTTTAGTCCTTTCGGGTTTAAAAGCCGGTGACACACTTTTGACAACTGGCGTAATGTCTTTAAAAGAAGATGATGCAGTGAAAGTGAAAGTTAAATAATTTTAGATTTTAGATTGCAGATTTTAGATTTCTAAAAATCTCTAATTCTTCAATCTAAAATCTGCAATCTAAAATCAAAAATCTCAATGAGTTTATCCACCATAAGCATAAAAAGACCTGTTTTAACAATAGTTATCAACTTGACCATCGTTTTGTTTGGAATTATTGGATACAGTTTTCTGGGCGTTAGGGAATTTCCTTCGATAGATCCAGCCCAGATTTCAATTCGAACAAATTATTCAGGAGCAAATTCTGACATCATTGAATCTCAAATCACGGAACCACTCGAAAAAGCCATTAATTCAATTGACGGAATTCGAAACATAACTTCATCGAGTACACAAGGAAGCAGCAATATCACGGTCGAATTCAATTTGAATAAAAATCTGGAGGAAGCCGCAAATGATGTTCGGGACAAAGTCTCTCAAGCCGTAAGAAACTTGCCAAAAGACATTGATTCACCTCCTGTTGTTTCAAAGGCTGATGCCGATAGTGATGCCATTATTTCGATGACAATTCAAAGTGATTCCCGAAATGAATTAGAACTCAGCGATTATGCCGAAAATGTAATTTCGCAACGAATGGAAACTATTCCTGGCGTAAGTGGTGTCCAAATTTGGGGACAAAAAAAATACGCAATGCGTTTGTGGATTGATCCTGTAAAATTAGCTTCTTATGGCTGCACGGCTTCCGAAGTTAGAGACGCTCTAAACAAACAAAACGTAGAATTACCATCGGGAAAATTAACCGGAAGCAACACAGAATTGACCGTAAAAACCGTTGGAAACCTTTCGACACCCGAAGAATTCAACAATATTATTATTCGCACAGATGACGAAAAAATAGTTCGTTTAAGCGATGTGGGTTCGGCTGAACTTGGTCCTGAAAATATAGAAACAAAAATGAGCCAATCTGGTTTGCCATTAGTTGGTATTGCTATTGTGCCAATGCCAGGAGCTAATTATCTTGACATTTCAAAGGAATTTTACAAAGAATTTGAAATTTTAAAAAAGGATTTACCAAAAGACATCAAACTAAACGTTGCAATTGATAATACACTTTTTGTTAAAAAATCGGTTCTTGAAGTTGCGGAAACACTGCTAATTTCATTGATTCTAGTGATTTTAATTATCTATTTATTCTTTCGAGATTGGGCAATTGCTTTCCGCCCATTAATCGATATTCCAGTTTCGTTGATTGCAACTTTCTTTATTATGTGGCTTTTTGGGTTTTCGATAAATGTACTGACTTTACTGGCAGTTGTCCTGGCAACAGGATTGGTGGTTGATGATGGAATTGTGGTTACCGAAAATATTTTCAAAAAAGTGGAAGAAGGAATGTCTCCAATTGAAGCTGCAATTAAAGGGTCGAATGAAATCTTTTTTGCTGTAATATCCATTTCGATAACCTTGGCAGCGGTGTTTTTACCGGTAATTTTCCTTGAAGGATTTGTAGGAAGATTATTTAGGGAATTTGGTGTCGTCATTGGAGCCGCAGTATTAGTTTCTGCCTTTGTTTCTTTGACATTAACACCAATGTTGAACGCTTATTTAATGAAAGGTGGCGAACAAAAAAAATCAAAATTTTACATAGCTACTGAGCCTTATTTCCAAAAATTAAATAGTGGTTATGCCAATGCTTTAGAGCGTTTTATGAAAAGAAAATGGTTAAGTTTTCCAATATTGGTTGTCTGCTTTGGATTAATTGTTTTGTTTTTTAATCTACTCCAAAAAGAAACCGCACCTTATGACGATCGAAGTGCATTAATAATGAGCGTAAACACTGCCGAAGGTTCTTCTTATGAATACACAGATCGATTTATGCAGGAACTTTCAAAACTAGTTGACGATTCTATACCAGAGAAAAAAGTGGCTTTAGTCATCACTTCGCCTAGTTTTATTGCTTCAGCTTCAAACAGCGGAAGAGTTAGAGTTGTATTAGTGGATCCAAGTGAAAGAAAAAGGACTCAAAAACAAATTGCCGAAAAATTAACTAAATGGACTAAGAAATATCCAGAAGCAAAGACTTCGGTGACAGTACAACCCACGATTTCAGTAAACAGACGAGGTGGCTTGCCTATTCAATATATTATCCAGGCGCCAAACTTTGAAAAATTGCAGGAAAAAATTCCACTATTTATGGACGAAGCGGCAAAAAATGAAGCTTTTGCCATTACCGATATAAATTTGAAATTCAACAAACCCGAAATCAATGTCACTATCGATCGTGAGAAAGCCGAAAGTTTAGGTATATCTGTAATTGATATTGCCCAAACCTTGCAACTTTCGTTAAGTGGGCAACGTTTTGGTTATTTTATGCGAAACGGAAAACAATACCAAGTCATTGGACAATTTGACCAAAAAGACCGTTCGAAACCGCTAGATTTAACCTCAATGTTCGTAAAAAACAACAAAGGAGAACTCATTCAAATGGACAATGTCGTGACTATTGAAGAGAAAAGCAATCCTCCACAATTGTTTCATAATAATAGATACATGTCGGCAACCGTTTTTGCAGGTCTTGCTCCAGGCAAAAGTATAAGCGATGGAATTGATGCAATGAATGAAATAAAAGACAAGGTTTTGGATGATACTTTCACCACTGATTTAGGCGGAGAGTCACGAGATTTTGTTGAAAGTAGTTCCAATACATCTTTTGCATTTGGACTGGCTTTATTATTGATTTTTTTGATTTTGGCAGCACAATTCGAAAGTTTTGTTGATCCATTTATTATTATTTTAACGGTGCCAATGGCAGTTGCCGGAGCACTATTTTCGTTATGGTTATTTGACCAAACTTGGAATATCTTTAGCCAAATTGGAACCGTGATGCTCATTGGTTTAGTAACCAAAAACGGAATCCTGATTGTAGAATTTGCCAATCAATTACGGGAACTGGGAAAACCAAAATTAGAAGCAATATTAGAAGCATCTGAAGCGCGACTTCGACCAATTTTAATGACAAGCTTAGCCATTTCATTGGGAGCTTTGCCTATTGCGTTGTCACTTGGTGCAGCATCAACAAGCAGAATGGGAATGGGAGTTGTCATCGTGGGAGGAACTATTTTCTCCTTGATTTTAACATTATTTGTAATTCCGGCTTTGTATCTAATGTGGTCAAAAGCCAGAAAACATTATCCTGAATTCGATCATATAGATGAATATGAAAAAGAAAATAAATAATTATGATGAATTTTAAAGTTCTACTTCAAAGCCTAGTTTTAGTCTTACTTTGCATTATAAAAACGAATGCTCAAGAAGTTTTAACTATCGAAGATGCCATAAAAATAGCATTAGTAAATAACTATGAAATCAAAATAGCATCTAATAATTTAAATATTGATAAAACCAATGTAACCTCTGGAAATGCTGGAATGTTACCTAAAGTCGCTGCAAGCATAGTGGGTAATAATGGCATTCAAAACCTTTCGCAAACACTTGCTGATGGAACTGTAAATTCGCTTGATAATGCCAAAAACAGCAATTTAAATTATGGTGTTGGTTTAGATTGGACCATCTTTGACGGTTTTAAAATGTTTGCCAAATTGGAACAATTGAAAGAACTGCAAAAACTAGGTGAAACTCAATTAAAGCTGACCATCACTACTAAAATAAGCAACTTAAATGCTGTATATTTTGAATTGGTAAACCAACAACAACAATTGGCCGCTTTGAACACAACTATTGATATTTCGAACCAACGTTTGACTCTGGCAAAAAACCGCTTTACGATTGGGAAAGCGTCAAAATTAGAAGTTTTGAATGCACAAGTTGACTTGAATACAGATAAAACTAATTTATTAAAACAACAAGAATTATACGCAAATACAAAAATTTTATTAAACCAATTGATGGCACGTGACCCAAAAATAGACTTCAAAGTGGTTGATGAAATTCCCGTGGATAAAACTTTATTGCTTCCGGAATTGACTGCATTAGCAGAGAAACAAAACCCTGAATTAGAAAGCCAAATTATCAATCAAAGAATTTCGGAATTGCAATTGAAGCAAATAAAAGGCGAACGGTATCCAACTGTAAACTTAACTACGGGTTATGTTTTTTCAGAAAGTCAATCAGGACTTGGCTTTACAACCCAATCGTCAGCTCAGGGACTTAACTATGGATTTCGAGCCTCATTAAATTTATTTGATGGATTTGCCCAAAACCGTAATGAAAAAATTGCAAAAATTGAAATTGACAATGCTAATTTGGTTATCGAACAGCAAAACCAAAAACTGAATTCACAATTAACAGCCTTATATCAAACGTATTTAACCAATTTAGATTTGATTGATTTAGAATTCGAAAACGAAGCCATTGCTAATCAAAATCTAGAAATTACAGTTGATAAATTCCGTATTGGAACCATAACTACATTAGAATTCAGAGCTGCACAATTGAATTATGTCAATGCTAAAGTAAATTATAGCAAAGCACAATTTCAGGCTAAATTATCCGAAATACTATTAAAAGAATTAGCTGGAAATTTAACGTTTTGAGAACTGCTTTCAAATAAAATTCGATGTAATAATTCAAAAACAGACTGTATTTTATATCGATTATTATTTTCCCTCTGCTTGCGTGAGCCAAAGTGTTTTTTGCCAAATTTCTAAACTTTGGCAAAAGTGTTGAAACTTCTAAAGGTCATAATTAGCCCCGATTGAAGTGGAAATCCTCCCGATTTTTTTCGGGAGATTGCAACGAAAAGCGGGAGCAGTGTTCCTAAAAACCCAAAAAAGTTCTGCTCCTAAAAATCAATCGATTATCTCTCGATATTTATTTTGCAGATAAATAAAAAAGAATTACTTTTGCAGTCCTTTTGGCGGTCAGTGTTTCGAAAAGGGATAAACTAAATTTTACAAACAACTTCTGTTTTTTCACCGCAGCAAGAAACACAGGAAATGCAGAATACAAATTTTTAATCAGCATGTCTGAACAATTAAAATCACAAGAAGAGTTTTTAGCAAATTTTAACTGGCACAACTTTGAAGAAGGTATTGATGCAGTAGATGAGAAAAACTTACAAGAATTCGAAGACCTAGTTTCAAAAACTTTTATCGCGACAGATCAAGAAGAAGTAGTAGAAGGTATCGTTGTTAGAATTACTGATAGAGACGTTATCGTTGATATCAACGCAAAATCGGAAGGTGTTATTTCATTGAACGAATTCCGTTACAATCCAGCTTTAAAAGTAGGTGACAAAGTAGAAGTATTGATTGACATCCGCGAGGACAAAACAGGTCAATTAGTATTGTCTCACAGAAAAGCACGTACTATCAAATCATGGGATAGAGTTATTTCGGCTAACGAAACAGGAGAAATCGTTAATGGTTTTGTAAAATGCAGAACTAAAGGCGGTATGATCGTTGACGTTTTCGGAATTGAAGCTTTCCTTCCAGGTTCTCAAATTGATGTTAAACCAATTAGAGACTACGATGTATATGTAAACAAAATGATGGAATTCAAAGTGGTAAAAATCAACCACGAATTCAAAAATGTTGTTGTATCTCACAAAGCGCTTATCGAAGCGGATATTGAAGTACAGAAAAAAGAAATCATCGGAAAATTACAAAAAGGACAAGTATTAGAAGGTGTTGTTAAAAACATTACTTCTTACGGTGTGTTTATTGACCTTGGTGGTGTTGATGGATTAATCCACATTACTGACCTTTCTTGGTCAAGAATCAACCATCCATCTGAAGTTCTTGAATTAGACCAAGTTCTTAACGTGGTAATCCTTGATTTTGATGACGAGAAAACAAGAATCCAATTAGGATTGAAACAATTAAATGCTCACCCTTGGGATGCTTTAGATGCTGATTTGAAAATTGGTGATAAAGTAAAAGGCAAAGTAGTTGTAATCGCTGATTACGGTGCATTTATCGAAGTTGCTGAAGGTGTTGAAGGTTTAATCCACGTTTCAGAAATGTCTTGGTCAACTCATTTACGTTCGGCTCAAGATTTCGTAAAAGTGGGAGATGTTGTAGAAGGTGTTATCTTGACTTTGGATAGAGACGATCGTAAAATGTCGTTGGGTATCAAACAATTGACTCAAGATCCTTGGACTGATATTACTTCTAAATATCCGGTAGGTTCTAAACATACAGGTATCGTTAGAAACTTTACAAACTTTGGAATTTTCGTAGAATTGGAAGAAGGTATCGACGGATTGATTTATATCTCTGACCTTTCTTGGACTAAGAAAATCAAACATCCATCTGAATTTGTAAATGTTGGTGAAAAATTAGATGTTGTAGTTCTTGAATTAGATGTTGAAGGTCGTAAATTATCTTTAGGTCACAAACAAACTACTGCTAATCCTTGGGATCAATACGAAGATTCATTCGCAGTGGGAACTATCCACTCAGGTGAAATCTCTGAAATTGTTGACAAAGGAGCTACTGTAGAATTCGGTGATGATATCGTTGCTTTTATTCCTACACGTCACCTTGAAAAAGAAGACGGTAAGAAATTGAAAAAAGGCGAAACTGCTGAATTTAAAGTAATCGAATTCAACAAAGAATTCAAAAGAGTGGTTGCTTCTCACACAGCCATCTTCCGTGAAGAAGAAGAAAAAGCAGTGAAAGCCGTTGCCGAAGCAGTTGCAGCAAATACAAATGCTCCAGCTTCTACTTTAGGTGATGCAAATGATATTCTTGCAGGTTTGAAAGCCAAAATGGAAAAAAACGAGAAAAAGAAATAATCT
>DZAU01000017.1 GCA_022729635.1 Flavobacterium psychrophilum
TGGTTTTGAGTTGTTCCTGTTTTACCAGCAATAGGATTTGTAAACATATACGGATAGCCTGTCCAGCGGGTGTCGCCGTTTCCACCACCTTGAGTTCTCAATCTTGCTCCGGAACCGCTTTCGGTAACGCCTTCGAGCAATTTGATAACGGCAAAGGCAATGTCTTTGTTCAAAACATCGTGTGATTCAGGAATGGGTTCATAAATTATCACACCGCTTTTGTCTTCTATTCGGGAAATGAATTGTGGTTTTACATAAACGCCTTGATTGGCAAAAGTTCCATAAGCGGCAACCATATCTTCTACTGTAATATCAACCGCGCCAAGTGCAATGGACGGTTGCACAGGAATTTCGGTTTTCACGCCTAATTTGTGAGTTAATTCGACTACTGCTTCGGGACCGGTTTTGTCTATTAATTTTGCTGAAATGGTGTTGATGGAATATGCCAAACCTTGTTTTAGGGTTACCATTCCGCGGTATTGATTGTTAGAATTTCGTGGTTCCCAATCTTCGGTAACGTGATGACGACCTTTATGAATCATAAACGGACCGTCAATAATGGTATCGCATGGAGACATTCCCAGTTGTTCGATAGCGGTTGCATATACGAATGGTTTGAATGTGGAACCTACTTGTCTTGCGCCTTGTCCTACGTGATCGTATTGAAAATATTTGTAATTGATACCACCAACCCAAGCTTTAATACTGCCTGTTTGAGGCTCCATTGCCATTAAGCCTGATTGCAGAAAATGTTTGTAATATCGAATGGAATCCAAAGGAGTCATAATGGTATCTCTTTCGCCTTTCCAGGTGAAGACTTTCATTTTTGTTTTTTGGTTGAAAGACGTTATTATTTCTTCTTCGCTTTTGTCTTGTTCGGCTAGCACTGTCCATCGGTAAGACGCCTTCATTGCTTGTTTTAAAATGCGTTGTGTTTCGGCATCAGAGATATTTACAAAAGGTGCGTTTTTATTGGTTTTAGCTTCGATAAAAAACTGTTTCTGAAGGTTTTCCATGTGTTTGGCAACGGCTTCTTCTGCATACAATTGCATTCTTGAATCGATGGTAGTGTAGATTTTCAAACCGTCTTTGTAGATGTTGTAATCAGAACCATCTGCTTTTTTGTTGTCTTCTACCCATTTTTTTAAATATTCACGTAAATATTCTCTAAAATAAGTTGCGGTTCCTTCGCGATGGCTTTCGAGTTTGAAATTAAGTTTGATAGGTAGGGCTTGTAATTTAAGTTTTTGTTCTTCGGTGATGATACCTCCTTTTTCCATTTGCAGAAGCACTACATTTCTACGGTTTTTTACGCCTTGCGGATTTCTTACAGGATTGTATAGTCCGGAATTTTTGAACATTCCGACTAATATTGCAGATTCATCAATGGTTAAATCTTTGGGCTCTTTAGAGAAATAGGTTTTTGCCGCAGAGCTTACCCCAACGGAATAATTGCCAAAATCATAGACATTGCAATACATAGCGATGATTTCGTTTTTGGTATATTGTCTTTCAAGCCTTATGGCAATAATCCATTCTTTGATTTTTTGTACAATTCTGAAAGGTAAAAATTTTGACCCTTCGCCGTGAAATAATTGTTTAGCTAGTTGTTGTGTTAAGGTGCTTGCGCCACCACTTGTTCCTAAACTGACAATGGCTCTCAGAGTTCCTCTGCCGTCTATACCGGAATGTTCATAAAAACGCTCGTCTTCGGTCGCTACGAGTGCTTGCACAAAATTTTTGGGCAAGTCAGAATATTTTAATTGTGACCTGTTTTGCTCAAAATATTTTCCCAAAACCACTCCGTCAGAAGAGATGATTTCTGTGGCTAAATTAGAATCGGGATTTTCTAAATCTTCGAAGGAAGGCATGGAACCAAAAAGTCCCCAAGAGGCAAACAAGAAAAACAACAATAATCCTCCTAAACCATAAAAGAAAACTTTCCAAAATTTCCTTTTATAATAGGAGATACTTTTTTCGGTGTTATTGTTCTGAGTGTTTTTTTTGGAGATAGCCATAATTACTTCTTAATCTATTTTTTCTATTCTGAAACCAACGTCTGTTATTCCTTCCAAGGCGGTTACTCCGGGAACTTTCCCGTTTTCTCTAACGGCTTGTTTGATATGGACTTTATATTTTCCTCTAAATCGCACCTTTTCTTTATAAAAAAGTTTGCTTTCTTTTATGTCCGAAAAACCATCGCCTAATAATGAGCCGTCAGGATTAGCCATAAGGTATTCGAGGGTATCGACTTTTGTAAATCCGTTAGGTATTTCTATTGCCACAATCAAAAAAAGATTGTTGAACGGATAGTTTTTGTTAGTTCTCAAATTTACAAATAAATTGTACCGTTTTGTTGAATCTAATTCGGGTAAATTAAAAGTTACAATACTGTCTTTGTTCCAAGCATTTCCTATGGATTTATATTCGTCGAAAACCCTTTTTTTGTCACACGAAAAAAGGAGAATTACAACCAAAATCAGTAGTACACTATTCTTTATTTTCATTTTTAGTAATAATTATAGGTTTTCTGGCTATTGCAGATTTTTTATCGATTGCAACATTAGGTCTGGCGTTATTATTTGGTTTGTGGTTATTTGCAACAATTAAGTTTTCGCCTCCTTTTCGTTTTTTATTTGATTTTTTATTTTTCTTAGGTTGATCAAATCGTGTTAAACTTTCCTGTCCCATTGCATTATTGAAATGTTTTTCGGGTTCTTGAGTAGTTACTATTTCAAAATCTTCGAGTGAAGCTACTTTATTTTTTAATTTGTTTTCGGCAACGATTTCTTTTACTTGTTCGATTTTTAAAACGTGCCAATTGGCAAAATCATTAGTGTAAGCAAACCACATCAATCCTTTGAAGATGTCTTGTTTTTGGCAAACGGCTTCTCCTTTTTCGGTAATTAATTTTGTGTCAAAATCAGGAAATCCTTTCAGGGCATCCATATAAGTATCGAGCTCATAATTCAGGCAACATTTTAATTTACCACATTGTCCGGCCAGTTTTTGTGGATTTAAGGACAATTGTTGGTAACGAGCTGCTGACGTATTGACGCTTCTAAAATCGGTTAGCCAAGTGGAACAACACAATTCTCTTCCGCAAGAGCCTATGCCTCCCAATCGAGCCGCTTCTTGTCGTAACCCTACTTGTTTCATCTCGACTCTGGTGCTAAATTCTTTGGCAAAATCTTTAATTAATAGTCGAAAATCGATTCGGTCATTTGCGGTATAATAAAATGTTGCTTTTGAACCATCTCCTTGAAATTCGATGTCAGAAATTTTCATTTCCAATTTATGGGCAATGGCTAACTCACGTGCCTGAACCTTCATTGGCTCTTCTTTATCACGTGCGGCTGACCAAATATCAATGTCTCTTTGTGAGGCTTTTCTATAAACTTTAGAAATATCGGCATTAGTATGATTTACTCCTTTTTTCTTCATTTGAATTCGTACCAATTCGCCTGTCAGAGTAATAATTCCTATGTCGTGTCCTGATGAAGCTTCGGTAGCAACGACATCGCCCATGCTTAGGGTGAGTTTTTCAGAATTTCGATAAAATTCTTTTCTTCCGTTTTTAAAGCGTATTTCAATGCAGTCAAAAGGGGTTTCACCATAAGGCAAACTCATATTCGAAAGCCAGTCGAAAATTGTTAATTTGTTGCAGCTATCGGTACCGCAAGTCCCATTATTTTTACAACCCTTTGGAGTGCCACCATCTTGAGTTGAACAACTTGTACATGCCATAATTATATATGTAGTGTTGTGACGAACACAACTTAAGTTCTTAAAACGTTTAGTTTGTAAAGATAGTATTTTTTTTAGTTTTGATTTTCAAGTTTAAGATTTCCAATTTTCATAAAAAAACCCCAATTTCTTTTTAAGGAAACTGAGGTTTTAAATATGTAAAACTAAATCTTATTTATTTATCCCACCAAACTGGAGTGGTCATTGGTTTAAAATTAGCCGAATAATTAGCTGCATTTGAGCCTCTTTCATTGGTTGAGTACACAATTCTTCTCATCCATTCGCCGCCATTTACTGGGTCAGTATTTACAGGAATGGTTAAGTTTTTGAAAGCATCTATAGAAAAATCATACCTTCTGTAATCTGTGAATGTTTCAGGATTTAAGAATAAGGCTATAAATTTTTGACGCATAATATCATTTAGTTCTAAAGCCGCAGCGCCTTTGTCAATAGAAGTATCTACTAGATAGGCTGTTTTATCAGCGGCAGCAACGCTTATTTTCGACATATTCGCATCAATACCTGCTTTGTAAGCAGCATAAGCTGCTGCATTTGCGCCAGTACTTGTGGCGTTTCCTCCTCCAAGAAGGAATTGAGCTTCGGCTTCCATAAATTTTGCTTCAGAATAGCTTAGATATACCAGAGGAGAGTCGATTTTAGAGTAAAAAAATTGAGTTCCAATTTTAGCAGAAGAGGCGTTTCCTGTTCCGTTTGTGGTGCCTACATAGCCAGTTGGTAAAATAGGTTGTGTTCCGGTAACACCTGCAGAATTATAGGTTCTCATATCTACTAACAATGGGAGTCTGGGATCCATAGTTACAGAATCAAAAGGATAAACTGCTCCGCCATTCATATAGCTGATAAAATGATTAGAAATGGCATACAATACATTTCCTGTAAATAATCCAACTTGGGTTGAATACCATGGGTTTATGTTAACACTATTGTATTTTAACTGAAAATCATCGGTGTTTGAAGTAAAACCGTTTGCTAAACTTGCCA
The DNA here is from genome assembly GCA_022729635.1 of Flavobacterium psychrophilum. Lineage (GTDB taxonomy): Bacteria > Bacteroidota > Bacteroidia > Flavobacteriales > Flavobacteriaceae > Flavobacterium > Flavobacterium psychrophilum_P. The sequence continues at coordinate 4,750 of DZAU01000017.1, forward strand.
ATACTGCCGAAGCAGTGGTAGAAGCCCCATTTATATTTAACAAATGTAGTTGAAATCTAGCTTTGAAAGTGTAGGCTGCTTTTTTCCAGTTAGCCACTTTTCCGGCATAAATCAAATCCTCTCCTCCAGGAGCAAGTGTTGAAGTGTTTGGAGCAGAAAACAAGACGATAGCCTCATCTAATAACTTGATTATATCAGCATAGACAGCTTGTTGTGTGTCATATTTTGGGTACTTAATATCTGTTCCTAATGTAGCTTCTGAGTAAGGGATGTCGCCATATAAATCTGTGGTTAAACCAATATTGATGGCCTTTAACACCTTTGCAATTCCAAGATAGTGACTTGATTTAGAAGCAATGGCTTTTTGTTCTAATACTAGAATGTTTGGCAAAGCTTGAGTATAAACAATTCTCCAATATCCATCTAAGGTTGCCAAATAATGGTTGTCTATTCCTTGACGATCTTGAACAATTGTTGTAATGTGCTGATCTACTTGAGCAATGCTTGATGCAGCACTAAACTGTGCGTTCATTGTGTATTGAATACAAGGGGACAAAACGTCTTTCATAGCAATTTGGTCTGCTGGAACAGCATTGCCTGGCGTGTTGACATCAAAATAGCTATCACTACAACTGTATATAGAAACTGCTAAAAGTGATGCCCCTACAATTTTAAATATATTTTTCATAATTCTTATTTTTTATAAATTAAAAACCAATGTTTAGTCCCAATGAGTAGCCTTTTGTCAGTGGGATGTTTTTTCCTGAAAAACCATATACATTGCTTCCTGCACCAAACTGGCTTCCTTCCGGGTCAAATCCTCTCCAAGGAGTCCATAACAAAAAGTTGTTTCCGCTTAACGAGAAAGACATATTGGATAGTTTCAATCGAGAGACAAAATCAGAGGATAAATTATACGTTAAGGAAACATTTCTAAGTTTTATCCAAGAAGTGTCTTGTATTAATATTTCTGAGGCTCTGTTGACAGATGCATTTCTCCAATAAGTATTGCCGTCATACAATATTTGTTTGTCATTTGGCACATAACCTCCTGCTCCATCAGATTTTACACCGTCTAATATTTTTAAATAATTTCTATCTTCGGTCATCTTTAAACTACCGTTTCTTAACCCATTTCTTTCGGCTGGATCATATCCTTCACCTCCTGCTTTATACTCAAACAAGAATCCTAAATCCCAATTTTTATATCTCAAGTTATTGTTTAAGGTGATTACGTAGTCTGGAAATGCATTTCCAACATTAGTATAAAGAATAGCTCCGTTTGCATCTTTTTTAATTACAGGTAAACCGTTAGACCCAATTAATCGTTGACCGTTTATATATTCCCAGCTTTGTGCATAAATAGATCCCATTGCGTCACCTACTTTTACTCTAGAATAAACCTCAGAGGAACCTGCTTCACTGGCAAAATTAATTTGATCAAAACCATTTAAATCTAAGACTTCGGTTTCATAAGCGGTAAAGTTAACTGTGGCTGTCCATTTAAAGCTGTTGTTTTGAATAATATCAGCCGCTAAAGTTAATTCGTGTCCTTTTGTTTGTAACGATCCGTTATTGTCCCAAAACGAAGTTAATCCTGTAGAATAGGCTAAACCGGCGGGTAAAATTTGACCGTCACTTGTTCTGTCAAAATAAGTATATTCTAATCGAATGCGGTCGCGTAAAAATCGTAAATCAATACCGCCTTCCCAAGTTGTTACAATTTCAGCTCGTATTTCAGGATTGGCGCCCACGCTACCAAGAGAAACTCCACCTATTCCATTGAAAGGACTAACATCTGGAGTGCTATATCTTCCAATTCCGAAAGGAGGAATTTTTCCTACCTGAGCCCAAGACCCGCGTAGTTTCCCAAAAGAAAGGATGCTTGCGTTTTTATCTATAAGATCGTGAAACAGGAAAGCAAGGTTAGTAGAATAGTAATCAAAATCACGGGTTGCTTCTGGCAGTGTTGAAGCTTGATCTCTTCTAGCGGTAACTGCGGCAAAAATTCTTTCTTTATAGTCTGCTTTTAATTCTGTAAAATAACCCACCGTTCTAACTCTTTCTGTTTTTTGTTCGGCAAACTTATTGGTCGTATTGGATATATTATTAAAGTTACGAATTAACAATCCTTCTCCTCTAACATAATTATTATTGGTTTCGGTATCAAAAATTTGATGTCCAAGCAATAAGGAGGTATTAAAATCACCAAATTTTTTAGAGGCAGTTGCCAATAAATTAGAATTCAAACCTGTAAATCCAATATTTTGATTCACAATAAAACCTTTTACTCCAATACCTGTATCTAATTCTGGTCCTACATATCGATTTCTATAATCAGAATAATTATCGACACTTCCTCTGTAAACCACGTTTAACCAAGAGTTTGCTTGCCAGCTTAAATCAGCAGAAGCTATCCAACGATCTACTTTATCGGTCAAATTACTTGTCATTGCTAAGTAAACAGGTTGGTCAATGCTTCCTAATGTCCAGTCTTTCATGGTTCCTGATGGAGTCAAATAATCGTTAACATCTATTGATGGAGACCAATAAGACAAAGAGCTCATTATCGATTTATCACCACCATTGGCACGAGCACCTCCAGAATTTGCATAAGTAATAGACGTTCCTAATTTTATTTTTTCGTTCAATTTATAATTACCATTAAATTTCAATGTTTTTCTGGTATAATCACTATTTGGAACTATTCCTTTGGAATTGCTCGAAGAGGCAGAAACAAAATAATTCATTTTCTCGGTTCCTCCGCTTAAACTAACATTGTTATCTATAGTAACGCCAGTTAAGAAAAAGTCTTTATAAAAATTTCTAAAGTAAATGCTCTTGTCATCTGCACTTGAATATTTAGGACCATTACTTTGGAAACCACCTCCGATTAATGCGCCTGTTGCAGAAGAAGGATTTACGTTAAATTCAATTCCTGTTGGGGTATTGGCATTCATGCTTTTTACAGCAGGATAATAATCATACGTTTTTGGAGCTGGATTGATAGAGGTTTGTCTGTAGGATCCTTCTCTATATGTAGATTGCAATTCAGGATATTTATTTACCTCGCTAAAAGTTGTACTAGAAGAAATATTTACTTTCGTTTTTCCTTCTTTTCCTTTTTTGGTGGTAATAACAATTACTCCATTACCAGCTAAAATACCATAAAGAGCTGTTGCTCCTGCTCCTTTAAGAACCGTATATGTCTCAATGTCGTTCGGGTTAATATCTATACCACGATTTGAAAAAGAAAATTGTTCAGCACTGCTAGGAGAATTTGACCCGCTACTAGGTAATACGTCTCCAGCAATTACATTATTACTAACAGGATTACCGTCAATAACGATTAAAGGCTGGTTGTTACTTCCTGTATTCAAAGAGGAAACACCTCTAATTAAAATATCAACACCACCACCGGCTTCTCCAGAAGTTTTGCTGATGGTCACACCTGAAACACTTCCCTGCAAAGCCTGCAAGGCATTTAGCTGTCCCGGTCTTTCTACATCGGCAGCTTTGATGGTTTGATTGGCATAACCCAAAGATTTGGATTTATTTTTAATACCCATCGCAGTTACCACTACTTCTTCGAGTTTGTTTTCTCCTCCCTCTTTTAAGGAAACATTTAGAGCACTACCAGAAACTTTAATCTCTTGGTTTGAAAAACCAATAAATGAAAACACCAAAGTTGCTCCTTTTGAAGCTTCGATTTGATATTTTCCATCAATATCGGTTGCAACACCTGAATTTGTTCCCTTAATAGAAACATTTGCGCCCGGTAACGGAAGTCCTTGGGCATCTGAAACTTTACCTTTTACTGTTATCTCTTGCGAATAGCTGGTTAGCAATCCAACAAAAAACAGCAAAAGAATTAAACTCTTTTTTTTCATTGTGGTTAATTTAATTGATTAGTTTCACAAACATAAACAAATTAGGATTAAATTCAATATAAATTTAACATAAAACATAAAAAAACATTAAATTTTAACAATTATTGTTGTGTATGTATCATAGAGAAAATGCTTTTCAATAAAAATAATTTAATTAAATGTAGTGATTTTGGGTATTGTTTATGGGTAATCACAAATAGGATTTTTGCAGAATATATAAAATCTGGAATTGAGGAAAAATTATTGTTAATAAAAAGAGTCCCGCAATTTTTGCGGGACTCTTTTAGAAAGAATTTATTGTTTTTATTATTTATTGGTGTACCAACCTAAAAAAGGTAAATTCTTCTTTGCAGGCAATCCGTCAACATAACCTACGGAAAAGAAAGTATAAATCCTGCCTTTTCTTGGTGTAATAGCTACTTTTGCAACAATCGTAGTGGTTCCTACTGTTCTCAACTGCGCTTCATAAGCTACTGAAGAATCATCTGCCACAGGAGTAATTGGAATAAAAGCTTTGTTTCCTCCTAAATAAGTTACCCCGCTAAAAATTACTGCATTTGAATTCAATTCTTTTATGGATAAATCGTAACCAGTTGCTGGTGAATTTGATATCACATTTAAAAAGCGAATATATGCTTTTGTAGGATCTGCAACGGTTAAATCATCTGCAACAGTATAAACAGCATAAGGAGCAGCAGTACCAACCAAAAAGGTTGAATAGTTTTTACCTGCCTCTACTACAAGAGGGCTTGTTAAAACCGTTGAAGCAGTAGCAGTAGCAGTTGCCGGAATTTCTACTTTCATAGTCTGATTTCCTGAAGGTACTATTGAATAGAAACTTATAGGAAAAGCTGAACCATAAACTGTGCCTGTTGGTAATCCAGAAGCAACTAATGTGGCACTGGTTTTTGTATCATTAATAAACCAGTTTACAGTATAATTAACACCAGCGGGGCCAATTGCGGTATGTAAAAACTTCACCTTTCCAGTTGTTGCATCAACAGTTTCCGCATAGGGTGCAAAATCATGATCATCACCACAAGAGGTAAATAATGTTAATGCAAACAGCACTAGTGCGGCAATCTTATTTATTGATATTATTTTATTTTTCATTTGAAATAAGTTTAAAATTAAAATAGTTACGGTTGAGAGAACCACATTTCTACAGTGTGATAGTCTGGTTTATCACCGCCAATAGCTTGAAGGGCAGCATAGTTCCAAACATATTCAGAGTTATATCTTGGACGAACTCTATAAGCAATTTTGCCACCATTGTCAACATAAAATGATGGGAATACCATTCCTTCATAAATTGCTGTATCATAATGATGTTTTCTCATATCCGTCCAGGTTTCTAAATATCCATAACCAAATAAGGCTACGTATTTTTGAAGTAATATGTGTTTTAATGTTAAAGTGGCAGGTACAATATTAGGATCTGCTAAAAAAGCAGTTTTTTGAGCAGCAGTAATTAACGATGCTCCAGGAAGCACCGGGCTTACCGTAGTGGGAGCTACAGGCACAGTATATTTATTTACCATATCAATACTAGCAGCTATTGCTTTTTTGTAAGCATCTAAAGCTAAAGCATTGTCTCCTAATTTGAATGCTGCTTCTGCTTTTATAAATTGTAATTCAGCATAAGTCATAATAGGGAAATCGACATTATCTCTAAATAAATATCTTCCTGCTAATGTTGAAACTGTATGAGTGGTTCCTCCCCATAAATTAGGAATACGTGTTGCCGCTACCGTTCCAGCAGAAGTGTTTAGTGGATTACCTCTAAATACACCATCTTGTGAAGGCACTAAAACGGCTTGCATACGTGGATCTATAACTCCTCCAAAAATTGTCCCGTCCATTGTTTTTACAATAAAATCGGTTTGACGGAAAAGGGCCATATTATTACGCACAGGTCCAAAGAAATTAGCATCGGAAGTATTTGTTCCGGCAAATTTAACATTGCAATCATCGGAAATACTGGTAAAAGATTGATCTACCCAAGCAATAACTTCGGCTGGATTATATCCTGCTTTGTTACTCAAGTTTTGTGCATTTCTAGCTAATAAACCATAAGCAAATTTTTTCCATTTGGTTTTGTCTCCACCATAAATTAAATCACCTTTTGCCGTATAGCTTATGTCGTATTTACCATCAGTTCTATCAATATCGGCAATACCTTCAAGAGCTAAACGTTTAACCTCAGCATAAGCTTCTTCCTGTGTTCCATAGTCAAAAGTTAATCTTGCTGTGAATACTTGGTCAAATTTTATCAGGTCACTATGGTAATCCGTAGTTGCCTGCCAAGTCCAACCTCTAATTATTTTGCCCATTCCTTCTATGTCGTACCTTTCAGCACTATGAGCAGTGGTAATTACATTGGAAAGATTTAAACCAATAGAATAATAAGCCATTTTCCATATTTCTCCTCCAAAATCACTCCCAGCAAAATAGCCATATCGATCGATAGTATAATTAGAAGTGGAATGAGAAAAATATTGGGTATATTTCCCTAATAATCTTGCATCAAATTGAACTCCTGTTGCCATATAGGCTTGAATCTGTGGTAGTAGATAGATGGGTTCAACTTCTGTTGGAAAACTCGGATTGGTATTTACGTCTGCTATTTCGTCACGATTACATGCTGTAATAAACAATGTTATAATTGCAACAGCGATAAATTTTGTTATATTTTTCATATTCTTAATTTATTAAAGTCCAAATTTAAAGCCTAAGTTAACGCCTCTTGGAGTAGAAATTACACCATAATCAAATCCTGTACCACCAGCACCACCAGCACTAGCATTCAATCCATTTACTGCGGGATCAGCACCAGTATAATTGGTAATCATAAAAGCATCTGTTACTGTCAAATACATTGCTATGCTTTGAAATATTTTGGTCTTTTGTAATAGATCAGACGGCAAACGATAGCTTAAAGTGATATCTCTCATACGCAACCAATTAATATCTTTTTCTATAAAATCAGACCATACAGTATTTACATTATAATAGTCATTTTGATAGTAAGGGGTTATTTGAATATTATTTTGTGTAGGCGTTGCTGAATTTTCTAATCCGTCTCTCAAAACGCCATTTAAAACTAGTGGCGTTTCTCTATCTAAAGTTCTTACACTAAGACCTTGCTGCCATAAATATGCTTCGGTACCATTATACACATCTCCACCTTTACGAATATCTAAAAGAAATGATAATTTAAAGTTTTTAAAGGTAAAGGTGTTTTGAAGACCTATCATAAAATCTGGATTTCTATCCCCAACGATTGGGAAAGTGGTATCCATTATCGGTTGACCATTTGTTGGGCTGATTAATATATCTCCATTTGCATTTCTTAAGTTAGTATAACCTGTGAACGTAGTTAAAGGACCACCAACTCTTGCACCTCCTCTAATGTTACCAAACATCCAAGTATCTGAAGTATAATATTCAGGAAGAGTAGATGGCAAACTTAAAAGCTCAGAGTCGGTTTTTGTGAAATTACATAAAATATCCCAGCTAAATTTATCTGTTTTAATTGGTGAAGCGGTAAGCGTAATTTCTAAACCTTCATTTTGTAAAGACCCGAAGTTATATGCTGTTAGAACAAATCCTGTTCCATAACTTAAACGCATATTATTGATAATAGGATTATCAGTTGTTCTTCTGTAAACTGCAACATCTAACCCTAATCGGTCTTTAAGAAACCGTAGTTCAGTACCAAACTCCATTGAAGTATTCATCTCTGCTTGGAGGGCAGGATTTGCTCCTGTTACAGAATATCCAAATCCCCCACCAGTTGTTGGTTTTGGTTCATACGATGGTGCTATTGAATAGGGTTTTGCGTCATTTGCAACTCTCGCCCAAGAGGCTCTTAGTTTTCCGTAAGACAAAGTTTCTTTCCCTTTTAATGCTCCTAATTCTGTAAATACAAAACTTAATGAAGTAGATGGGTAAAAGAAGGAGTTGTTTTCTCTTGGTAAAGTAGAGGAAACGTCATTTCTTCCGGTCAAGGTTAGGAATACGGTTTTATCATAATCTAATGTTGCTTCTCCAAAAATACCATCAACACGTTTTTTTATAATTCTATCCATTGATCGTTGCGTAAGCGGATCGGTATTGTTGATATTGGTAACATTAGGTTGGTAGAATTTTTCTCCTTTTGTAGAAAGAATATGGTACTCATCCTCTTTTCTGGCAGTACCAATACGTAATAACGCATTGAATTTACCAAAAGATTTTTTAGCAGTTCCAAACAACAGGTAGTTTAAATTTTTAGTCTGGTCAGAATATTGTTCGAAATAACCTCCACCAGCTCCAGCTTGTTGTGATTCTGGATGTATGGATCTAAACCCTTGCGTAGAGTTGGCATCTATTCCTAAACGACCCGTAAAACTTAACCAAGAAATTGGGGTATAAGTTAAAGAGGTGTTACTTATTACACGATTATTTTGGTCGTAAGCAATATTTTTATTTACATTAAAGAAAGGATTATCAACTTCGGTATCTGTAGAACCATCTGTTATTTTTTTTCTGGTTCCATCTGAGTTTAAATATATTCTTGCGTCAATATCTGATGGAAAGGCTAAAAGGTTTAATAAATAACCTCCGGCACCTTTTGAGGTCTTATCTGTTTCTGAATTTATATAAGAAAGAGTAGATTCAGCTTTTAACTTGTCAGAAATTTTTGCCGTTCCACTTAAAGTAATATTCAATCTGCTATAAGCTGAATTTGGAGTAACCCCTGTTTGATCTATATTTGCCATAGACAACCGATAAGTTAATGCCTCGGTACCCGCATCAAAAACCAGCGAATTTGATGTTTTTACTCCTGTTTGAAAAAAGTTCCCTACGTTATCATACATTTTCGTACCTGGTGCATATTTTTCACCAAAAAACCTTCTATAGTTATTGTCTGTAATTCCGCTATAACCTCTTTGATATACTTTTTGAGTTTCAGGAAAACGGTACACATCGTCCAATCTAACATCGGTAGAGTAGGTAATAGTACCTCTTCCTTTTTTGCCCTTTTTGGTGGTAATCACGATTGCACCATTTCCTGCTTCAATACCATATAAAGCAGCAGCTTCTGGTCCTTTAAGCACGGTTACTGATTCTATATCGTCAGGGTTAATATCTGCACCACGATTTGTGTAATCAGCTTGTCTATTTGGTGCATTCGAAATTAATAATCCTTGGTCTAAAGTAGAATTACTAACCGGCAAACCATCTACAATAAATAGAGGTTGGTTGTTTCCGCTCATAGAGTTAACACCACGAAGCTGAATTGCCGCAGAAGCTCCCGGAGAACCCGAAGTACTTGTAACAGTTAGTCCGGAAATTCTGCCTTGTAAGGCATTTACAAAATTTTCTCTTTGTGTATCGACAAGTTCGGTCCCTTTTACACCTTGAGTTGCGTAACCCAAGGACGCCTTTGAACGATTAATACCCAAAGCCCCCGTAACGACTACTTCTTTTAAGCTTTGAGCTCCTTCACTCAAAACTACGTTCATTGAGGCAGTGGTAACTTTCACTTCTTTGTTTTCAAAACCAATAAACGAGAATACTAAAACATCTCCTTTTTGGGCTTTAATGGCATAAGTGCCATCTCCTCCTGTTGAAGAACCATTTTTAGTTCCTTTTACAAGCACGTTTACTCCCGGCAAATAATTGCCATTAGGATCTGAAACTTTACCTTTTACTGTTATCTCTTGCGAATAGCTGGTTAGCAATCCAACAAAAAACAGCAAAAGAATTAAACTCTTTTTTTTCATTGTGGTTAATTTAATTGATTAGTAGTGTAAACTTATGAAAAAATTAACAACAGACAAGGGGAATTTAAAAAAATACAACAAAAGACAGGAAAAATGTTTGTTTTTTTTGTTTTTAGGTTTCTTTTGCCTAAAATAGTCTGTAAAACATAGTCTTTTTCTTTAAATTATTAATTTTTATTTTATGATAAAGATTAAAATTGTCAATTAAATTAAAAAAGAAGATGTTTTTTTTAAAATATGGAATTGAAAGGCAGTGTTGAAAGCATCATTAAAACGGTGAACACTTTTTCATCAATTGGAGTAGAATATAATAAACCTAAAACGGGTAAATTATTATATGTTTTTAGAGTTGTGATTTCTTTACCGTTGATTTCAATGTCTATTTGGTTTCCGGCCTTACTTTTTTCAACAACAAAAGGGATTTTGTATAATTCTCCTTCTAGAATATAAGGGGTTGATTGTCTGTTTTGATTTGAAGAGGGATTGTTCCAGATTTCAGGGATGGTGCTTATGGTGGATTCATTTTTTCCATCCCAGCATTGCGAAAAATGTTTTGTAGGCGTCACACTGTCTATTATCTTGACTTTAAAACTGCCAATAGTATCCTTTTCACGTATCAAATAGCATATTTTATCAGGATCAACAAATCTAATTGTATTTGATTCGCCATTTAGATAGTTTTCATAAGATTTATTCCCGTTGGAATCCCTTGTTACTTCACGTTCTTTCTCTTCTCGGGTTTCCTCGATGAATGGAATTTCACAAAAGTAATGAGCATTTTCGCGGGTATCTATAAAACCAAATTTTGTTAAATATCCCATTGCTCTAATTTTGTCAGTTCCCAAACCGGTTAAGGCTGTAAGCGAGGAATTAAATAAATTATCCCCAAAATGGTTTACTCTTTTTGTTTTTTGAGTTCTGGTTTTTTGAATTATCCATTCTTGTTTTAATTGAAGTTGTTCTACAACCGAGTCGTTTTTTGTGACGAAGTTCAGTTTTTTGGCTTCTGCAAAATTTTTATCAACATCCAAAAACAAACAAGCCGGAGTAACTTCTAGTTTCAATTCGTTTTGAGGCGTACTTGAAAAGAATTTTTGAACGGCATCATCAAAAGCCTGAAGGAAAGAATCAGTAAGTGCTGGAACTTTGCGCAACAAAATCTGATCGTCAGGCACTGAGCTTCTTTGCATTTCGACCATCATCTCATTCGAAAAAATTTCAGAACCATTAGAGCCATCAATGATTAACGCCTTGAATCGCATATAATATGGAGCATAATCAAGACTTTCAAATGCAGGATAGGAATCAAACACATTCGAAAATAGTTTCTTTTTTTCGTCTGTTATCTGATATGGACCATTGTCATATACTTGGAAAAAAAGATGCCAACTACCAGAAATTTTGTTTTTTAATTTTGTTTTAAACTTTCCGGTTTTGAATAAGTGGTCTATCTCAGTCATTTCGAATCGAGGGTTAAGAATAACCGCATTCCAACGATTGTTTATTGCCGAAAGTATGCTTTGTTTCATTTTTTCGGCTATTGCGCTATCGGTTGGTAAAATAACACGAGAATTGGATGAAGAATTGAAACCATTTATTGATGCAGCAATATATGGATAGTAAACATATTCCATTTTTTCAACTCTTATCACTTGTTTTTCTGCAGATTGGGAAAATGCACAATAGGTTAATAAGCACAAAAAATATTTGGCAAATGATTTTATGATTCTAATACTGTTTATGCTGGACTTCAACATGTTGACAATCAATTTTAGAGAAAGTTTTGCCTTCAAATATACATTTTTTAGCAATAACTCTTTCTTCATAGCTAATATTTTGGGAATCTTAGCCGTTTTTTTGCCTTGACTATCAATAAGATAGTTAAGTTTCCTTTACCGAAATGATCTTTACCGGACAGGCTTTTGCCGCCAAATCACATTTTTCGACAATGTTGTGGTCGTAGGATTTTAAAGTAAAAAATCCTTTGGCATCTTTGGAGTGAAGCAAGACTGATTTTCCGTCTTTTTTAGACATTTGAAATTGAACCGGCGCCATTTCAACGCAGTAATTGCAGCCAATGCATTTGGCTCTTTGTAGCGTTACAATAACCATCAGGCTTCAACAATTTTATATAATTTGTCAGACATTCTGATGCGAAAAGGGATTTTGAAAGTGCAATTATCGCCTTTTGTAGCTTTATCCGAAACAACATCATTCACATACATTTCCTCGATTATCATTTCTTGAGCGCCTGTATTGTGTCCTGTAATCAGGATTTTATCGCCTTTTTGAATGTCATAAGCTTCAATTTTGAACTCTCCGATACTGGCTTTTGGGAAAAAATGTGCCGCTTTGCCTACATATATTTTTTTCTGTGTCGCCATCGATCCCGAAACATCGCTCCATTCTCCCAATTCTTGACCCAGATAATACCCTGACCAAAATCCACGATTGTAAACTGTTGCCAGTGCTTCCATCCAAACCGCAATTTTTTCTTTCGAAAAAGTCCCTTCGTAATAACTGTCAATGGCTTCGCGATACGTTCTGATTACGGTTGCCACATATTCTGGCGCACGGCCACGACCTTCTATTTTTAAAACCGTAATGCCCGAATCGATGACTTGGTCAAGAAAATCGAGCGTGCATAAATCTTTTGGAGACAGTAAATATTCGTTATCCACTTCAATTTCAAAACCGGTTTCTTGGTCGGTTAAAGTATATTTTTTACGACAATTTTGTTTGCAAGCTCCACGATTTGCAGAGGAATTATCCGAATGTAAACTCAGGTAACATTTGCCCGAAACTGCCATACACAAAGCGCCGTGACCAAAAATTTCAATTTCTATTAAATTTCCGTTTGGCCCTTTGATTTGCTCTTTTTCGATTTGCTCGGTGATTTTTTTTACTTGGCGTAAACTCAATTCGCGACTTAAAACCATCGTATCGGCAAAAAGACTGTAGAATTTAATGGTTTCGATATTAGTGATATTCAATTGGGTCGAGATATGAACTTCCATCCCAATGGTTCTCGCCATCGCAATCACGGCTTGGTCTGAAGCAATCACAGCAGTAATATTGGCTTCTTTGGCTTTTGCCAATAATGTTTTTACGATTGACAAGTCGTGATCGTAAATAATCGTATTTAAGGTAAGATAAGTTCTGATTTTTTTAGGTTCGCAACGTTGCGCAATCTCAGGAAGATCATCAATAGTAAAATTAATGGAAGCTCTGGCGCGCATATTGAGTTGCTCAACGCCAAAATAAACCGAATCAGCATTATTATCGATTGCAGCCTGAAGCGATTCAAAATTTCCTGCCGGTGCCATTAACTCTATTTTATTCATCTCTGTTTTTTGAAATTATTTTGCAAAAGTAGAAAATTTAACCACAAAGCCCACAAGGATTAAAAACTAAACCGCAGATTCACTGATTTTTAATGATAATCAGCGAATCTACGGTAAATTATAAAGGTGCTTATGCCAAAAAAACTAGCGTACTTTATGTTTAAATTGGTTTAACAAAACTCCTCAAAAGCGTCTTTCAAGTTCTCAGCTATCATTTCGGCTGGACGACCTTCGATGTGGTGACGCTCTAGCATGTGAACTAATTCGCCATCTTTAAACAAGGCAATACTTGGCGAAGACGGAGGAAAAGGAAACATGTGTTGCCTTGCCGCTTCAACAGCTTCTTTATCGACACCGGCAAAAACGGTTACTAAATTAGCTGGTTTTTTTGCATGGTTTAAACTCATCGTTACTCCTGGACGTGCGTTTCTGGCAGCACAACCACAAACAGAATTGACAACCACAAGTGTTGTTCCTGCTGCTTTTATTGCGTTTTCAACCTCTTGGGCTGTGTGTAAATCTTGAAAACCGGCAGTCGTTAATTCGGCTTGCATTGGTTTTACCATTTCTTCTGGATACATATTTTTATATTTAAAGATTAATGTTTTTTAAAGTTACAAAGTTACGAAGTTTAAAATCAAGATATGAAATTGAAATATAAAGTTTTGTTATAGTTTGATAAAGAGTATGTCAATCGTACTACCTAATTTTGTTTTACTAACGTTCTATATGAATGAGTTTAAATTAAAATTTCAAATTGAAACCGAAAAAGTAAGTTCTTGGTCTTCCTGGACCATAAATATAAGCGGAATCTCTATTTTCGCCCAAATCAAAATCATTCTGATATGCATTTGTATAATTTTGGATACCAGTATTTAAAGTTATGCTTATTTCTTCCTTTATGTAAAAGTTGTATTCCAATTTGAAATTATTTTCAAAAAATGTTGGTGTAGTTTCTAGTACATCTTCATTAATGTATCCTTCATAATGTTGTGCTTCCATACTGCCAGTATATACGCCGGATAAATCAATTATAAAGTTTTTTGCAGCTGTCCAACTTAGCACATAAAATCCGTAATTATTGGGTGTTCTAAAGAAGTTTTTACTGTTGTTATATACTGTTTCAGACCATTGAACAGGAGTGTCATATAAACTTTTTTGTAATGTTAGGCCAAACTGAAAACTTAATTTGTCTTTGTATTGCAGTTTTGGATTTATAGTGATTCCTGCAACAGTTGCGCCTTCACCGTTTCTTCTTTCCAATAATATATCTCCGTTACTATTAGTACCCGTTTCTTCAAGAATGAATACATCAGTTAATTGGGTATAAAACCCGTCAATTGTTATTCCTAACGCCCAATCTTCAGAGTATTTATTAAAATCAATTGAACTGCTGTATGCGTTAGAATATTCTGGAGTTAAATTATCTGCATTAGTTACTACAGTTCCACCACCGCCAACTTGGGTAATGTGTAAGTCTTCATCAAATACTTGTGCTGCCCTAAAACCCTTGGCATAACCAATTCTGAATTGTAAGTCAGGGTTTATTTTATATAATACATTGGCTCTTGGACTTAGGATAGGTTCTCCAACCAAACTGTGATTGTCAATTCTTCCTCCTAAAAGAACATTGAATTTACTGCCTATTTCCCATACGTCTTGCAAATAATACCCTATTTGGTTTGCTGTTTGATCAATATATCTGTTGTAGGATGGGGCATTGTCTTTTAGATTATTGTGATTGTATTCCATTCCTGAAACTAAAGTATGGCTGCCTCCAGCAAAATCTCCAAGTTTACCTGAATATTGTATCCCTGATACCAAACTATTGTCTTCTGAATTTCCATATGCATTGAGGTCTTGACCACCACCATAATAACTGTCTCGTTGTAAATTTTGGGCATTCACATAAAGGGAAAATTTGTGTTTTTCATTTTTGGTATATTGTTCATAGGTAACACCTCCGTTAAGGATGTTATGTGTTGTAGATTCTGTAATATCGGTTTCGTGAAAAGGGAGTTCAAAAAGATTTCCACCTCTTCGGTATTCGTAAATGTTGTAACTTGAAATAGTTAGTTTAGATAAATCGCTAGGTTTATAGTACGCTTTCAGGCTAAAAGAGGTTGCTTTTAACTCCCCAATTTCCGAAAAGCCATCTCCGTTACTATCCCAATGTTCACGGTTTCGATTGAATCCGTTTAGAGTCAAGCCGGTTGTTCTGTTTTCATGTACCACGTCTGTACCAGCCATAAAGGTTCTATCCGATGCTTCTCCATTTATAAGAGATTGATTGGTAGTTACATAATAACTATTTTTTTTAGGTTCTTTGGTAATTACATTTACCGTTCCTGCCACAGCGCTACTGCCATATAAAGCAGACCCTCCACTTCTTACTATTTCAACTCTTTCTATCATATTGACAGGAATTTGCTCTAAACCATAAACACCTTGTAAACTGTTAAAAATTGGTCTTCCATCGATGAGGACTTGGCTGTAAGCACTTTCCAATCCGTTCATTCGCAACCCATTAAATCCGCAGTTTTGACAGTTGTTTTCAATTCTTAAGGCAGGTTGAAAACTTAATCCTTCAGAAAGAGTGATGGATTGTGTGGCTTTGAGTATTTTGTCGCCTAATATGTTGCAAATAATTGGAGCATCTTTTCGCAAAACTTCATTACGTGTTGCCGTGATAACAACTTGCTCTAATTCTAGAAAGTCTTCTTTGAGTTTAATGGTTCCAATATCTAGGTCTTCATTGTTTAGACTTACTTTTATT
The DNA here is from genome assembly GCA_022729635.1 of Flavobacterium psychrophilum. Lineage (GTDB taxonomy): Bacteria > Bacteroidota > Bacteroidia > Flavobacteriales > Flavobacteriaceae > Flavobacterium > Flavobacterium psychrophilum_P. The sequence continues at coordinate 20,531 of DZAU01000017.1, forward strand.
TCTTGACTGATAAAGCCAACAGAAGATATTCCTAAGGTGTAATTTCCTTTTGGAATCCCGTTAAATTTGAATTCACCCGATTGCCCGGATGTGGTTTCTCTTAAAAGTTCCTTGATTTTAATGTTAACGTTAACAATTGAAGTAATTTCATCTGATGTTTTCCCTTTAATAGAATGGTTTTGGGCTAATAAAACGTTTGAAAACAACAGTTTAAATACTATTACGGATATAATTTTATGCATTTTGTTGATTATTGAAATTTAATAATGGTACAAAGATACTTGGTTATTTATATTTAGACTAATTATAAATAAATAAATTTTAATACTTTTTTAAGAAATAAATTTTGAAATCGTTATAGTATTAAAAAATGAAATTGAGAATACTAATTGAAGGAAAATTTCAACATTCTAAAAAGTTAAAATGGTTTTTAGAATAGAAAAAACATTTAAAAAAGAAAGAAGAAGTTATTGTAATTGTTTGAGGATAGTATTCAACTCTGTATCACTTAAAAAAGAATGTTTTTGGAAAACAATCGAAAAATCAGATTCTAAAATAGAAATGTTGGATAAACCACTTGCGAATTTATGGTAGCATCTACCTTTGGAGCATTATGAAAATCTTAAAAAACAGCTACACTTAATTCTACTTACATTAGCAACACCATTTCTTATGGATACATATCTTTTAATTTTTGAGAAAGATAATTAATTTATTTGTATAGATTACGAAGTTTAAAATCAAGATATGAAATTGAAATATAAAGTTTTGTTATAGTTTGATAGGATAGTTTTCGATCTGAAAGAGATTCATCTTAAAAATAAGTTGAAATCCCAAGATTAAAACCTGTAGTAGTTGCTGGTGGATTTCCTAAAATATCCGTTTGTTTTTGAAACAGATAATTGAATCTAAACACCGTCTCCTTGGTTGGCCTAAAACTTATGGCAGGTGTAATGCTCCAAAAATCTTCGGCAATATTTCCACCTGTTTCATTAAAATGGCCAACATTCCAATCTACATATTCCAATCTGCAAGCAATGTTAATACTAGCGTTTTCCCATCCTAAAATCGACCTTGTCAGGATAGGTTGAACAATATCCATAAATCCACCATATTGGTTATTGCCATATTGTTGAGAATAAGTTTCGGGTATATCTACGCTAATCCAAGCCCATTCTGTTGTTATAAAAGTTTTGGTTTTGGGTATGGTAGTGTTAAAGTCTAAAGCAAAGACGTGCACCCTTCTTTTTTCATCTAGAACCATTCCATCCTCTTCAAATTTATTGAAAACCCCATTCATATAAGAAATTCCTAATTCTCCAATTTTGTTGTTTTTCAATGCTAATTTTCCCGTAAATAAAGGAATCCCGCTATTTATTTCTTCAAATCGTTCTGGATTGAGTTTTGCTGCTGGCAGAAATGTTTTGTTTTCAGGATTGTCAATTATAGAATCGTCAAAATTTCCTGAAAGATAGATTTCGTAACCAAACATCCAATCATTGGCATATTTTTTTCCAAATAGACCTGCTCCAGCATTAGAAAATGTGGCAGGAAGCATTTGTGTTGCTGATACGGGTCTATCTGTGAATTCCCATTTTGGCCCATCGTGGTTTTGGTTGAATGCGCCTATCGGATTTAATATTATTCCAGCTCTAAAATTGGCCAATGGAGTGAATTGTACATCTACAGCGGCAAATTCGATTCCAATTTCTTTTCCACCTTCTTCAAATTCAATTTCGCTCAAAAATTTAACTCGTTCGCTTATTGTTGCTGACATAAACAACGAAAGTATTCTGGCTTGAAATTGTTGTCCTTCGGATATTCCATCGGTTTCTATTTGTTGCCAGTTGGCTTCAAGGTAGCCGCCAATAGCTAGAGGCGTTTTGTTAATGCTTATTGACGGACGATTGTAAATGGCATCCATATTTAGCGATGGTTTCAAACTATCTCTTTTGACTCTTTTCAACAGGCTTTCGTCTATTTGTGCTTGTGTTGCCGTGAATACTAATAATAGTGCTGCGGTAATTTTTAGGTGTTTTGAAATCATTTTTTTAATGATATTTTTAGAATGTTGTTTTCTATTAGAATTGGGAAACTTCTCAGGTTTGTATTCGCAGGACCATCTTCAACAATACCTTTATTGCTAAATTCACTTCCGTGGGCTGCACATTGAAGTTTGTCTCCATAAACCTGCAATTCGGCTCCTTGATGTGTACATTTCATTAATAGCGCAGTGTAGTTTCCCACATCAAATCGGTAGACACAAATAGGAAATTGTAATGCTTCATTTTGAATGACGATGTATTTTTTATATTTAATTTTCCCGTTGTATTTTATTTCAAAATCGGCTGTTGGCAATAGTATCTCCGAACCGATTATTTGTTTTGTCATGACTTTTGAAGAACTACAGCTTTCCAATAATGAGACACTGGCTATTCCTGCCACACAACCGAATCCGCAGGTTTTTAAGAATTCTTTTCTGTTCATAATTACAATGATTTTATAAATTTTAATACAGATTCTTTGTCTGATTTTGAAAGTGTATTAAAGTTGTTTTTACTTTTTATAGCTTCTCCTCCGTGCATTAAAATGGCTTCTTCAATACTATGAGCTCTTCCATCGTGCATCAGGAAAATACCACCACCTTGGGAACTTTCAGATAGCCCAATTCCCCATAATGGAGGTGTTCTCCATTCGAAAGTTTTAGCACTTCCTTCGGTATATTTATCGTCTAAGCCACTTCCCATATCGTGTAATAATAAATCGGTATAAGGACTGAAAGTTTTGTACGAAAGCGCCCTAATTGGCGAATAACCAGTCTTTAATTCTGATTTATGACATCCCTCACAATTAATTTCATTGAAAATTTTTGCACCTAGTTTTACGGTTTCATCTCCTTGATTGCGTTGAATAGGCATTTTTAATGTTTTCAAATAAAAAACCACATCTGTAATGGTGTTTGTGGCAATTTCTGGATCAATTACTTCATTGGTGTACACATCAATGGGACTAAATGTAGACGTAATTCCGATGTCTTGATTGTAAGCATTTACCGTTTGATGCAATAAGTCAAATGCGGAGGCTTTTTTGCCAAATCGACCAATATATTTTCCGTTTTGTGAAATGGTATTTGACGAAGGACTTACAAAACCGGGAATGTTTATCCAATTTGGGACTCCTGAAATTCCGTCATTATCCATGTCATTTGGGTCAGACATTGCAATTAAATCTGCATCTGTTACAAATTGTAAAAAACCTAAACCAGTATTTGCTGGAGGCGTAAATTTTGAAAAAGTAGCTCCGACTGGGATTTGTTCGGGTAAAAATCTAGGCAAAGCTCTGTTTTGTAATTGTGGACCGCCTTGGTTTAAGAATAAATTTCCAGTTTCATCTATTTGTCCAAAACGAGTAAGTGTAGTAAATGGATGTCCCTTTCCATCACCAGCGTGACAACCGATACAACTTGTTGCCACAAATATTGAACCAAGCCCCGTTTTGCTGGTAAAAACCTCGCTGAAGGCTGCATCGCCTTTTAAGAACCTCGCCAATTCTTCTTTTGACAATCCATCTACAGTTCCGTCTAAAACACTATCCTGATCGGGAATGTCGGTATAAGTAGCTTCACACGATGCCAATGTGAAAATAGATAATAGCACAACAATTTTAGAATATAAAAATAAATATTTCATTTGTTTAAATTAAATTTTAGACAAAACTAAAAAAATAATTACTCATATAAAAGTTTTTTATATACTTTTGCTTTAACAATTTAATTTCAGCTATGAGCAAATCACTCGAAGAAGTAAACCAATCGGTTGCTACACAAAATAAAACCACGACCTTTAGAAAAATCCTTGCCTTTTTTGGACCTGCCTATTTAATTTCGGTAGGTTATATGGATCCGGGAAACTGGGCAACAGACATTGCCGGCGGAAGCCAGTTTGGCTACGCCTTGCTTTGGGTTTTATTAATGAGCAACTTGATGGCGTTGCTTTTGCAAAGTTTGAGCGCACGTCTCGGAATTGTCACTCAACGTGATTTAGCCCAAGCCTCTCGGGAAACGTATTCTAAATTCATTAATTATATTCTATATTTTCTTGCCGAAATTGCCATTGCTGCCTGTGACCTGGCAGAAGTTTTAGGAATGGCAATCGGGATAAATTTGTTGTTTGGGATTCCGTTGATTGACGCTGTGATGATTACGGTTTTGGATACTTTTTTATTATTGTTTCTCATTAATAAAGGAATCCGGAAAATGGAAGCTTTTATCATTGTATTGGTTGCCATCATTGGTATTTCCTTTATTTTCGAAATGATTTTTGCCCAACCAGAAATGGGTAAAGTAATCTATGGATTAATTCCTTCGTTACCAAACTCAGCAGCATTGTATATCGCTATCGGAATTATTGGTGCCACGGTGATGCCTCATAATTTATACCTGCATTCGTCATTGGTGCAAACCCGAAAATTCGATCGAAGCGCCTCAGGAATTAAGCAGGCATTGAAATATAATTTTATTGACAGCACCATTGCTTTGAACTTAGCCTTTTTTGTAAATGCCGCCATTTTAATTTTGGCCGCAGCCACATTTTACAAAAACGGAATGTTTAATGTTGCCGAAATTCAAGACGCACATCAATTTTTGGCACCAATTTTAGGTACAAAATGGGCTCCAATATTATTTGCGGTTGCCCTGATTGCCGCTGGTCAAAGCTCTACAATTACAGGAACATTAGCGGGACAAATCATTATGGAAGGCTATTTAAATTTAAGGATTCAGCCTTGGGTTCGAAGAATAATTACCCGATTAATCGCCATCGTTCCGGCAGTAATTGTTATCAATATCTTTGGCGAAAGCGTGACTGGAAAATTATTAATTTTGAGCCAGGTTATTTTGAGTTTGCAATTGGGTTTTGCCATAATTCCGCTGATTCATTTTGTGAGTGATAAAACCAGGATGCGAGGTTTTCATATTAGCAAAACCACTCAAATTATTTCTTGGCTGGTGGCTTCAATAATTGTTTCATTGAATGTAAAATTAGTGTATAATGAAATTTTGGGCTGGCTCGAAACTTCCGAAAATCCAATTATTTTATGGATGACGGTGGTTCCGCTAGCAATTGGATTCTTGATTTTGCTGTTGTACATCGTTTTTAAACCGTTTATTACCAAGGAAAAACAAAACATAATGAACCATTCTCCACACAATTTGAAACTGCAGTTTTCCAAAAAAGGGAATTACAACAAAAAAAGGATTGCGGTTTCGGTAGATTTCTCCTCGGCGGATGAGGTTGCCATAAATAATGCCTTTGAATTGGGCGGAATGGAAGCAAAATACACTTTGATTCATATTGTTGAAACGGTTGGAGCTATGGTTTACGGAAAAAACATTGAAGACCATGAAACCTTAATTGACGCAAAATTATTGGCAGAATACAAGGAAATGCTTTCAGAAAAAGGATATAAAGTAAAAACCAAATTAGGATTTGGCAAAGCTAATAATGTAATTCCAGAGATCATAAATAAAGGGGATTTCGATGTTTTGGTAATGGGAACTCACGGTCACACCGGTTTCAAGGATTTACTTTTTGGGACAACAGTAGATAAATTGCGTCACAAGATTTCGATTCCGTTATTTATTGTAAAAATTTAAAAAAAGTATTAAGATTAAAGTATCAAGTATTAAGCTTTTAATTTCTAACCTCAAACTTCTCACCTCTAACCTCAAACTTCAAAATGACTTTTTCAGAAGAAAATTACCTCAAGACCATCTTTCATCTTACGAATCTTTCCGATTTAGAAGTAAGCACAAATGCCATTGCCGAAATGATGGAAACCAAAGCATCATCAGTAACCGATATGCTGAAGAAATTAGCCGAAAAAGATTTGGTTAATTATAAAAAATACCAAGGCGTTTCCTTGACCGAAAAAGGAAAAATGACCGCCAAGATGATTGTGAGAAAGCACCGTTTGTGGGAAGTTTTCCTTGTCGATAAATTAAATTTCTCTTGGGACGAAGTACACGACATTGCCGAACAATTAGAACATATAAAATCAGAGCAACTCATTGACAAACTCGATGATTTTCTTGGAAGCCCTACCGAAGATCCGCACGGTGATCCAATTCCGGATGCTCAAGGAAGAATGGCAAAAACAGATAAACAACTGCTTTCAGAATTAACCGTAAATCAAAAAGGAATTTGTGTGGGCGTAAAAGATTCTTCGGCTGAATTTTTAAAATATTTAGACAAACAAGGAATCGCTTTGGGTTCAAAAATAGAAATCATCTCTAAGGAAACTTTCGATTTATCGACAAAAATAAAAGTAGATTCGAAAGAATTAACCATTTCGAATAAAATTGCAAGCAATCTTTTTGTGAAATTGTGTTAAAGATTGAATTTTAACAAACCGGCATCGGCTAGGTTGTTTTTTGTGAATTGATAATTTTTTTAGGAGTTGGGCAATGCCTTTTTACTCAAAGTAAGAAGATATTTTCCTTTCTTCAAAACGTGTTATTCTTGCTAATACAACGTTGCCAACTTCAATCTTATTTTTATATTTGTAAACATAAGTCGTTAAATTTTGACGAACGAACCAAAGAAAATTTGCTAAAACACAAGCTTTTTGATTGAAAATTCAACAACAAATAAATATTGATATGGCTTTAGATACACTAAACACAAAATTTTCTGTCAAAGGAAGGGTTTGGATTGATTCCGATACATCTGCTTTTATTGGACAAGGAAAAATTGAATTAATTGAGAAAATTAAAGAATTTGGATCATTACGAAAAGCCTCAATTGAAATGAAAATGTCATATCGTCAAGCCTGGCAAAATATTGATAAAATGAATAAATTATCCGAAAAACCACTTGTAATCCTCAAACGTGGTGGTAAAGATGGCGGAATTGCAGAGGTGACAGAATTTGCAGAAAAAGTTATTCTGGCATATAAAAATTTGCAAACCGCTTTTGAAGCTTTTATCAAAGAACAATCAACAAACTTAAAATTATAACTAACATCAAAAAATAAATAAAATTTTTTTGAATAGCGAAAAAAATATATTTTCTTTGCATCGTTATTCATTTTAAAACACAACGGATTAAATTTTTTTAAACACCGTTATTCATTTTAAAACACAACGAAAAATTATAATTATGTTACCTGTTTTTTTATGAGAAAAATATATGTTACCCTATTTATTGCCGTTTTATTTTTAAATAATTCAAATGCACAAAATTCAAATACACAAAATTCAAATGATACCATCATTAATAAAGATAATGTGTATCGCCTTGGTGAAGTAGTTGTTTCTGGCAGCAAAAGAAAAGGAACGGTATCAAAAACTGAAATGCAAAAACTTAATACCCTTGATGTTGCAACCTCTATTAATACTTTGCCTTCAATTACCATAAACAATGTTGGCGCAAGAAACGAAAGTATGGTTTATTTACGTGGTTTTGACCTTCGAAGTGTTCCTGTTTATGCAGACGGAATTCCAATTTATATTCCCTATGATGGTTATGTAGATTTGGCTCGTTTTACAGTTTCTGATTTGTCAAAAATAGAAGTTTCAAAAGGATATTCTTCAATTCTTTACGGTGCAAATACTATAGGAGGAGCAATAAATTTAATAAGCTCGAAGCCAACAGAAAAAATTGAAATAAACTCGAAAGCCGGAATGTTTAGCGGAGATGGCTATTTAGCAAATATAAATGGGGGTACCAAAGTTAAAAATTTTTATTTTCAAGGAAATTTTTCGCTGTTGGAGAGAGAATATTATTCGCTTTCAAAAGATTTTGTACCCGCTCAAAACGAAAAAGATTCGAGACGTGATAATTCGTATAGAACGGATAATAAAGCAAGTTTAAAAATAGGTTTTACCCCTAACAAAACCGACGAATATTCTTTAAATTATATTTATCAACACGGCGAAAAAGGGAATCCGATTTATCTTGGCACAGACCCTACAATTAAAGTAAGATACTGGCAATGGCCAATTTGGGACAAAGAAAGTTTATATTTTATTTCGAAAACAAAATTAACCGAAAAAAGCTATGTAAAAACTAGATTATTTTATGACAAATTTATCAATCAGCTGGAAAGTTATGACGATAACACATATTCCACCCAAAATAAACCATCTGCTTTTACAAGTTATTATGACGATTATTCATACGGTGGAAATATTGAAACAGGAACAGAAACCAGCAATAAAAACACTTTGAAATTTGCTGCTCATTTCAAAAACGACGTACACAGAGAACACAATGAAGGAGAACCTGTTCGTAAATTTGAAGACAATACATTTTCGTTTGGGGTCGAAGATGAATACAAGCCCATTGAAGATTTGAAATTAATTCCTGGAATTAGTTATAACATTAGAAATAGTTTGACGGCCCAAGATTATAACTCTAAAACACAGGTAATTTCTGATTATCCTGAAAACAAAAATGATGCAACAAACGTACAAATTGCAATACTTTATAAATTTTCTGACACTTATAATATGAGTTTAACAACCGCATACAAAACTCGTTTTGCAACTATGAAAGACAGGTATTCTTACCGATTGGGAATTGCAATTCCAAACCCAGATTTAAAAGCAGAAACAGCAATGAATTATGAAATTGCATCGAGCATAAAGTTAATCGACAAGATTACCATTGAGCCTTCAATTTTTTATTCTCGATTAGACAACACCATACAAATGGTGAATAATGTACAACCAGGAATTTCTCAACAACAAAATACCGGGGAAGCCGAATTTTATGGAACCGATTTGTCTTTTTCGTATAAACTTCTAAAAAACCTAATGTTGAATGCTAATTACACTTACATTCAGCGAGAGAACATCACAAACCCTGAAATTAAATTTATGGATGTTCCCAAACATAAAATTTTTGCCTATATCGATTATTTCCCAATTAAAAATTTAGAATTTGTATTTTTAACCGAATATAATTCAGAAAGATTAAGTACTAGTTATGGAAATATTTCGCCTGAATTTACGTTCTTTAATTCTCAGATTTCTTATGTTTTTGCAAAAGATTTTAAAGTTGAAACAGGGATAAATAATATTTTTGACCGGAACTATTCTTTATCGGAAGGTTATCCTGCAGAAGGTCAAAATTTTTATATTTCGTTGATTTTTAACCTGAAAAAATAAACATTAAAAAAAATTCAGTTATGGTGTTGCAAGAAACAATTAATTTATTAAAAAACAAGTACAAAAACGACATAGAAACGCTAACTATTTTGGATGTTAGAATAGGTCTTTTTATGACTGCAGTGCAACTTTCTGACGGAACGGTTGGGATTTCAAGCTCACTGATGCCAGAGGATTCTCAAACACATTGCAAAAAATCAAATCGAGATTTTGGCGATTTTACTCCTTTGCAGATTATAGGAAAAAAAGTTATCGATTTACTCGAATTTCCTAATAAAAATAGCATTATTCAGAGTCTTAAAATTGCCGTTTTAAATGCAATTTCATCAAAATTTTTAGAAAATTCTAATTATAAGATTCTCCATAATGCTGACATCATAGACTTAATTGATTTAAACTCCAAAAAAACAATTACGATTGTAGGTGCATTTCAGTCTTATATTGATAAAATTGCCGTGACAGACAATACGCTTTATGTTTTAGAACTAAATGAAGATGCCTTAATAGGAAGTGATAAAAAGTTTTTTGTGCCAGCAAGCGAGTATTCGAAAATTTTACCCGTTTCGGATATTGTTATTATAACAGGACTCACGCTTGTAAATGACACTTTAGACGATTTATTAAAAACCACACGACCAGATGCACAAGTTATAGTAACCGGACCATCGAGCAGTTTTATTCCAGATGTTTTGTTTGCAAACAATGTAAACATAATTGGAGCTGTGAGAACATTAAATCCAGAGTTGATGCTAAAAGTTGTAGGTGAAGCCGGAGCTGGTTATCATACCTTTAAATATTGTGCCGAAAAAATATGTATTGTAAATGAATAATAAAATTCAATTAAACGAAACCTGGCTCAAATCATCCATAATCGGGACGGTTTGGGCTTCTTCTGAAATTGTACTGGGCAGTTTTTTGCACAACTTGCAGGTTCCTTTTTCAGGTAGTATCTTAACTTCTATAGGTATAATTATTTTAATATCGGCAAGTTATGTTTGGAAAGAAAAAGGCATTTTCTGGCGTGCAGGTTTAATATGTGCGTTAATGAAAACGATGTCGCCAAGTGCTGTTATTTTTGGACCAATGATTGCCATTTTTTTCGAAAGTGTATTACTCGAAATCTCAGTCAGAACATTTGGAAAAAATTATTTTGGTTTTATAATTGGTTCTATTTTAGCGGTTTCGTGGAGTTTTTTTCAAAAAATATTTAATTTTTTAATTTTTTATGGATTTAATATTGTTAAGCTTTACAAAAGTTTAATGAAATTTGCCGAAAAGCAACTCAACTTACAATTTAATACGCTTTGGATACCCATTCTAATTTTACTGTCGGTTTATGTTCTTTTTGGTTTAATTTCTGCAATAATTGGTGTTAAAACAGGGAAAAAATTAGTTTCGCAACCCATAAAATATGAACCACAAAACTATAACAACCTTGAATTTTTAAACAAATCAAACACAAAAAATGAGTTCAAATACTCTATAATTTGGTTAGTTCTTACTGTTTTTTTAATTGCCGCCGCAATAGTATTAATCAGCTTGGCAGATTGGAAAATATGGACTATTGCTGTCATTGCTATTGTAACACTTTGGATCATAAAATACAAAAGGGCTTTACGACAATTATTAAAACCAAAATTTTGGGTTTTTTTCGTTGTTATAACAATGCTTACCGCTTTTATTTTTACAAAACTACAATCAAAACCAATTTTAGAAGCTGTTTTAATAGGCGTTGAAATGAATTTTAGAGCAATGATTCTAATATTAGGATTTTCAGTTTTAGGAACAGAATTATACAACCCAAAAATTCGAAATTATTTTAGTAAAACATATTTCAAACAGTTGCCTTTAGCTTTAGAGCTTTCGGCCGAAAGTTTGCCATTGGTAATTGCCAATATTCCTGATTTTAAAACGATAATCAAAAATCCAGTTTCGGTCATTTCGCAATTAGTTGCCTATTCAGAATATAGATTTTTGCAATTAAAAAATGAGCAGAAGGTTAAACAAAAAATAGTCATTATAACGGGGAAAATGGATATTGGCAAAACAACTTTTATAAAAAAAGTAATCGAAAATCTAAAATCTAAAAACATAAAAGTAGGAGGAATTTATACGCAAAAGGTTAAGGAAAATAACGAACGAATAGGGTACGATTTAGTTGCAGTGCAAACCAATAAATCGGAAATATTCTTGCGAATAGAAGGGAATGAAAATTTAGAAAAAATAGGAATTTTTAGTGTTTTTCCTAAAGCGTTAGCACTGGGAATAGAAAGTTTAAAACCAGAAAACAACAAAGAAAATCAGCTTGTTATAATTGACGAAATTGGCAAACTAGAATTAGAAAACAAGGCTTGGGCCAAAAGTCTGGATGAGTTAATACAATTTAATAAAAATCATTTGCTATTAGTTGTTCGGGAAGACATTACCGAAAAAATAATCAAAAAATGGAGCTTACAAAATTATTTTGTTTTTAATTTAAACGAAAACCAAAGTCAAAATGCTGAAAAAACGATAATGGAAACATTTAATTGAAAGTTTTATGCTTGAAAACAGTAAGCAATTTGTTTTCAAATCATTATATGAGCAAGCAAGAAATGGTAAAAATATAATGTCGGATTTTAATAATGCGACAATATATTTTCTAATTCCTCACTTGTTTATAATTTTTAAAAATTTATAATGTTCACTGACAATTACAATTGTCACCACAGTTTTTATCGGTTGTTTTCTTTTTGAAAAAGAATTTTTTAAATAAAAAGGCAATAGCAATTCCTAAAGTTATATAGGTTAAAATCTCTTGAATCATAAGTATTTATTTTAAAATTTGGTAAGCTATTAATGCCACAATGTAGGCAAAACTACTCATAAAAATCAATTGTCCCAAAGGCCATTTCCAGCTATTAGTCTCTTTTTTAGTGATTGCGAGCGTGCTTGCACATTGCATTGCAAATGCATAAAACAATAACAACGAAATTCCCGAAGCAAAATTAAATATTTTCTCCCCTGTTTCGGGATGGACTTCGGTACTCATTTTGTTTTTTATGGTAGCTTCATTATCGCTTCCACCAACGCTGTAAATGGTCGCTAATGTTCCCACAAAAACCTCTCTTGCAGCAAACGAACTGATAATGGCAATGCCAATTTTCCAATCGTAACCCAAAGGAGAAATCACGGGTTCGATGGTTTTTCCCATTAATCCAATATAAGAATTTTCTAATTTGAAAGAAGCTACTTTGTTTTCGATTTCTAATGCAGAAAGGGTTTTATTCTCGGCTTTTGATGTGATAATCGTTTCAGCATTCCTGAATGTTGAACTCGGACCATTCGACGCCAAAAACCACAAAACTACTGATATGGCCAAGATAATTTTTCCCGCTCCAAAAACAAAAGCTTTGGTTTTTTCAACAACAGTTATCGCCACGTTTTTGAACATTGGCAACTTGTAATTAGGCATTTCGACCACAAAAAAAGTTTTGCAATTCATTCGTAGCACCTTATGGAGAATATAAGCCGATAAAATTGCCATTATAAACCCAATAAGATACAACAACATCAACGTTAATCCTTGTAAATTCAGGAACCCAAAAACAAATTTATCAGGAATTACAAGTCCAATGATAATGGCGTAAACAGGCAATCTTGCCGAACAAGTGGTAAACGGAGTTACGAGAATTGTGATTAATCGTTCTTTCCAATTTTCGATATTTCGGGTAGCCATAATCGCCGGAATGGCACAGGCAGTTCCTGAAATTAGCGGAACCACACTTTTGCCCGAAAGCCCAAATTTGCGCATGATTTTGTCCATCAAAAAAACTACTCGGCTCATATATCCGCTTTCTTCAAGTACAGAAATAAACAAAAACAAAAATGTGATTTGGGGAATAAACATCAGAATACCGCCAATTCCGGGTATAATTCCTTGTGCGATTAAATTAGTAAAAGCACCCGGAGGCAAATTTTGGCTTGCCAAATTACTCAAACTCGCAAAACTGCGGTCAATGAAGTCCATCGGGATTTTTGACCATTCGAAAATGGATTGAAAAATTCCGAATAATATGAAAAAGAAAATCAAATAACCCCAAACTTTATGCGTGAGCACGCGATCGAGTTTGCTCCTGAAATCTGTAGCCGAAGCGGAATCTACTTTTTGACCCACTTTTAAGGTGTCGTTGATGAATTGATAGCGCTTGATGGTTTCTTTTTGCTGCAATCTTTTCAACTCCGAATCGGTTTTTGTAAACGAATGATTATCGAGTGCTTTCCTGTTCAAATCCACAAAATTTACGTCTTGGGTAATGACCAGCCAAAGTTTATATAAAGACTGGTTAGGAAACGTTTTTCGAAGCTGACTAAAATAGGTGTCGTCAATAGATGAGGCATTCAAACAAGGTTCGGTAGAAATGGTTTTGTAAGTGGTTATTACGTTTTTTAATACATCAATTCCAAGGTCTTTTCGAGAACTTACTAGCACAATTTTGGTTTTTAATTGCGCTTCCAAAAAAGGAATATCTAGTGAAATCCCTTTAAGTTTCATTCTGTCAACCATATTGATAACTAGGATTGTTGGGATTTCCAAATCTTTTATTTGGGTAAAAAGCAATAAATTGCGTTTCAAATTTTCGACTTCGGAAACTAAAACAATCACATCAGGAAAGAGTTTGTCTTTTTTGTTAAGCAAAAGTTCAATTACCACACTTTCGTCGGCGGAACTGGCGTTCAAGCTATAAGTTCCGGGCAAATCGATGATGTTTGCATTGATATTGTGCGGAAGTTTGCAAAAACCAACTTTCTTTTCAACCGTAATTCCGGGATAATTTCCCACTTGCTGATTCAATCCCGTAAGCGAATTAAAAACAGAAGTTTTTCCCGTGTTTGGATTCCCAATTAAGGCGACGTTGATGTTTTGCTTGCTCATTTTGGGCTATTTTTTGATGAGGTCAATTTCAATTTCACAAGCAGTTTCGATGCGAATGGCAAGGTGTGAGCCATTTATATCCAAATATAAAGGATCGCCAAAGGGTGCAATTTGAAGTAATTCGACCGTATTTCCAGGCAAACAACCCATTTCCAATAATTTTAACGGAATAATATCCGAATCAAAATCTTTGATGATGGCTTTTTCTCCTATTTTTAGATTGGCTATTGTAGTTTGCAATTCTTATTTAGATTGATTTTAGATTACAAAAGTACTGCAAAAAAAAGAATATTAAATGACAATTATCAGGTTTGCTATTTCTCGTCTTCCAAAAGCCAATT
>DZAU01000068.1:0-6234 GCA_022729635.1 Flavobacterium psychrophilum
TTTCCAACATTAGACGAAAAATATTTGGTGGAAAGCAGCAAAGAATATCCAGTTTCTTTCAACGGAAAAATGCGTTTCACGATAGAATTATCTTTGGATTTGACAGTGCCTGAAATTCAGGAAATCATTATGAAAGACGAAAGAACCCTGAAACAACTCGGCGGGAAAACACCAAATAAAATAATCATTGTTCCGGGAAAAGTGATAAATTTGGTTGGATAAAATGTCATTTTGACACGCTAAAAATTGGCGTAAAATTTGATATGGTTTTGTTGTAAAAAATTAATTAAAAAAGAAATTTATGTTAGGATTTAGTTTGCCATCGATGATTTTAATGGGCGTTATCATGCTAGCAAGTTGGTTAGTAAGCTCAAGATTAAAAAATAAATTTGAAAAATACTCTAAATTGTATTTGCAAAACGGAATGTCTGGACAGGAAATCGCCGAAAAAATGCTTGCCGATCACGGAATTCGGGATGTAAAAGTAATTTCAACACCCGGACAATTAACAGATCATTACAATCCGGTTGACAAGACAGTCAATTTGAGCGAAGCGGTTTTTAATCAAAGAAATGCAGCGGCTGCGGCTGTTGCTGCTCACGAATGTGGTCACGCAGTGCAACACGCCACGGCTTATCAATGGCTAACTTTGCGTTCTCAACTGGTTCCGGTTGTCAATGTTGCTTCCACTTATATGCAATGGATTTTGCTTGCAGGAATTTTAATGATCAATTCTTTTCCATCACTTTTGTTGATAGGAATCGTGATTTTTGCGGCTACAACTTTATTTTCGATAGTGACTTTGCCGGTAGAATATGACGCTAGTAATCGTGCCTTGGCTTGGTTAGAAAACAAAAGAATGTTGACACAGCAGGAACACGCTGGAGCAAAAGATGCCTTAAGTTGGGCTGCGAGAACTTATGTTGTTGCTGCTTTAGGTTCCATTGCCACTTTGTTGTATTACATTTCTATTTATATGGGAAGAAGAGAATAGAAAAATCCCAATAGTTTAAATTCCAAATTCCAATAACTTTGAGTCTATTGAAATTTTTTATTGTTTTTGGCATTGATTTTTTGATTCAAAAAAAAATCCAAATAGCAACTTCATCAGTTGGAATTTGGAATTTTAATTTTTGGAATTTCTTAAATTTTTATTTTCCTTTGTTTGCTTCTGAAATATATTTTTCCAAAGCCATTGTCATTGAAGGCGTTTCTGGAGTTGGAGCAAGAATATCAATTCGGAGACCTTTGTCTAAAGCTTCTTTTTGAGTGGTGCTTCCAAAAACGGCGATTCTGGTATTGTTCTGTTCAAAATCAGGAAAATTGGTAAACAATGATTTTATTCCGGTTGGACTGAAGAAAGCCAAAACATCATAATACACATCTGCTAAATCTGACAAATCGCTAATTACTGTTTTGTAAAAAATAGCTTGTGTCCAATCCACTTTTAAGTTGTTAAGAGTAATCGGAGCATCAGCATTTAGTTGGTCTGAAGCGGGCAACAAGAATTTTTCGTCTTTGTATTTTTTTATCAATGGAGACAAATCGGCAAAATCTTTTGGACCAACATAAATTTTACGTTTGCGATACACCACATATTTTTGCAGGTAAAAAGCAATTGCTTCAGATTGGCAGAAATATTTTAATCCTTCAGGAACTTTGTAACGCATTTCATCAGCAACTCTGAAAAAATGATCTACTGCATTTTTGCTCGTTAAAATGATGGCGGTAAAATTATTGAGATCAATTTTTTGAAGTCTGATCTCTTTTGCGCTAACTCCTTCGACGTGGATAAAAGGTCTAAAATCAACTTTTACTTTATGCTTATTTTGAAGCTCAAAGTAAGGGGAGTTTTCCACTTTAGGCTCGGGTTGTGACACCAAAATTGTTTTCACTTTCATATTTGACATTTTCTAAGCAATACCTTTTGTAAACCAATAATACATAAAATAATATGGTGCTATTTCGAGAGCGCAAAGATATAAAATAAAATAAAACAACTTACTAAATATTATATTTTGATAATTTTTTATAGAAACGAGATATGTCAACACATTTATTATCAGTAAAATAGAGGCAAGAAGGATTAAAAAATTTCTTGAAATGTTGTCGTTATAGAATAAAATAATGTTGATTGGCAAGATAATTAATCCAATATAGGTTCTGAAAATTACTTTCTGAAGGTTGAATTGCTCTACAAACTCTTCGATATTGAATGCGGTAGCAATAATTTTTTCGATTAAAAATTTAGATAAAATAAAGAATATCAGAAAAGTAATTATTTGAATATATAAAATCCAGTCTGTTTTTGAAGCATATCCAAAAAAAGAAAGCGTGAGCTGAATGAAGAAGGCTAAGGAAATAATTTGAACAAAAAACAATGAAATAGTAAAACCGCTCTTGAGGCTGCTGCTGTCTTTATACACATTGGTAAATTTATCCGAATAAATTAGTTTGGCGAAGTCGGCAAATCGATTCTCAAACACTGATCTTGTGATTGCAATAGTGGTAAAAGAGAGTACAAACAAGATTGTTGCCCAATCTTTATTTTCGATTACCCTTAAATGAAGTGCATTTTCAATCATAACGAGGCAAAATTACTAATTTTTTATATCATTCTTTTTATTATAATTTTATTATGAAATCAAATCGTATAAAAAGTTTACTTTTGCGTTGAAATTACTCGAAATATGAACGATTGCATTGTTATAATCCCTACCTATAACGAAATTGAAAACATCGAAAGCATCATTAGGTCAGTGCTTTCCCAGCATAAACCTTTTCATATCCTTGTCGTTGATGACAACTCGCCAGACCATACTGCGGATAAGGTTGCTTTACTTCAATCTGAATTTGAAGGAAGATTGTTTTTAGAAAAAAGAACCGGAAAATTAGGCTTGGGAACAGCTTATGTACACGGTTTCAGATGGGCTTTGGAGCATAATTACAATTATATTTTCGAAATGGACGCTGATTTTTCACACAATCCAAACGATTTGGAAAAATTATATGACGCTTGTCATTTTGGAGGAGCAGATTTAGCCATTGGCTCCCGCTATGTAACCGGTGTAAATGTGGTAAACTGGCCATTAAGTAGGGTGTTGATGTCTTATTTTGCATCAGTTTATGTGCGATTTATAACCGGAATGAAAATTCACGATGCCACAGCAGGATTTATTTGTTATAAAAGCGAAGTTTTGGTCGGAATTAATTTGGATAAAATAAAATTTGTGGGTTATGCTTTTCAAATTGAAATGAAATACAGAACTTTTTGCAAGGATTTTGACATTGTCGAAGTGCCAATTATTTTTACTGACAGAACAAAGGGACAGTCAAAAATGAGTAGTGCCATTTTTAAAGAAGCCGTTTTAGGGGTTATTGCACTCCGATTAAAAAAATTAGTTAATACCTTATAAGAGAAAAGAATGAATAGGGTTTTAATCAAGAATGCCAAAATAGTAAACGAAGGAACCATTTTTGAAGGAGATGTTTTAATCGAAAACGACCTGATTGTTAAAATTTCTGAAAACATCAGTCCAAAATCTTCTCAATGTAAAATCATCGATGCCGAAGGAAATTATTTAATTCCCGGCGCAATAGATGACCAAGTGCATTTCAGAGAACCTGGACTTACTCATAAAGGCGACATCGAATCAGAGTCAAGAGCTGCTGTTGCTGGAGGAATTACATCGTTTATTGAGCAACCCAACACAATTCCGAATGCGATTACACAAGAAATTTTAGAAGAAAAATATCAAATTGCCGCCGAGAAATCTTTTGCGAATTATTCGTTTATGATGGGCGCAACAAACGATAATCTGGACGAAGTTCTAAAAACAAACCCGAAGAATGTTGCAGGAATAAAAATATTCTTAGGCTCGTCGACAGGAAATATGCTCGTTGACAATGAAGCTGTTCTAGAAAGGATATTTTCAAGTACGCCATTGCTTATTGCGGTTCATTGTGAAGATGAAGACACCATTAAGCATAATTTAAAAAAGTATGAGGAAGAATTTGGCGAGCAAATTCCCGTAACGGCGCATCATCTTATCCGAAGTGAGGAAGCGTGTTATCTTTCGTCTTCCAAAGCGATTGCTTTGGCCAAAAAAACAGGTGCGCGTTTGCATGTTTTTCATCTTTCGACAGCTAAGGAAATGGATTTGTTTACCAATAAAATTCCATTGGAAGACAAGAAAATCACCGCCGAAGTGTGCGTTCATCATTTGTGGTTTTCCAATGAAGATTACGAAACCAAAGGCAATTTGATAAAGTGGAATCCGGCTGTAAAAACCATCAATGACAGGAAAGTTTTGTGGGAAGCCTTGCTTGACGGAAGAATCGACGTGATTGCCACAGACCATGCGCCACATACTTTGGAAGAAAAAAAGCAACCTTATCTTAAAGCTCCTTCCGGCGGACCACTTGTGCAACACGCTGTTGTGGCACTGTTTGAAGCCTATCATCAGGGGAAAATCAGCATTGAAAAAATAGTCGAAAAAATGTGCCATAATCCGGCAAAAATTTTCAAAATAGAGAAACGAGGTTTTATCAAAGAAGGTTATTATGCCGATTTGGTAATTGTAAACTCAGGCTTGCCATGGAGTGTAAAAAAAGAAAATATTTTGTATAAATGTGGATGGTCACCATTTGAAGGATTTACATTTAAGTCAAGAATTACCCATACTTTTGTAAACGGACAATTAGTGTATAATGCTTTTCAAGTTAAAGATGTTCGAGCAGGAAAACGATTATTGTTTGATAGATAATATTAGAAAAATGAAAAAAATACTGCCATTTTTAGTTGTTTTATTACTCATTGTAAGTTGTGAAAAGGAGTTGGCAAAAGCTCCTAAAAACCTTATAGCGAAAGAGAAAATGGTAAATATTATGTATGATTTATCGCTTTTGGAGGCTCTAAAAAATCAAAACCCAAGCGAAACAGATTCCTTGATTATAAATTCAAACGAATATATTTTCAGAAAATATAAAATCGACAGCATTCAATTTACGCAAAGCAACATCTATTATGCAGCTGATTATAAAGAATACAAAAAAATGGTCGAACAAATTAAAGTGCGAATTGATAAAAACAAAACGAATACAGAAGCTTTAATTAAGGACAAAAAAAGGAAAGAGGCATTGCTGAAAAAGAAGTTAGAAAAGCTAAAAATAAAAAGAGAAAAAGATTCGGTAAAGAAAGCAAAACAAAATTCTAAAATAAAAAAAGAGACTGATTCGATTAATAAAACAAAGAAAAAACGGTAAGGTTCATAGTTTTGAAATAATCTTTATGTACTGATGAACGTCTATAAATTCATATTCCAAAGTAGTTTTAATTTTTTCGTTAGAAAATAATTTTTTCGAAAAGGAAGCTTTGGCAGTAGCTCGGTCTAATTTTCTTTTTCTAAAAAAAAGCCCCGCCAAAAACCAATCGATTCGGCAAAAAACGCCAATAAATATTGGGCTTACATAAATGGATGGTCTTTTTATATTCAGCGCATCGGCAATTGAATTAAACAAATCCTGAAAGACAATATTCTGGGCAATGAGTGTAAATCTCTCGTTGTTCACTTCGCTTTTCATTAATTGTACCATAATTTTCACTACATCAGTAACGGATACAAATCCTGTTGTTCCTTTTGTATAAAAAGACAATCCGCTTTCAATTTTCTTAAAAATAGTTCCGCTTCCTTCTTCCCAAATTCTGGAACCAAGGATAACTCCGGGATTTACAATTACCGTATTTAAACCTTCTTGTTGCCCACGCCAAATTTCCATTTCGGCGCCATATTTAGAAATGGCATAATCGCTATGTGGTTTTTCAGGATTCCATTCGGTTTCTTCGGTAATAATTTTTTCGTTTCCCTTCAAATCGCCAAGCGCCGAAATTGAACTCACAAAACACAGCTTTTTCACCCCATTGGCAATACAAAAATTGACAATATTTGCCGTTCCTTCAATATTTATTTTTCGCAATAACTCTTCATCTTTTGGATTAAAAGAAATTAAAGCGGCGCAATGATACACATAATCAATGTTTTTGAAAGCAGTTTCTAAAGAAGAAACATCAGTAATATCAGCCGGAATCCAGTCTATTTTTTCAAAAAGGGATTCTTTTTTAAAAAGAGAAAATAATGATTTCGTTTTTTCGACAGTTTCCGCATTTCGATATATTGACCGAACAACTTCTCCATTTTCAACTAAATGAAGTAGTAAATGCGCACCGACTAATCC